>JAJRVV010000111.1 GCA_024277135.1 Chloroflexota bacterium | reverse complement strand
TATTGATTTGTTGGATATGCTCTCGGTGACAGGGGACACGACGAATTATGATTATGACAATGCGGCGGTGGGAATTGGCAACGCGAATACGATGACGGTTGATTTTACCACAGATAATGGGTCTACCGCTGGCGCTTGTGTGGCTGTTTCCGCTGCGGCCCCGCCGACGCCCACGCCTTCGCCCACACCCACAGCCACACCTTCCGCCGCCGATCTGGTGATTACAAGTATGCGGGTGGTCACGAGTACGGCCGTCACCGTCAGTCAACCCATCACCGTAGAAGTGGTTATCGAAGACCAGGGCACCATTGACGTCAGCAGCCTATCCTGGGCATACCTCTATGGCGATCCGGCAACCCCGCCGACAACCGGCGTCCCCGGCGACAATTGGGTAGGTATCGATGCGCTGGCAGCCGGTGGACAGATCACGGTGACATTGAATTACCCCGGCTTTGCCACGCCCGGCGACCATGTATTTTATGCACAGGCAGATACGTGGAACCAGATTAGCGAGATAAATGAAGCCAACAATGTCTTTGGCCCCATTACGGTGACTGTCGGCAGCGGCGGCGGCCCGGTAGCCACACCAACGCCTACAGCAACGGCCGTGCCCAACCCCGGCGGCATCAGCGGCTCAACACTTCTGCTGATTAACGGCGACCTGGTTCCAATTGGTCAGGTAGCTCTGGAAGCTCGCGTGGGCGCCAACGTTATTGCCACAACCGTATCCGACGCCACCGGCGCATTTGATTTTGGCATGGTATTGCCGGCAGGAACATATGATGTGTATGGCGCTGTTACCGTCAGCAACGTGTTATACACTGATCTCCAGGTAGGCGTCATCGTCGTCAGCGGGTCATCTACCATCATCTCTTTGATTTTGACGCCGTAAATGGCTGCCGACAACACTGGGAAGAGTTCGTTATTCAGCGAAGTAATCAGGAAAAGAGTTTTATGAAGTTCAAGCGGATGTTGTGGTTTATAGTGATGTTATCGCTGTCACTGATAGATCGTGAAGGACGAATTGGCTGGGCCAGGCCGAATGCCGCGCCAACGGCGGGGCAAACGGGCATTTTCATGCCGCCAGCCACGCTTTCCAACAGTTCTTACACCGCTACCAAACCAAGTATTTTCATCAATAACAATACGATTGACGTGATGTGGGAGCAAGGCACAGCCACCATCGGCAACAAAGACCTCTTTTTTGCCGAATCGGCAAACAGCGGCGGGGTCTGGAGCAATCCCATCGCTTTTTATACCTCTGCTACAAACTCTCTCCGCCCGGATATGGCGCTTGATATGAATGGCAATGTTCAGGTCATCTGGGATGAGTGGACGGGCAGCATCCGGTTAACGCACCAAAAGCCGCTGAAATCGGGGACGGCGATGACGATTGAACCCTCTGTCAATGCCAGCGCTTCGGCGCACGATCTGGTTATCAGCAGTGATAATCGCATCCATGTTGTCTTCCCCGGCAATAAACCGGGAGTGGAAAAGACGCCTTTCTTTCCCTATTACGCCAGCCGGGATGTGAATGGGACGACCTGGCCGACAGCAACGGCCGTCTACACC
The DNA here is from genome assembly GCA_024277135.1 of Chloroflexota bacterium. Lineage (GTDB taxonomy): Bacteria > Chloroflexota > Anaerolineae > Promineifilales > Promineifilaceae > JAJRVV01. The sequence goes on along the minus strand of JAJRVV010000111.1, from coordinate 19,417 downwards.
GCCAGCACCGGCACCGGCTCCCAATATCCTGCTGTCACCATAGACAGTCAGGATAACCTGCATTTGGTCTGGCAAGAACAGCAAGGCGCGACAGATGGCCGCATCTTTTATGCCAAAGGGCTAAATAACAACGGCGTGATCACCTGGCAGACAGCCGTGCCCATCGTCACCGATCCAGCCATTGCCAACGCCGCCCGGCCGGACATCGCCATTGATCAGAATGATACCCTGCATCTGGTTTGGGAAGATTACATCAGCATTGGCGAGCAGTACATTTATTACGCGCACTCCACCGGGGGCACGGCCGTGCAAACCGGCGCCACCACCTGGTCATCCCCCCAACGCATCATCAACAGATCTGTCCAGGCCAACAACTCCCTGCCCACATACATCTCCCCCAAAATCAGCCTATTCAATGACATCATCTACATCCTTTGGATAGACAGCTCCCTGGACACCGGCGGGCAAGAAGACATATTCCTGGCTTATTCTGACGACCTCGGCGTCACCTGGTCTTCGCCTGCCAACGTATCACGATCTGCCAACATTCAATCCTTATCCCCCAAAATGGATGTAGATGCTACCGGCAGCGTTCACGTCGTCTGGCAAGAAAAAGAAGAGGGACGTTATACAGTCCAATATACCCAATCTGCTTACGGCATATTTTTGCCCGTAGTGATGAAACCATAACAGGCAATGAATAACAACCGGCAAGATCAACTGACTTTAACAACAGCTATTTCCATCGGGGTAATCATTGCCATCACCCTGTTTGTGTTATTCTGGGTTAAAGTTGTGCCGCGATTTGCCGCTCAAGAAACAGCCCAATCCCCCACCGCCCGGCAAGCGTATCAGCAGGCGGTTAGCGTCGCCCAAAACTGGCGGGCAGACGCCCAACTCAGCCGGGTCACAGCCTCCTGGCAGCAACAGGCTGGAACCAACATCAACGCCTTGCAAAACGGCCGTGCCAACTGGGCCTTCACCTTCTACTCCCCCACCGCCCACCAGATAAGCATCATCGCCGTAACCGGAACCCAGGCGCATCAAAGCCGATTCGACCAGCCCATATCCCCCCCGTCCATCATCCCGATAGACCAGTGGGAAATTGACAGTCCCGCCGCCATCCAAACCTTTCTAACCTACGGCGGGCAAGAATTTTTACAAAAAAACCCCCAAGCATCCATCCACTTAAAACTCGCCGTCAACGACCAACAAACAGTGGAATGGCAGATTATTGGCATAACCAATCCGACAAACTCCATTTTATTTTTCCTAAACGCCACCAACGGGGCGATTGGAAACGAAACAATTGGATAGGAAAATATTCCCGTAATAGAGGTAACATCATGAACGCACATCATTCCTTAGTCAGCAAAGTTAAACAATGGCTCCATAGAAAACAGCGTAGAACCAGCCGGGGGCAAAGCCTGGTAGAATTGGCCATCACACTTCCCTTTTTATTAGTATTGTTCTTGGGGTCTGTGGAAGTTTCCTACTACATGTTTGCCGCGAACACTGTCCACAACACCGCGCGAGAAGCCGCCCGACGCGCCGCCAGAGAATCGCGCTACGACACCATTACCATCTCTCAATGGGCCACAATCGTCGGCAATAAATTAGACCAATCGGCCAGTAGCAGTTTCTTAAAGCCGACCAGTGCCGCCGATACGGCGATTGTCACCCACTTCAAATCAGACAGCCTGGGCAACCTGACAACCTGCGAATCCGCCACCGTCATCTGGCCATCGGATAACGCAGCCGGAACCGATCCCTCCCTTATTTCATGTGCGGATTTGGCTACAAAGCTAACCAATATGACAGCCACGTTGGGGACAACATTGAGTGATGATGATTTTATTGTTGTCGAATATTATCATCGCCACACGCCTATCATCGGCCTCACCATCGTTTCTCCAAATGGCGTCACCATTTACTCATCTTCCATCATGCGAATTATTGGACAATGATCATTGGGGCGTCAGCCTGTCTGTCCGCCATCTGTTAACCAGGATATTTTAGGCCATATGAAAAAAATAATGATCCACAGATTGCACAGATGACACAGATTAAACCAGAGAAAATCTGCGTCATCGGCGTAATCGGTGGATAGCAAATGGACAATTATTTTTCGGATTTGGCCTTACAGGAAGCAATGTCATGAAAAACAACACAAACAGTAACAAGCGCGTGGCGCACGGCCGTGAAAGCGGTCAATCCCTAATCATCATCGCCTTCATCATCATCGGGCTGATAGGTTTCGTCGGTCTGACCGTAGATGGCGGCGTCCTCTGGTATAAAAAAGCACTGCTAGACGGCCGTGCCGACGCCGCCGCTCTCGCCGGCGGTCACGAACTCACCCAGGCCACCGCCGCCAAAGAAAAAGCCTTACAGTACCTCTTCTTGAACGATACCATAGACGTCACTAACGGCGGAGACACCAAGATAGAAATCAGCTTCGGCCAAAATACTGTCCCCAACGACATTATTATCGTTGATTTGTACAAAGACGAAGAATTATACTTTTTACCCATCCTGGGGTTTAAAACCACCACCATCCACGCCCGCGCCGCCGTATTTGCCACCTCCTGGGCCGCCGACCAAAAATGGGACTTGTTCCGCGGCGGCTGCGGCCGTACCGGCTATCAGGCAGATAGCTGGACAGACACCTACAACCAGGCTGCCAAAGGAGATTTTGAACTCGGATATCTTTGGGGCTTCCGCTGGGACCTCAACGGCGACACCGAAAACCACCGCTCTACCCCCGTCATTGCTATGCACTCCGGCATCGCCTCTGGCATGCCCGTCGCCTACGTGGGAACCAACGGCCCCTCCAAAAACGGCGTAGGCGGCGGCGTCTTCGCCTTCAACGCTATGGATGGCAGCCAACTATGGTTTGCCAATCTGGGCACAATGATCCGCTCCTCTCCCTTCTTCCTGGATGATCCGGCCATCACCAACGTCGCCAACGGCGGCTACCCCATGATCATCGTTGCCGCTCAAAACGGCCACGAAATCGCCCTGGATACCCGCGATGGCAACGTCGTCTGGGACACCCCCGGCATCTCTTCAGACAACTTTGAAGATAGCGGCCAAAAATACCGCTCCTCGCCAGCTTACTCCTGCGGCGCCATCACCATTGGCGGAACCACCTACAACGGCGTCATCTTCAACGGAACCTACGGCGGTAACGTCTACGCCTATGATGCTACCACCGGCGCCATCTTGTGGCGTTCCACCCCACTGCCCAGCAGCACCGCCACCTGGGTAACCACCGGCAATGACGCGCTGGCGCTCTCCCGCGACAAGATTACGGGGCCTTACTACGGCACAGCTAACTACGTCACAGATACTGATTTCACCAACGCCGGGTATGCTCAGGGCGTTATTTTCATCCCCTCATTCGGCAACAACAGCAAAGGTAGCGGCGGCGGCACTGACGTCTGGATTTGGGACGCCCAGAAAGCCGCCTCTCCCCTGGATTATGCTTTCAGCGCCGGCGAGCGCGAGGTTCAACGAGAAATCAGCACCAACATGTTCAAAAACCTGGTGTTTGAATTCAAGAAAGACGCCAACACCGGCGCCGGAAATTATGACATCCAAGTCTGGTTTGAGGGATGCGGCACAGACGTTATCCTGCTCTCGGCCGGGGATGGCTCAGCCTGCGGCGGCGCCGTCACCTCATCCCTGGCCCTCAGTTTCAACAAGAAACGGGTGACGCTGCCTCTGGCGCAAGGCTCCGATCCCAACACCCACCGGGTCAGCCGCATTTGGATCGCCTGGCCGGATGGGACCAACCAGGACCTAAAGTTGATTTACATGAACGATGGGGCCACAGGCAATTATTCCGACTCGCCTTACCTTTACGCGCTGGACGCGGCGACGGGCGAACGAATCTGGTATGATGTCTTGGATGATTATGCCAGTCCAACAACCCCTTCCGACCGAAACTCAAACGCGGTAGGCAAAATTGATACGAATCGGGATGGCACGCCCGATCAATGGCGCGTCTTTGCTAACCCTACCGATGAGTATTTGTATGCGTATAATGCCGTGACCGGAACCCGAATCTGGCGCAAGCATACCGGCTCTGACAACCATAGAAGCGACCCGGCCATTTACCGGAATTATGTGTTTGGCGGGAATAATGCAGGGGTGTACGCGCTGGACGCTGTAGATGGTTTTTCCATCTGGGACAATGTAGACAGTGATGGCGTTTTAGGCACGGCCGACAAAGTGAACCCTCGCTTCAACGATACCAACCCGGACGGCGGGCCGGCTTTTAATGCTGGTGGAACACGTCTGATTCCCGGCGGGGTGAAATCGGCGCCGGCGGTTGTGGACGGCATCATCATGGTGGGGGCTAACCAAACCAGCCTGGGCGGCGCTGGCGGCAGTATGTGGGGGTTGTGGTGGGAAAACGGCCGTGACCTCGGCCACTACGACACCAACCTCTACGACGGCGCCGGCCCCTGCATCTCCCCAGCCTGCCCCAACAGCACCAAAGGCAAAGGAGATGTCCGCTCCGGCGTCGTCGTTGGCCCGGACGGCAATATCTACTTTGGCGCCCAAGATGGCGCTCTGTACCAGCTTTATGTGACCCGTCGGTTGGTCCTAATCGAGTAACATTCTCTGATAGTAACCGTTTCATTCCCCCCGACAAATCCTCCCGGAGGCTCATGAGTTAGATGGAATTCAGTCCATCTTAGCCTCCGGGAGGGTGGGTTGATAAAAGTATGAAGCCGGACGTGATGATCACATCCGGCTTCCTGTTTTAGGCGGGAATGGATGGGAGTCGAACCCACCGCCGCTTGCTCCGCGCAACCGGCCACCAATTTTGAAGACTGGGGCGCCCACCGGGACACAACCATTCCCAGACACAAGTTTATCCGAAACCTGTTTTTTTTGCACCCGGCACACCTGATATTGGCCGCTCAAAACTTGACAGTCACACCACCTTTGGATAGAATTCCGCCTGCATTAACAAGGTAGCCAATCCCAGCCGGGATAGCTCAGTTGGTAGAGCACTGCACTGAAAATGCAGGTGTCCCCAGTTCGAGTCTGGGTCCTGGCATAAGCCTAAACGGCGCAGCACACAAACAATTTTTCGCGGGTGTAGTTCAGTGGTAGAACGTCTCCTTGCCAAGGAGAAGGTCGAGAGTTCGAATCTCTTCGCCCGCTTTAACAACAAATCGGCAGGCGCTGGCCTGCCGATCTCATTTACGGCGACGTGGCCAAGTGGTAAGGCAGAGGTCTGCAAAACCTCTATCACCGGTTCGAATCCGGTCGTCGCCTTGACAACGAAAGCCCTTGCCTAACGCAAGGGTTTTTTTAGCCCTGATGGAGTGACCTCATGAAATTCCCCCCTATCCCCGCCACCACCGAACACGTTGACGCCACCCAATGGGAGACATTTGCTCCCTATTTCACCGAATTAAACGAACGGCCGATCACCCCGGAAAACACCCGCCAATGGATTGAAGATTGGTCGGCGCTAAGCCGCCTGGCCTGGGAATCTGGCGCGATGATTTACATTGAAAAATCGCTGGACACGGCCGATGAAGAGAAGGAACAGGCTTTCCTCGATTTCGTCAATAATGTGTCCCCGCAAATCCAAATCGCCAATCAAAAGCTAAAAGAACGGCTGCTGGCATTGGACAACGGCCGTCCCGCCCTCGCCGACATGAAACTGGCGCTGCGCCATATGCGCAACGAAGCCGACCTATTCCGCCAGGACAATGTGCCCCTGTTCACCGAAATCGCCAAGTTGAGCAATGAATATGATAAAGTAACCGGCGGTTTGAAAGCGAATTGGGATGGGGATGAGAAGAATCTCAATCAGTTGGGGCTGTATTTGCAAGAGAAGGATCGGGAGATACGGCAGCGCGCCTGGCGCACGATGATGGATTTATGGTTGAGTCAGCGAGAAAATTTGAACCGGATTTATGCGGATTTGTTGAAGCTGCGCCGCCAGATGGCGGAAAATGCGGGGCTGCCAGATTATCGCGCTTACTCCTTCCGCGAGAAGGGGCGGTTTGATTATACGCCAGCCGATTGTTTCACGTTCCATGACGCGATTGAAGCGGTGGCAGCGCCGGCGGCTCGGCGGGTTTATGAGAAAAAACGGGCGCGCCTGGGCTTGGACGCCTTACGGCCGTGGGACACCGATGTGGATGCCACTGATGCGCCGCCGCTCAAACCATACCAAGATCAGGAAACGTTGGTGCAAGGCTCGCTCAACATTTTGAGCCAGGTTGACCCGGAACTGGGCCGCAATTTTGCCATCATGGCCGAGGAAGAACTGCTTGATTTGCAAACCCGGCAAGGCAAGGCGTTGGGCGGCTATTGCAGCACGCTGCCGCTGCGGAAACGGCCGTTCATCTTCATGAACGGCGTCGGCATCCACGACAACGTGCAAACCCTGCTCCACGAAGCGGGACACGCCTTCCATGTCTTTGAGACGGCGCCGCTGCCCTTAATCTGGCAAATCCGCTCCCCCATGGAATTCGCCGAAGTCGCCTCCATGTCCATGGAACTGCTGGCGGCCCCCTACCTCGCCAAAGAAAATGGCGGCTTCTACACCGACTCGGAAGCGGCCCGCGCCCGCATTGAGCATTTGGAAGGCGTCCTCACCTTCTTGCCCTACATGGCCGTCGTAGACGCCTTCCAACATTGGGTTTACCTCAACCCGGATGAGGCCATGGACGCGGCTAACTGCGACGTCGCCTGGGGCAAACTGTGGCATCGATTCATGCCGGACGTGGATTGGTCGGGGTTAGAAGATGAGCGGGTGACGGGCTGGCACAGAAAGTTACACATTTTCGGCGCGCCCTTTTACTACATCGAGTACGGTATGGCGCAGGTGGGGGCGCTGCAAATATGGCGCAACAGCCTGCAAGACCAGGCGGGCGCGGTGGCCGCTTACCGGCAGGCATTGGCGCTGGGCGGAACCAAAACGCTGCCGGAACTATTCGCCGCTGCCGGGGCTGAATTTCGGTTTGACACGGAGATGCTGACTGAATTGGTGGCTCTGGTGGAAGAAACGGTTGTGGAGCTAGAGGCGCAGATTTAATCTGCCAGGTTAGCGGGTAGGCAGAACATCCGCTAACCGCTATTCGCTTCACGCCTTACACGGCCGTCTCCCCGCGAAAAACAGTCAGAGGATGGTCGAAACGAAAGCTGGCGCGCACGGCCGTGCCCAGCGGCCAGTTGTACCGGTGGGGCTGCCAGCTATGCACCCGATGGCCGGTGGGCAACGCCACCTCATAAATGTGGGCGATGCCAATAAACTGACGGGAGACCACACGGCCGTTCCCATTTTCATCCTCATCCAGCCGCACATCATCAGGACGCAGCGCCACCTCGACGGCCGTGCCTTCAGCTAGCGGCGTTGACTGCGGCAAAAAACCCAACGGCGTCGCCAATCCGTCCCCGGCCACCTGGCCGGGCAAAAAGTCCGTCTGCCCCATGAACTCAGCCACAAAGCGGGTTTGCGGCTGATGGAACACCGCTTCCGGCGTGTCAATCTGTTGCAAACGGCCGTCGTGCATCACCGCCACTAAATCCCCCAAAAAGAGCGCTTCTTCTTGATCGTGGGTGACAAAAACGGACGTGGCTCCACTTTGGCGCAGCAGATCTTTCACCTCCTGCCGCACCTGGGCGCGTAAGCTGGTGTCCAGGTTGGAAAATGGCTCGTCCAGCAGGAGAATGGCCGGGTCTGGGGCCAACGCCCGCGCCAACGCCACCCGCTGCTGCTGGCCGCCGGAAAGCTCGTGCGGCATCTGGTCGCCCAAACCGTCCAATCCCACCATGATTAACATTTCATCGGTGCGCCGCTTCGCATCCGCATTCTTTTTCAAGCCAAAGCCCACATTGGCGGCCACGCTCAAATGGGGAAAGATGGCGTAATCCTGAAACACCATACCCACCCGCCGCTTCTCCGGCGGCAGGTGGAGACGGCCGTTCGCCACCACCTGTCCCGCGATTTCAATTTGGCCCGAATCCAGTTCCTCAAACCCGGCAACAAGACGCAGCGTGGTGGTTTTGCCGCAGCCGCTAGGACCTAACAGCGCCAAAATTTGTCCGGCAGGCAGCGAAAAAGAAACGTCCTGCACCACGGCCGTTTCGCCAAATGCTTTGTTTAGTTGATGACAACGCACCGTTTTTTCCCACATGACGCAAATTTTAGCTGATAAGTGATAATTACCCAATGAGAGAGGGGGGACGGCCGTTTGGCAAGATGCGTCGGATTGGGATAATATGACATCTAGCGTCATCAAAACGTAAAACGAAAAATGAAAAGCTGTACCGGGGAGGTTTTACGTTTTACGCTTTTCGTTTTACAGCGGAGAAGTCAATGGAACTCAGCGCCGTCATGCGCGAATATCTGGCCGAGATTTACCGGCTGCAAGAAGATTCGCCCACCGTCAGCACCACCAGTTTAGCCGACCGGCTGGACGTTTCCCCCCCGGCCGTGCCGCGAATGCTCAAACGGCTCAAAAGCGCCGGGTTAGTCAAACATGTGCCGTATCAGGGGGTGGAGTTGACAAATTTAGGCCGAGAACAGGCGCTGCGCGAAATTCGCCGCCACCGCATCCTGGAGGTTTTCCTGGTGAATGTGATGGGCTTTTCCTGGGATGAAGCGCACGAACACGCGCACGAAATGGGGCTGGGTCTCAACGATGCGCTGACGCAGCGTATGGCGGAAATGACCGAATTCCCCACCCGCTGCCCGCACGGCGAACCGATTCCGAATGAGGACGGCCGTCTGCCAGAGTTAAACGACGTGTGCATCATCAACTTGAACGTGGGTTACAAAGGGGTCGTCAGCCGGGTGCGCACCAACGTGCCCGAAAAACTGCGCTACTTTGCTTCCCTGGGCTTGGTTCCCGACGCCGAATTTGAGATTGTAGGCCGCGCTCCCTTCAACGGCCCTATGCGGCTGCGGCTGGGTCGGGATGAGGTGGTGCTGGGGGCGGAATTGACTCTCTCTTTATGGGTCACGGCTCCCGAAAATTAACCGGCTACGGAAACAGCCGCCGCGTCTTCACTTCGACCACCGCATCCGAACGATATTGATACAACATCGCCGGCCGGCCTTCCCCTTCCCGTTTCTTTTTTCCCGTTTCTTCCAAAATTTCCGAGGAGAGAATTTTGCGCCGGAAATTTCGTTTGTCCAGCTTCTCGCCCAGGATGATTTCGTAGGCGCGCTGCAATTCAGACAATGTGAACACATCGGGCAGCAGTTGGAAACCCACCGACGAATACTCCAACTTGTACCGCAGCCGGGTCAGAGCATAATCCAGAATTTTCCGGTGGTCGAAGGCTAATTCCGGCAAATCCCATATGGAAAACCAGGCCGTCTCCGCGGCATCATCGCCAGCTTGAAGCCGCAGCACATCGTGGGGAATCAGGGCAAAGTACGCCACGGTGATGACGCGGGTGCGCGGATCCCGGTTTGGTTCGCCAAAGGTATAAAGCTGTTCGATGTACATACCTGACACGCCGGTTTCCTCGAACAACTCGCGCACGGCCGCCTCTTCCAACGATTCATCCATTTTGACAAAGCCACCGGGAATGGCCCACATGTTTTGATACGGGGCATGCTTTCTTTGGATGAGCAAGATGCGCAAATCTTCGTCAACCAGGGAAAAAATGACGACATCTACAGTTACCGACGGCCGTTCGTAATCATCAGCGTTATAATTCTCAGGCAAATTTGTCGTCAAAGCATCCTCTCAAAATTGAAATAAAAAGTCCCCAACACGAGGCCGGGGACTGCAAAAACCAAATTAGAACGACCATCAACCGCCTGGAGGCGCGCTCAAAGGCTCTACCGGTAAATCGGGAGGCGACACTTCTTCTGCTCTTGGATGCAGATCAAAACCAGAAGGTTCCGGCACAACCAGACCGCCTTGCTCAATGATTTGCGGCAAGCTGACGCTGACAGTGGCGTATGGCGTAAAATCTCCCTGCGCCCGCAGAGCCAGGTCAACATCAACGCCGCGCTCCAGCGCATATTTCAAGGCCAGCGCATCCTGCGCCGTCATACTGAGAATAATCACATCCGGCGGCTGTTCAGAACGCTGCGATCCTGATGTAGAAGCTGCCGCTTCTGGTTCGCCGGCCGGAGGAGGCGCCGGCGCCAACTCAGGATCGCCTGTTGTCGTTTCTGTGGTCGCGGCCGTTTCTGTCAAAGCAGATGCCTCTACCGGCGCAGCCGCCTCAGCTTGTTCGCGCGGATCAAACCAGGTGCCCACCCACAACACTTTTGCCTGCTGAATGGTGAGCTGGGTGACGCGCTTGGGAATAGGATCGCCGGCGGCAAAATCCTGACCAGGAATGACGTTATCTTCATTCGGGATCAATTCAACCGTTTGCCCGATTTCCGGCACAAATTCCAATCTTCCTTGAGTGGTTTGGGGGAACAAGAAAGCGCGTCCAGCCAAAAGTTCTGATTCAATGACGCGCCGGGTGACGTTGGGCAAGGCGGTATTAAATTCCGGGTCTGTTTCCACCACACGCAAAGTCATCAATACATCTACCAGATCGCCAGGGCGCATGGCATAAGCCAAACCGGAGTATTTATCAATGGGGAAAGCCACCGCCACGTTACCCGGCTCAATGTACAAGGCTAGATCAGAACCCAATGCGCCCAGGTCGTTGGGAGTGTCGGTGACCATTGGCCATAAGATCGCCTGCCCTTTGCTAATTTCGACGCGGGTTATCTGACCGATGAGCGTTTGGGTGCTGGTAAAGGCATATTGTCCAATGATGGCTATGTTATTGTCCGGCCGTTGTTCTACAGTCACCAGATTGTCACGAATTTTCTCGCCGACCGGCAAGTTTGTGGTGGCAACCACCACGTCCACTAAACGAATGGACGGCGTGGCTGTGGGGGGCGGGACGCCTGGCTCTGGCGGGGTTTGGCCGACTTCGCCCGATGTATCGGTAATGGACTGCGCGGCTTCATCCAGCTGAACAAGCGCGTCACCGCCTCTATTGAGAAGAAATACCGCAGCCACAATGGCGGCGGTGATCAGAAGTCCCACGATTATGAAAATGAAGATTCTTAGTCGCATGGCCGATTCCTTGTATAGCGTAAAAAGTGGTGATTACACATTTAATCAACCGCCTTCTGGGCCTGTTTGCGGATTGGTAGGGGCTGGCGTCGGCGCTGTTGGATCAGACGCGGGGATGTCAACTGAAAAATCAAAGTTTTCAGGCGGTATAATACCAAAACGATCTAGCAAAAAGTTGAGATCGACGTTTTGAATGGAGTAAATTTGGTTGTCGCCGGGACTGCGCAGCGCCAAGTCAATATCGGCCCCGGATTCTAGCGCATATTTCAGGAAGAGTTGTTGTTGCGGCGAAAGGGCTAACAGAATGACATCTGGCGGCGATGGGGTGGGAACTACGTTTCCGGGGCTATAGGTGGGCGTGGCCTGACCTTCTTCTAAAGGCGGCGGCGTGGGTGTGGGCAGTTGTACCGCATTGGGCGGTTCCCACTCGCCCACTTGAATCGCGCGGGCATTTTGCAGGATCATGGCGATGGGGAACGGCCGTTGGAATTCAGAGGGACTGATGTGTACCAAATCACCGGTAGGAAGGGTTTCAAAACGGCCGTAAGGCGAAATCATAAATATCTCTTGCGTGATCACAGTGTCCTGGCCGGCATCGGCGCCGGCATCCCCCGCCGCCGGCACATTCACCGCCTGGTCCACAAAAAATACGCCTGCATTTTCCAGATACGTCTGAAACTCCCCATCAATTTTGTAAAAGCGAAAGGTGATCATAATATCCACATAATCACCTTCAGCAACAGCGTAAGCCACGCTGGACAGCCGGTCCATCGGGATGGCCGCCGCCACCATTCCCGGCGGAATCAGCGAGGAAGGCCCATAATCCTCAACCCCCACCAATCCCGGATCGGCGACCAACATATCCTTGGTTAACGTTTCGCCCTGAAAAATATCGGCGCGGGAATAGAGGCCGATCACATCTTCAATCCGGGTGAACTCATTCCCCTCAACTTCCGCTTCCAACCGTTGTTCCAGGATCAGCCAGCCATCAGGCTCGGCGTCGGCTTCGGTAAACTGCCAGCCGCGCGGCAATGTTTGCCGGGAGACGACGACATCTACCATTGGCTGTAGTGACGCCGATTCCAACCCCGGTTGTTCAGCCCCCGGTTGTTCAGCGCCCGCTTGTTCAGCGCCCGCTTGTTCAGCGCCCGCTTCGTCACCCGCAACTTGGACAACGCCATCTACGGCCGTGTCCGCTGCCGGTGTGTCTGTACTCTGATTCGACTGGATGACCAGCACAATCACAATGAGGATAACTACAATCACGATTCCAGCTACGAAAAACAATAGTACACGACGGCCCATCATTCTATTCCTTTCATGGATTTATTCAGGCGCACAACCAGTTCCAGCGAACCGGGCAGGCCATTACAAACAGTTGACTGGCTGAGGGCACGGAAGGGAATCATTAGCTACACTTTTTTTGACAAATGCAAATAATATGTAAACCTTTTCCTGCCGCATATGTTAACATATGTCAAGTTGAATCGCAAATGTGCGCTGATTTTGGGAGAAAATGGGGGCGGCTATGCTCAGTCAGTGGGCGCGGTTAACAAAGAGAACCCTTTAGGCTGATGGGCAGGGATGATAAAGGTGAAGGAGCTGCCCTGATCGGGCGTGGATTCAAACCAGATACGGCCGTTATACGCCTCCACCAACGCCCGCACAATAGCCAGTCCCATACCCATCCCACGCGCCTGAATTTGCCGATCTTTCCCATCCGGCCGGAAAAACTCCTCAAAAACATGCGGTCGGTCAGCATCGTCAATGCCAATGCCGTCATCGCTGACAGTGACCGCCACAAACCCCACTTCGTCCGGCGCATCCTGCAAAATTGCCTTCACCCGAACATGGCCGCCGGGTCGGTTGTATTTAATGGCATTGGTGATCAACTCTTCCAAAATGGTAGCCATGTGGATAGAGTCGGCCTGAATGGGGCGTAGGTCGGGATCGAGGTTGAGGTGGATTTGCAGGCCGTGTTCGGCTGCGGCCGGCTGTTGTTCCCGGCAAATTTGTTGGATAAGCTGGGCCAGATCAGCATAATCAGCGGTGTGTTCTAAACGGCCGCTCTTCAAACTGGATGCAAAAATGAGACTATTGATCAGATGCACCATTCGCGCCACATTGCGCAAGATGGTGTTAGTGAACATCTTCTGGTCATCACTCAACGATCCGCCAGCGCCACCCGCCAGCAGTTCGGTGTATCCTTTGATGGCGGTGAGCGGCGTGCGCAGTTCATGGGAAACGGTGGTGAGAAAGTTGTCTTTGGCCCGCTGCGCCTGATCCTGAGCGCTGACGTCGCGTAAAATGGCGACGGTTCCTTGCGCTGCCCCCGCTTCGTCATAAATGAGATTGACCTGGGCCTGGAGGATACGGCCGTTCACTTCCATGCGCGTATTGGCCGACTCGCTGCCCGTCGGCGCCAGCAGCGGCAAACGGGGCAGCAAATCAATGATAGGTTGGCCGATGATAGTTTCCGCCACACCGCCCAAAAGGGAAACGGCCGTTTGGTTGACATTGGTGATGATGCCTGACTGATCGCTGATCACGATCCCATCCAACAAACATTCCAAAATAGATCGATGGATCCAGGAAACATCCATCGGGGCCGGAACCGGCGTCATTTCGGGATAAGATTGAAATTGAGCCATCACGATAAACCCCTCAGCGCGAAGGCGGCGGCGCATCCGTCAACAACTGCCACCACGCCTGCCAGGGTTGGGCAAATTGCGCCGGATCAGGCGTAGCCGTCAGCACAGATGGCGCCGGCTGCGATGTCGCTTCAATCACCAGCGGGACGACCCGCTTTTCCCCCGGCAGCAAAAACCCGCCTTCATCACGGGCATAGGCAGCGACATAATCATCGCTTTGCACATAATCCAGCGTTGCTTGCAGCTCCACCTGTCGAGTCAATTCTAAATCCACTTCTGTCTGCAACATCTCTTCGTCCACACCCACCAGATTGCCCGCTTCGTTGCGTTGCCGGTAATCTAGCCCCAGCGCCAGAACGGCGATGATGACCAGCAGCACAACACTCTGCGTCCAACTAAACAACCGGGGCGGTGAAAGTTTATCGAGCATACCCCAAATCTTATCGGCTATCGGCGACACAGGCAATAGGTAATGTCAGCTACAGTCGTTTGAGTCGTTTGGCAGCGTTGACAGTGCGCGGGCAATGGCTATAATTACGGGGTGCATTGCCCTGGTGGCGGAATTGGCATACGCGGTAGGTTGAGGGCCTATGCCCTATTGGGCGTGGAGGTTCGAGTCCTCTCCAGGGCACAAACATAGACAAAAACCGGATTCCGGCTGGAGTCCGGTTTTTTGTTAGCGGGACTGCTCCATCCCTCATCCTTCCTTCATCCCTAACCCTTCCGCCAACATCCGCCGCAGCCCCGTTTCCAGGTTGACCAGCGGCCGGTAGCCCAGCAAGGTTTGGGCACGGGAAATATCCGCAACCAGCCGGGGGACGCCGCCTGTTTTGGTTTGGTTGTGCAGCACATTCACCGAGCGCCCGGCCGCCTGGGCCAGCAAGCCGATCATATCGGCCAATTCGTTGATGCTGGTTTCCCGGCCGACGCCGATGTTGATCACCCGCCGGTTGACATCTCTGGCGGTGGCGGCGGCGCGCAAAGCGGCTACCACATCATCCACATACACCAAATCGCGGGTTTGGCTGCCGTCGCCGAAGATGACGATGGAGCCGCCGGTGAGGGCTTGTTGCAAAAACTTGGGCACAACGGGGGAATGGGAGGCGGGGATACGCTGGCGCGGGCCGTAGGCGTTGAAAATACGCAAGGCGACGGTTTCGATGTGCCACAATTCGCCGATGGTGTGGATGTACTGCTCGGCGGCCCATTTGCTGACAGCGTAGGGGGAATCAGGTTTGACAGGGTCATCTTCGTGGACGGGCTGCTGGGATTGACGGCCGTACACCGCACCAGACGAGGTAAACACCACCCGCTTCACCCCCGTGTCCCGCATCGCCTCCATCAAACTGACCGTGCCGCCCACATTCACCCGGTTGTAATCGCGGGGATAAAGCAGCGATTCCGGCACCGACACCCGCGCCGCCAGATGGTAGACGCAGTCCACATCATGCAACAGCGACCAAAGCAGGGGAATATCATCCACATCCCCCACCGTCAGATGCACCGCCGGATGCAGGTTAGATCGTTTGCCGGCACTCAAATCATCCAGCGCATGAATGATATGACCGTCCAGAGCCAGTCGGTTAGCCAGCGCCGATCCCAAGAAACCGGCGCCGCCCGTCACTAAAAAACGCATCAAAACTCCAAAGATCGTATCGAAGGCAGAGGGCAGAAAGCAGAAGGCGGAAGATAGCCAAACTGATCGCGCTCGTTCGCCGCCGCCCCTTTACCGTCGCCTAATGATAGCTCGAATGAGGCCGGGTTAACAACTGGTGAACCCGCCTTGTTTATCACCGCACTCTCCACTATGATCGGCGCATGTGGTGGCGTCGCCTTTTTCGTGTGCTCAAACTTTTGTTGTTAACCGTGCTGTTGGTGACGGCGGTGGCTCCTGAATGGCCTGCGTTTGGCGACTGGGAGTACCAGCTTGATACCATCGTCGGCCTGCGGGAATTTGATTTTGTGGTGTGGGAAGCGAATGCGGTTGGCGCCAAGCTGGACGCGATGCTGGCCAATGGGCAATCTTATTTAGATGAGCCGACGCGCCGCCAAATTGTGCTGGATTATCTCGATTTGATGCGGCAGGCGCGGCAGTTGGCGTCGGAAATTGATTTGATTTTTACCGACCCGGAAGTGAATGATCCAACGGCCGTCTCCGCCGACCTGCGCGCCCAATTAGCCGACACCCGTGAGCGAATGGCCCAAATCCAACCTACGGCCGAAGCCATCGTGCAAGATCAGGTGGCGTCGGCGCTGGCCGATGAACGGTTCGCCATCCTGGGCCAGACCTTTCCGCCGGCGCTGATGCACATGACGCCGCTGCCGGCCATCCTCATCGTTTCGCCCCGCGACCGGATTGATCGGCTGGAGGGCATCCCGCTGGCGCATGGGTTGGATGTGGTGGCGTATGATGAGATGGAAACGGCCGTTTACGACCAGCTCGACCTGTCGGCATTGGCGGTTCCCATCGGCGGCCTGGGCGTCTATCCGGCGATGATCATGGAAACGAGCAGCATCAACTGGCTGGCGGAAGTGACGGCTCACGAATGGGCGCACCATTGGCTGACGCCTTACCCGGTCAGCCTCAACTACCTCACCGATCCCCAAATCCGCACCATCAATGAGACAGTGGCGTCCATTCTGGGCGTGGAGGTGGGGCAAAGGGTGATCGAGCGGTACTATCCCGAATTCGCGCCGCCGCCTGAACCGTTAGAATCGGATACGGCCGGCCCCCCAGACCCACCCGCCTTCGATTTTCGGGCGGAGATGGGGGAGACGCGGGTTCGGGTGGACGAGATGCTGGCCGATGGGGAGGTGGCCGCCGCCGAGGCATACATGGAAGCGCGGCGGGCATTTTTTTGGGAGAACGGCTACCGCATCCGCAAACTGAACCAGGCGTACTTCGCCTTTTATGGCGCGTATGCGGATGAACCGGGGGCGACGGGCGGCGATCCCATCGGCCCCATGCTGTTAGCTATCCGCGAAAACAGCCCGTCCCTAAAAAGGTTTATGCAAGCCATCACCGGCGTCAGTGATTTTACCGATTTGGAAGCGTTGTACGCCGAGGTGGTGGGGGAATAAAAACGAAATATGGCGCGGATACGAGGTTTCGTTTTTCGTTTTACGAGTTTTGCAGCTCCCGCAGCACGGCAGTCATCCGCACCGCTTCTGCTCGATACAATTCCGTTTCTTGGGCGGGAAGTTGCAGATACCGTTCCAGGTCAGCCAGGGCGTCGGTAAAACGGCCGCAATCCTGGCGAGTCATGGCCCGATTGAGCAGGGCCGGGGCATAATCGGGGTCGTCGGCCAGCAGCGCGTCAAAATCGGCCAGCGCCGCCGGGATGTCCCCCAATTCCCGCCACAGCAAAACCCCCCGTTCCAGCCGGGCGCGGCGGAACGAGGGGTCAATTTCATAAGCGCGGGTGAAGCAGCGGACGGCCGTTTCCTGCTCCCGGCGCATACTGTTCAAATTACCAAAATAACGATGCAATCCGCCCCAGGTGTAAACCAGATAAGCGTAAATCAGGCGGAACATGGGCTGGTCAGCGGAAAGAGAGGAGCGGGTAGCGAGACTGAACGCGCTTCCCGCTCCCCGTCTATTCCCGTGTACTCAACCAGCGTTCGCACTGCATGGCAGCAGCCACACCCTGGCCTACTGACGTGCCGATCTGGCGGTAGGTAGCGTCCTGGATTTCACCGGCGGCATAAACGCCTTCCACGCTGGTGCGCATCAACTCGTCGGTGATGACATAGCCATGCTCATCCATTTCCAGACGACCTTCCAGGAATTTGCTATTGGGGTAATGGCCGATGAAGATGAATACGCCGTCAATCGGCCGTTCGGCCATTTCGCCGGTTTTAACGTTGCGGGTTTTGACCGCCTGTACCGTGCCGTTGCCCACCACTTCTTCCACCACCGTGTTCCAGGTGAAAGAGATTTTCTCGTTGTCAAAAGCGCGTTTTTGCAGCGCCACCCCACCGCGCAATTCCTCCCGGCGATGCAGCACCTGCACCGAATTGGCGAACTTGGTCAGGAAAATGCCTTCTTCTAACGCGCTGTCGCCGCCGCCGACCACGACCACATCCTTGCCCCGGAAAAAGAAGCCGTCGCAGGTGCCGCAGTAGCTAACGCCGCGTCCGATGAAATCCTCTTCGCCGGGCACGCCCAAACGTCGCGGTGAGGCGCCGGCGGTGACGATGACGGCGTCGGCCATGTATTCTTTGCCGTAAGTTTTGACATAAAAAGGTGAGCCTTTGCTGAAATCCACTTCGACCACTTCGTCATATTCCAGGCGGGCGCCGAAATGCTCCGCTTGTTTTTGCATCACTTCCACCAGTTCGGGGCCGGTGGGGGTCTTTTCGTCGTTCCAGAAGCCGGGGTAATTTTCCACCTCGGCGGTGAGGGCGATTTGCCCGCCGATCTGGCTGCCGGCGATGACCAGCGGGTTGAGGCTGGCGCGGGCGGTGTAGATGGCGGCCGTCAATCCGGCCGGGCCGGAGCCGATGATGATGACTTTTTCTCGTTCCATGTGTTGTTTTTCCTTCCTACCTGTGATTTTTTACGGGCTTTTGTGTGCCCGGTGTACTTCCAATGGATTAGACGCTGATTTAGATTCGGTTCTTACGAGAAGGTTACAGCAATTGGTCATTGACAACAAATTTCTCAAATTGTAGTTTGGCTCAAATCGGGCAAAATAAATTGACTGTATGCAATATCCGACTAAAATCATGGGCGGGGTTGCATAGGTTTGACCACCTTTGCGATGACCAGAAAGTTGAATGAAGTTTTTTCATAAGCCTTGCTTCTTGTCGCTAATTAAAGTTCCGACTGGGATGCCTTCACCAAATATATCGTGTAAAAAACTAACATTGCAATGACTTGTGGAATCCAGAACTTGTTAAGGTTATGTGGACAGAGATTACGGCAAAGTAAGAGATGAGCGGGCAATGTTGCCAATCTGGTTTTTTATTCAAAGTATAGTCGGTGGTTATTTTCTCTGGATGGGCCTTTACATTATCACTCGGGGACTGCCTTTACCCGAACGGCGAAAAGAAGGGTTCGATTGGTTGAAGAAACCCGCTTTGTCCGCCGGCCTGGCCATGATGTTGGTCTCCTGGTACATGTTTGGAGTGGCCATGCGCTCCGTGACCCCGAACATAGATTATTACATCCTCTGGGATCGTCTCACTTGGTGGACAGTACCCATTTCCGTTGCTTTGTGGTTCGTGGCAGTATTTGCTCTGCCGGATATAGAGAGTCAGTAGATCCAAAATCTGCCACGAATTGCACAAATTTCACGAATTAAGAACGTGTTTTTCGTGTAATTCGTGGCATTCGTGGCGAAAATCTTGATCTACTGAGAGTAATGTCCAACCGCAGCGATTCGTAGTAAAAACCCTACCCTGGCTGGTTCTGGCTTACGCTACATTCCTCTCCGTTATCAGCTCCTTTACCGATTTTCTATTTCGTTATCAAGATATATATTTTCGACCGAGATCGTCTGATTATTATGTCGCTCCTGGTCGGCTGCCATATATCCCACCACGTACCGGCTGAAGATGTCGAGGATGGTGTATAGATAATAGTAGGTGTGGGTCACAGGACCGCGCAATTTGGTGATGTCCCAGGACCAGACCTGATTGGGTGCGGTGGCCACCAGTTCCGGCTTTTTGTACGCGGGATGTCGT
>JAJRVV010000110.1 GCA_024277135.1 Chloroflexota bacterium | reverse complement strand
TGTCGGAAGAGTCGAAATAGCAACACGGGTAGAACGGATTGGACGGATTTTCACGGATAAAATAAGGGAAAATCCGTGTAAATCCGTTAGATCCGTATCATCCGTGTATCCATTAAATCATTCTCCGACAGCCTGCTAGAGAGGCTGAGTAATTACCCTCTGGTTTTAACTGCCATAAACATATCGAACCTGGCTCGTTTCTCAGAGAGCCAAATGGCCTATCACATGAAAAACGTGACATTTGTCATACCCACAGCGTCGTTTTCACCCGCCAAATGGCGCATGTCCCTGGTTAGTTTCTGCCGTAAGATGGCGAGGAAATAGGATAAAGGTAGAGTTAGAGCTAAGGAAGTAGAGGCGGTAATGCGAAAATTTTGGTTATTGGTTTTGTTGGGAGCGGGACTGGCGGCTCTGGCGGGCTGCGCTAATAATGCGGATATCGTGGGCGAGACGGCCGTCTCCGGCCCGGCGCTCCTCATGTTCTACACCGACAACTGAGCGCCTTGACAAGAAATGATGCCCATCGTGAATGGGCTGGAAAGTGAATTTCAAGGGCGGGTGACAGTCACCCGGCTTAACGCAGCGCTGCCGGACAACGAGCGGCTGCTTTTTAGTTACGGTTTCCGCGGCCATCCAGCCTTTCTCGTGCTAGACGCCGACGGCAAGGAAACGGCCCGGTTCATCGGAACCCAGCCATCTGAATCGCTCGCCGCCGCCATGACGGCCGTCGCGCCCTAACCCACCCGCCAAATGGCCTGCACACTCATACGGCTTTTAGCTCTCCCCAAAGCGGGACAATCGGCGTATGATAAATGAAGTTAACATTTTTGAACGGGGAAAACGATGACCAAATTTTCATCCGTTCACTCTTTCACTCATACGGAGGTAATTCAAATGGCAAAAGACCTTGTTTGCGGTATGGAAGTAGATGAAAGTTCTGCTGCGGCTACATCTGAATACAAAGGCGAAACCTACTATTTTTGCGCGCCCGGCTGCAAAACCGCCTTCGACAAAGAGCCGGAAAAATATCTGAGCAGCGACGCCCACAGCAGCCATCATCACTAGAAATTATTAATTGCCAATTGTCAATTGACAATTGGCAACTCCTCTTCTGTGTCTGCGCCAACGACTGTCTCCACGAACGGCCGTGCCTGGGCCATTCGCCTCAACCGCGCCGTTTACTGGATGAGCCGCCATTGGCTGCTCGTCGTTCTCTTCTTCATCGGCGTCTGGGTCGGATTGCCCTGGCTGGCCCCCCTATTCATGGCCCTCGGCTGGACTCAAGCCGGGAACGCCATTCACCTGCTCTACACCGTCCAATGCCACCAGATGCCCCAACGCTCCTTCTTCATCTTCGGCAATAAAGCGATGTACGGTCTCAATGAAATCCAGGCCGTCTGGCAGGACAGCAACGATCCGCTCATCCTGCGCCAGTTCATCGGCAACCCCGACATGGGTTGGAAAGTCGCCTGGTCTGATCGCATGGTTTACATGTACACCAGCATCATCTTTTGGGGCGCCTTCTACTGGCCTTTCCGCAAACGCATCCGCTCCCTGCCCTGGTGGGGATTGGCTCTCTTCCTGTTGCCGATGGGTTTAGACGGCACGACCCACATGATCAGCGACCTGATCGGTGGTATTGGCGGCGGCTTCCGCTACAACAACGAGTGGCTGGCCGCCTTGACCAATAACGCTTTTCCAGATACCTTTTATGCTGGCGATGCGCTAGGTTCCTTCAATTCCTGGATGCGCCTGCTAACCGGCATTTTATTTGGATTGGGCGTGGTTTGGTTTGCCTTCCCCCTGCTCCACCAGGAATTCTCCCGCACTGCTCGCCAGATTGAATCAAAATTTAAAAAAGCAAATCTTGTTTTGTGAGCTTGCGCTTGAGTCATTCTGCACCTGATTGAGTAACAGATTTAAGAATTAGCCACAGAGAACACCGAGGTTGCAGAGTCCCTCTGTGTTCTCTGTGTTCTCTGTGGCTCAAAATTAGATTTATCAATCAACCAGCGCTTTACGCTTTAGCCACTTCCCACTCACAAACAAACAACGAGACTCATCCTATGAGCAACCCTATTCGTGTCCTCCTCGCCGATGACCACGCTGTTGTGCGCGCCGGAATCCGCCAATTCTTCGACCATGCGCCGGATATTGAAGTAGTGGCCGAAGCAGACGACGGCGAAATGGCCCGGTCGCTGATCGCTGAACACCAACCAGATGTAGCCGTCCTTGATATCCAAATGCCCAAAGCCACCGGCATTGACGTCACCCGCTGGGTGCGGGCCAATGTCCGGCAAGTAGGCGTGTTGATTTTGACCGCTTATGATGACGATCCCTACGTGATGGCCGTTCTAGAAGCGGGGGCCAATGGCTATGTCCTAAAAACGGCCGCGCCCACCGCCATCGTGCAAGCCGTGCGTGATGTGCATGAAGGCAAGTCAGCTTTAGACCCAGCCATCGCCCTCAAGCTCATGCAGCACATCACCAGCCAGCAAAAAACGCCGGCGTATGAGCCGCTGACAGAGCGGGAAACGGAAGTGCTGGGGCTGGCGGGCAAGGGCTATACCAACAAGGCGATTGGCGTCCAGTTGGGCATCAGCGACCGGACGGTGCAGGGACACCTGGCAAAATGTTACAGCAAACTCCAGGCCAGCAGCCGCACCGAGGCGGTGATGCGGGCGGTGTCGTTGGGGTTGATTGAGGTGGAGCAGTGAGCAGTATTCAGTAAACAGTCACACACTGAATACTGGATAACACCGATGATCCGACGCTTACGCGGCCTCCCCTTACAACTGCTGGCGCTGACAGTCGTGCCGGTGACGATTTTGCTGCTGACTATCTCCTTTGGTAGCCTGGCCTTACACCAGCGGGCGATGCGCAGCCTGGTGGGGGAACGGGACGAGCGGGCGGTGCGGGCAGCGGCGGCGGCCATCCGAGAACAGTTGAACCACCGGTCGGCGGCCGTGCGCGGTTTATCGCTACGGGTGGCGGGGACGGACACGCCGCAGATGGCATTGGATGAAGTCGCTTTTCTCCTGCATGATTTTGAAGGGGGCTTTGCCGTTTTTGGGGAGGATGGGCATCCGCTGGCTGTTTCCCCGAATACGGCCGTCTTCTGGCAAAGCGGCCCGGTTCGAGAGCAGTTGGCGGCGCTAACGCCGACGGCCGCTTCCCAATTCATGCCCGTTTTCACCGACGAAACCGACGGCGGCCATGTCATGCTCGTCGCCGCCCAGGCCGAGGACGGCCTGCTGACCGTCGGCGCTTTCTTCCCCGACAGCCTGGGACGGGATGTGCTGGGCAACGTCTTCAACGTGGGCGATCCGGCCGCCATTCTTCTGGCCGACGCCAGCGGCTCCATCCTGTACCAGATTGGCGACATGTCTGAAGAGACAACGGCCGTCAGCCAGCGCCCCGGCGTGCGCGACGCCCTGCGCGGCGACAGCGGCGCCACCTACCTGGAAGGGGCCGACAGCGAATACGTCATCGCCTTCAGCCCGGTGACGCCGGTCAACTGGGCGCTGGTCATCGAAGAACCGTGGCAAGAAGTGACTGACCCCCTCCTGCGCGCCTCCGCCTTTTCCCCCCTCATCCTGGCCCCGGCCATCCTCATCGCCGCCGCCGCCCTCTGGTTCGGCGTGCGCCAGGTTGTCCAGCCCTTGCAAAAATTGGAACAACAGGCCACCCGGCTGGCCTGGGGCGACTTTGAAGCCGTGGCCGAGCCGGTGGGCGGCATCGAGGAAATCCGCCGCCTACAAACGGAGCTGGCGCACATGGCCGGTAAAGTGCAGGCGGCCCAGCGTGGTTTGCGCAGCTACCTGGGCGCCATCACCACCGGGCAAGAGGAGGAGCGGCGGCGGCTGGCGCGGGAACTGCACGACGACACCATCCAGTCACTCATCGGCCTGAACCAGCGCTTGCAACTGGCGCAACTGGAGATATCCGACCCGGCCAGCCAGGCCCGGCTGGCGGAGATGGAACAGATGGCAACGACGATGATCGCCGACGTGCGCCGCTTCATCCGCGCTCTGCGCCCCATTTACCTGGAGGATTTAGGACTGGTTCCGGCGTTGGGGATGTTGGCCCGCGATGTGGGCAGTGAACTGGGCGGCGAACTGGGCATCCAAATCTCATTTACGGCAGAAGGGACGGCGCGCCGCCTGCCGCCGGAGGTGGAATTGTCGCTGTACCGCATCGCCCAGGAGGGGTTGAGCAATGTGGTCCGGCACGCGCAAGCCGGTTCGGCAGTTCTGCAGGTATGTTTTGCGCCGGGGATGATTACGCTGACGATTAGCGATGACGGCCGTGGCTTCCAGGTTCCCGACAGCCCGGCCGAAATGACGCCGTTGGGCCATTATGGTTTGTTGGGTATGCACGAACGAGCGGAGTTGATTGGGGCAAAGCTGACGATTGAATCGCAGTTGGGACAGGGAGCGCAGTTGCAGGTGACGCTGCCGGGTAACCCTACCCTGTAACGCAGCGATACCGGCCAAATGGCCTGTTTTCGTCAAGCAAAACGACGCTGGCATGCGGTTTGAACGAACTCTATACTAGGGCGATATGAAACGATTGCTGATTCTCGCGCTTGGCCTATTGGCCGCCTGCGCCACATCGCCGGAGTCAACAGCTAATTCACCCGCACAACCCTTCACAGACAAAACGGCCGTTCCCCTCCCTACCCTCAACCCGGCCGAAATCACCCTGGGCGAGCAAATCTACGCCGCTAACTGCGCCGAATGTCATGGGGTCAACCTGGAAGGAGAATCGGACTGGAAGGTGCAGAACGAAGATAAATCATTCCGCGCCCCGCCGCACACGGCCGACGGCCACACCTGGCATCACCCAGACGCACAACTGCTGGAGGCCATCCGGCTTGGCGGCGTTCGCTTTGAAGGGGTGAACGTCGGCGGAACCAGTAACATGCCCGCCTTTGGCGAAACTTTATCCGAAGCGGAGATAACGGCCGTCCTCACCTTCATCAAAAGCAATTGGCCCGATGAGACCCGCGCCGTTCAATGGCAAGTAAGTACACAAAGTCAAGAATAATCGAGAATTCGAGAATGGCGCTTGAATACTGAAGATTAAACGATTAAAGTATGAGAAGACTTGACAAGTTTCACCAGGCGCTTTGTTTTACACGGGAACGTATGGAAAAACTTGTCAAGTCTCCGCTGAATATTGAGAAGATACGTCGTCACCCACTTTGGAGGAATCATGAAAGAAACTACTTTACAAATCTGCACCATGAAAGACCCCTTGTGCGCGTCAGGGGTTGAACAAAAATTGATGGCGCTGCCCGGCGTCCATCATGCCCAGACCAATGCAGTGAATGGGACAACGGCCGTCCACTACGACGAAACCCAGTCCAGCCTGGCCGACATGGAAAAAGTGATCGCCGACTGCGGACTGACCTGCCACGGCGAATCGCTGCCCCTGCATCACGGCGGCCGCACCGTCCACAGCCAATCTGCCATGCCCCAGGCTGAACACGCCGGGCACGAAGGACATGAAGGGCATGAGATGGCCGGTAAAGACGCGGGCGGGGCCATGGACCATTCAGCGCACGGCGGCCGCGCCGGCATGACGATGGCCGACATGGCCCGCGACATGCGCCGCCGCTTTTTCGTCTCGTTCATCCTCACCATCCCCGTCTTCCTCTACTCGCCGCTTTTCACCCGCTTCTTCGACATCCATCTGCCGCTTCCCTTTGGCATCAGCGAGTCGGTGATCGGCTTTTTGCTGACGACGCCGATTGTGTTGTACGGGGCGCGGCCGTTCTTCAGCGGCGCTATCAGCGGCTTGAAAGCGGGCGTCCTCAACATGAGCGTCCTGGTCAGCTTGAGCGTCCTGGCCGGTTACTTGTTCAGCGTCGCCACCACTTTCATCGTTGAAGGCGAGGTCTTTTACGAGGCGGCCGCCATGCTGGTCACCTTCGTCCTCTTCGGCCACTGGATGGAGATGCGCGCCCGCTCCGGCACCAACCAGGCCATCGAAAAGCTGCTGACATTGGCGCCGCCGCTGGCCCGCGTGGAGCGGGACGGGCAGGAAGTGGAAATCCCCACCGATGACGTGCTGGTAGACGATATCGTCATCATCCGCCCCGGCGACAAAATTCCGGTGGATGGGGTGGTCATCGAAGGTACATCCAACGTTAACGAAAGCGCACTCACCGGCGAAAGCCGCCCGGTGAAGAAAGCGGTAGGCGACGAGGTGATCAGCGCCACCATCAACCAGACCGGCAGCTTCAAATTCCGGGCCACGAAGGTAGGCGCGGACACGACATTGGCTCAAATCGTCAAGCTGGTGCAAAGCGCGCAGAGCAGCAAAGCGCCGGCGCAGCGGCTGGCCGACCGCGCCGCCCATTACCTGGTGCTGGTGGCTATCATCGGCGGCTTGCTCACTTTCCTGCTCTGGTATTTTGTGGGGAATGCCGACCTGATTCCGGCGCTGACGTTCGCCATCACCGTGGTCGTCATCACCTGCCCGGATGCGCTGGGGCTGGCTACGCCGACGGCCGTCATGGTGGGCACAGGCTTAGGCGCGGAACACGGCATCCTCTTCAAAAACGCGGAAGCGCTGGAAGGCCCGGCGCACCTGGAAGCGGTCGTCTTTGACAAAACAGGCACGCTGACGGTGGGCGAGCCGCAGGTGGTAGACCTGGTCGCCGCCGGCAATCCGTTGAGCGAATCAGAATTGCTGGAATTGGCCGCCGCCGCCGAAGCGGGTTCCGAACATCCATTGGCGCAAGCCATCATCAAGGCAGCGGAGGCAAAAGGGGTCGGTGGGGCGAAGGCGGATAGTTTTGACGCCGTTCCGGGGCATGGGTTGAAAGCGTCGGTGAACGGCCGTACTATCCTTCTGGGCAACCGCCGCCTGATGGATCGGGAAAACATCCCCCTGAACGGGATGGCCGAAAAAGCGGAAACATTAGCTGCTGCCGGGCGCACGGTGGTTTACATGGCGGTGGATGGGGGAATGGCCGGGTTGATTGCGATTGCGGATGCGATACGGCCGTCAGCTAAAGCTGCCATCGCCACCCTTAGAAAGCTGAACATCGAACCGGTCATGCTCACCGGCGACAACGAAGCCACCGCCCGCCAAGTCGCCGCCGAACTGGGCATCGAAACCGTCATCGCCGACGTTTTGCCCGGCGACAAAGCGGCCAAAATCAAGGAGTTGCAAGGTCAGGGCAAGAAAGTGGCTATGGTCGGTGACGGCATCAACGACGCGCCGGCGCTGGCGCAAGCGGATGTGGGCATCGCCATCGGCGCGGGCACGGACGTGGCTGTGGAAACGGCCGATGTGGTGTTGATGAAATCTGACCCGCTGGATGTGGTGACGGCCGTGGAAATCAGCCGGGCTACCTTGCGCAAGATGAAACAAAACCTGGCTTGGGCCGCCGGATACAACATCACCGCCATTCCCATCGCCGCCGGATTGTTCGCCAATATCGGCATCATCCTGCGCCCGGAAATTGGCGCGCTGGCGATGAGCGGATCATCCATCATCGTCGCCTTCAACGCCACCCTACTGAAAAAGGCCCGCCTGTCTAACTTTGAATAAAAGGTATGGTTCAGAACCTAAATAATGACTATCCCGAAAAAAGCCACAGAGGACACAGAGAGTACAGAGAAATCCAGAGAGAATTCGTGCCAATTCGTGTAAGTAGCCGCGGTATCCCTACCGCGCCGGCGTAAACGCGGTAAGAAACCGCGGCTACAATCAAAAACTGGCAAGAATGGTTTTGCTCATAATGAACCATGCCAAAAAAACGAATTCTCTCGACTGATGCAATTCGTTTTTTCCATGATTCGTTGTAGTTATTTGTAAAGATGAACCCCGGATACCCAGGCGTTGCGACACACTTTAACCCGCATTCAAGCGGAATCGTAACCGTCGTTTTCGCCAATACCTGCCTCGTCCCCTCACCAAACCAAATTCCATCTTGACGCCCCCCCAAATCGTGGCATACTACTCACAACTGGTCAGACCACTTACCAGATAGGATCGTATGAACTGGAACGCTCCCCAAAAACCCAACGATTACGCAGAACAGGCGCTGATCACGGCCGTCCTCGACCACACCTTCCCCCCCGGCTCCACCCTGCCCGGCGAGCGGACATTGGCCGCCGACCTGGGCGTCACCCGCCCCACCCTGCGCGAGGCCATTCAACGGCTGGCGCGGGATGGCTGGTTCACCGTGCGCCAGGGCAAGCCGACGGCCGTCAACGATTTCTGGCGGGACGGCGGCCTAAACGTCCTCAACACACTGGTGAAACACAGCGACCACCTGCCACCCAACTTCATCACCCACCTGCTGGAACTACGGCTGCATCTGGCACCGGCCTACACGCGGGCGGCCGTGGCCCAGGCGGGGGCGCAAGTGGCGGATTTTCTGGCCGGGCATGTGGATTTAGCGGATACGGCCGTCGCCTACGCCAGCTACGATTGGCATCTGCACCGGCGGCTCACCCGCCTCTCCGACAACCCCATCTTCACCCTCATCCTCAACGGGTTCGTCGGCTTTTACCAGGAGATGGCCCAGCTTTACTTTGCGCCGCCGCCCGCCCGCGCCCGTTCCCGCCAATTTTATGCCGATCTGCTCACGGCCGTCCGCGCCAATGAGGCCGACGAAGCGGAACGGCTGACGCGGGTGGTGATGCAGGAGAGCATCCAGTTGTGGCAAGCGAACGAGAACCCGCGCTAATAATCAGCAGGTCAAACTGTTTTTGGGAGAATGGATTAAGTCGCATTTTTGTATTCAGTAATCAGTGAGCAGTATTCAGTGACCGATTACTGGATACTGAATACTGACAAAGGAGAAACCATGCGCCGATGGAACGGCTGGGGCGACAGCGGCGCGAGCTACCCGCTGCCCCCAAATGGCCAACAATTTTTAGCGGAACGAATCGGGCCGGGAACGCCGCCGGTGGATGCGGATTGGGGATCGGTGGCAGCGGCCGTACCCCCATCCCGCCTGCCGGCACACCCCCTCATCAGCCAAAAAGCGGATGATCGGTTGCGCCACGCCCGCGGCCAAAGCCTGCCCGACTGGATCGCGCTGCGCTCTGGGCAGATTCCGGCGTTCCCCGATGGCGTGGCTCTTCCCGAAAACGATGAAGCGGTGGCCCAGATCATCCAATTTGCCCGCGAAACGGGGGTGAAGTTGATTCCCTACGGCGGCGGCACCAGCGTCGTCGGCCACATCAACCCAGAGCCGGGCGGCCAACCCGTTTTGACGGTGAGTCTGGCGCGGTTAAACCAACTGCGCCGCTTCGATGAGACCAGCCATCTGGCGACGTTTGGCGCGGGCGCGCGCGGCCCGGATTTGGAAGCGCAGCTGCGGGCGCGCGGCTTCACCCTGGGGCATTTCCCGCAGTCGTTTGAGCTGTCTACGCTGGGCGGCTGGGTGGTCACCCGCTCCGCCGGCCAGCAGTCGTTGGGGTACGGCCGTATCGAAGAGCTATTCGCCGGCGGCAAACTGATCGCCCCGGCGGGGACGCTGCACCTGCCCCCCTTTCCCGCTTCCGCCGCCGGGCCGGACATCCGCGAGATGGTTCTTGGTTCGGAAGGGCGGCTGGGCATCCTCACCGAGGCGGTGGTGCGCGTCTCCCCTTTGCCGGAGCAGGAGGAATTTCACACCGTCTTTTTCCCTGATTTTGAGAGCGGCATGACGGCCGCGCGCCACATCATCCAGGCCAAAATTCCGCTGTCGATGATGCGGTTGAGTACGGCCGTGGAAACGGAAACGACACTGGCGTTGGCCGGGCATGAACGGCTGTTGGCCGCGATGGGGCGATACCTGCGATTGCGCGGCGTCGGAGAAGGGCGCTGCCTGTTCCTGTTCGGCGTCACCGGCACGGCGGCGATGGTGAAGGCGGCGCGGAAAGCGGCATTGGCGTTGGCGGCGGCGCAGGGCGGCGTCCATGTGGGGCAGGCGTTTGGCAAGCAGTGGCAGAAAAACCGGTTCCGCTCCCCTTACCTGCGCAACACGCTGTGGGCGATGGGGTACGCGGTGGACACGGTAGAGACGGCCGCGCCCTGGTCGGCCATCCCTAATTTGATGAGCGAAATGGAAGCGGCGCTGCGGGAGCCGTTGACGGCCGTCGGCGAGCAGGCGCACATCTTCACCCATCTCTCCCACGTTTACCCGACCGGGGCCAGCATTTACACCACCGTCATCTTCCG
This sequence comes from Chloroflexota bacterium, assembly GCA_024277135.1. GTDB lineage: Bacteria > Chloroflexota > Anaerolineae > Promineifilales > Promineifilaceae > JAJRVV01. The sequence continues at coordinate 5,836 of JAJRVV010000110.1, read as the reverse complement.
GCTGGCGGCAGATTGGGATGAGACGTTGAACAGGTGGCGGGGGATGAAGACGGCCGTTTGCCAGGCCATCGTGCAAAATGGGGGAACGATCAGCCATCAGCATGGGGTGGGGAAGGATCATGCGCCGTTTTTGGCAGTGGAGAAGGGGGAGTTGGGGATGGCGGCGATTGAGGGGGTGGTGCGGGTGTTTGATGCAGAGGGAATAATGAATTGTAAATTGTGAATGGTGAATTGTTAATGAGGCTGTCTGAGTATACGAATCGGGAGTTTGACCTGCTGATCATTGGCGGCGGGATTACGGGGGCCGGGATTTTGCGGGAGGGGGCGCGGCTGGGGTTGCGCTGCCTGCTGGTGGAGCGGAAGGATTTCGCCTGGGGCACGTCCAGCCGGTCGTCGAAGCTGGTGCATGGCGGGCTGCGCTATCTCAAGGAAGGGCGGCTGGGGCTGACGCTGGCTTCGGTGCAGGAGCGGGAACAGTTATTGGCGGAAGGGGCGGGGCTGATCGACCCGCTCGGTTTTTTGCTGGCGACGTATGAGGGGGATAAAGGCGGCCGTTGGCTGATGGAGGCAGGGTTGACGGTGTATGATTTGCTGGCGCTGCAATGGAGCCACCGCCACTACGGCCCGCAGGATTTTCGCATGTTGGCGCCCCATCTGACGGCCGTCGGCCTGAAAGGGGGGTTCCGCTACGGCGACGCGCAAACGGATGACGCCCGGCTGGTCTTGCGCGTGATTCAGGAGGCGGTGGCGGACGGCGGCGCGGCGTTGAATTATGTCTCGGCGCAATCCCTCATTCGAGATGAGAACGGGCAGGTATCTGGCGCGGTGGTGCGGGACGAGTTGTCGGGAGAAATGGCCGTCATCTCCGCCAAAGTGGTCATCAACGCCACCGGCGTCTGGGCGGATCGGCTGCGGGCAGATATGGGCGGCGAACCCCGGATACGGCCGCTGCGGGGCAGCCATCTCATCTTCCCCCAATGGCGTTTTCCAGTGGCGCAGGCGGTCGGTTTCATGCATCCGCTGGACGGCCGTCCCGTGTTCATCATCCCCTGGGAAGGCGTCACCCTCGTCGGCACCACGGATGTGGATCACCAGGCGGATTTGGACGCCGAACCTGGCATTTCTGCCGAGGAAGTGGCTTACCTGATGGCCGCTATTGAGAGCCAATTCCCTGGCCTGAACATCATTCTGGATGACGCGATCAGCAGTTTTGCCGGCGTGCGGCCGGTGATTGACACGGGCAAGGATGACCCGTCGCAGGAGTCGCGGGATCATGTGGTGTGGCAAGAATCGGGCCTGCTCACCGTCACCGGCGGCAAGCTGACCACCTTCCGCCTCATCGCCCTGGATGCGCTGAAAGCGGCCCGCCACCTGCTGCCGGAGATGCCGGAACCGGACGCGGAGACGCCGGCGCTGAATCCGGTGTACGTGGCGCTGCCTGGCGGCGAATATCTGGACGAACGGACGCGCCGCCGCCTGCTGGGGCGGTATGGAGCGCAGGCAGCTCAATTGGTCGCGGCGGCGCATCCCGGCGAACTGGAACCGATCCCGGGCACGGCAGCGCTGTGGGCGGAGCTGCGCTGGGCGGCGCGGGCGGAGGCGGTGGCGCATCTGGATGATTTGCTGCTACGGCGGGTGCGGTTGGGGTTGCTGCTGCCGCAGGGCGGGGCATCGTTGCTGCCTCGGATTCGGGCGGTTTGTAAGGCGGAGCTGGGGTGGGATGACGGCCGTTGGCGGGCGGAGGAGTCGGCGTACCGGGAGCTGATTCGCTGCTGTTACAGTTTGCCGGAGCGGGCGGCTATCCCGGATTGGCGGGGGATGGCGCGGAAAGCGGAGCCGGTGAATGATAGTTGGCGGTGGAAGTGGGCGGGGGTGTTGGGGGGGACGGCCGTGTTGTTGCTGGCGGGGTGGTTGGCGCGGCGGCGGAAGGGTGTCAAAGGGAGCTGCCGGGTTGTTTGATTGGCAGGCGTCCGGTGACGGCCGTGCCTCATCCCATCTACCACGACGACCAATCCGTCAAACAAGGGGACAACCAGGTCGCCTAATCAGACTGCCGCAATGTTGATGATGTTAGCGTGGCGTGGATACAGTCAAATGAAGGCGCGTCGCCTTGGGGGTCGAATACCACAAAATAAAGGCGGGGCGAGGGCGCAATTCCTCCCCAGTTTTGACCATCATGTTTAACCGGTTCAGCAAAGTAAACGCCGGGTACGTTGAACAGCCAAGTGGCCTGATAAAGGTATGTTTGCCCCGGTTTTAATGTAATTTCGGCTGCCGGAAAATCATATTGATCGGCTTCCCATCCCAATTCACAAGCGTGTGGGCCGCGCACCGCTATTTTTATCTGTTCAAGATACAATGTCTTTGTGTTGATGTTCCTTAACTGCATGGAAGCTGTAATCTCTTGCCCCACTGGAACAAATAATTGTCCTTCTTTTATGGTAGTGGGTTGCAACTGCGGGGTTCCTACGACACGTAGCCCGCGGGTTGTACGCAGCAATTCAAACTCTTGAACGATGTGGGTGAATGCAACAGCGAATAAGATGAATGCGACAAGAGACATAAGATATTTAATGTACCGTTGATGAAGGGAAATGGGGGGCGGGGCTAGTTTCGGCGCAGGTATTGGCAGGTTGACGGGTAATTGGAACCATTGTTCTTGCTGTACGGCCGTTAACTCTAGCGGTTTTGCCAACTGCTGACGGCCGTCATCGGGACCAGCTTGGTAAACTTGCCACAGTTCTTCCTGCTCGGTTGGGGACATGGGAACGGCTGTGATGAAGCGTTCGATGAAGATGGCGGAGGGCCAGCAACGGCCGTTTTCGGCGCGGCTGATGCGGCTGTCGTCATACCCCATTAACGGTTCTAGCTGCGCTTGGGTTAAGTTAGCCCGGCGGCGGTAACGGCGTAGTAACTCTCCCAGGGTTATCATGGCGTCTTGCGCTCCTCATTGGACGAACGGCAACGATTGGGCAGTGTGTTGATTATACCATGCCGGACGCTTTCTACGCAGAAATCTGCGCAAGTTTCTTGCTGACCCGAAGGTACTATGGCAGGGGATGGTGGACGGCCGTGTTTTTGAGTACTATAAATTCACCGTATTCACACCAATCAAATTTCTTTTTGCGATGGACAAGGAACTGGAAACGGCCGTAGCCAAAATCAACTCAAAGCAAGCGGCCAATGGCGGGCGGCTGCACAATACCACGCTTTACTCAGCCCAATTCTCAACCGTTAATCCAGGCACGCGCGCAGAATGAGAAACGTTATTCGTCACTAACACAGCATCATGAGCCAGCGCAATACCAGCGATCAGTATATCCGCTTCACCTATCAGCGCCCCTTGCCGCCGCAGCGCGGCATAAATGTCAGCCGCTTTGTCCGCCGCGGCGATGCTCAAAGGCAGTATATCGCTGTCATCAATAAAATGCTCCAACTCATTCAGATGTCGTCTGGCTTGAACGTAACGCAAGCCACGCAGTAGTTCATAGTAACTGATGATGCTCAAACTAAGCCGCTCATGCGTTTGCAAATAGCTGGCAACATTAGCCACCACTTGAGGATGCCGGCGAAAAAAGTAGGTCAAGATATCTGTATCCAACAATCGTTTTCTCACCATGCCGCATCACGGGGTGGAAAAAAATCTCCTCGACGCCGGAAAGATGTTTTCATATTTTCCCAGGTTTCCGGAGGTGAATCTGCCCACATACCTGCATATTGCAAAATACGTTGGCGGCGCGCAGCTTGCGCTTTATCTTCTGGCACAGCCTCCTTGATCACAATATCCACGAAATGAGGCTGTGCCAGGGGATAACGCTCCAATAATTTGACCGTTTTACCATCAAAAATGCCTTTCACTATTGTCATAGTTGTCTCCTATAGATTTTGAATTTTGGATTAAATTGCTGCTGGGCAAGCTGCCTTCATTCCAAAATCTTTTTCTGAACATCTATAGCTCTGTGAAATCATTAAGACCCATTTCTTGTATTGTATCACGAAGCATAAAGAACCAGATAAGGAATGGATGGCGAGCATCTGAACAGGGGGGATACGTAAGGAGGTATGGCAATGGGTTGTATTCGATGGTTACCGTTAGCTGGCGTGTTGTTGATATTTATCGGCTACCGGCTGTATTTAGGGGGCGCCGAATCCATAGGCGTAGGGATTGGTATTGTGGGCCTCTTTTTGTTAGCGCCGGCTATTATTATCGCTCTCGCTAAGGGCAACCTGTGAGCAAGTGGAATAGGGACATTGCCACAATCTGCCATTAGACGTGATTGGAGTGCGCCTGTTACCCTGAAAACATTGATTATGACAACACAAGATTTTGTTCACCTGATTCAAACACATCATGCTTTGCCCGAACCGTGGATTACGGTGATGGAACACGGGTTCCAGCCGGAAACCGCCTTGCGGATGGCTATTTACCATTGCCATCCGCAAGATGTGTTCACGACAACACGCCTGTTAGGTCTGACGTGGGCTGTGGGGAATGAGCAGGTTAACCAACGGGCAGGAGCGATTAATCCTCTCAGATCGTTTGTCAAGAAGCGTGTAGACAGGCAAATGCAAACGGATATAGATTGTCTGGCTCGGATTTTAGCGGTTTTTCAGGAAACGGTTGACGATATGCGGAGCGGCGGGTTTGCGCCGCCTCACTGGCAGGCATATCTGGCGGAATATTTCGGCGATGACGTCTACTGACAATCAAAACGATGAACAACGCGCTCCAACAGGCCATTGCAGCTATAAAAGCCGGGGATAAGAAGTCAGGATACCGTTTGCTGGCAGACGTTATCAAGGCGGATCCCAGGGGTAGGGATGCGGAGATGGCGTGGTTGTGGATGACGGCCGTTGTCGCCACTCCACAAAAGAAACGACAATGTTTGGAAACTGTGCTGCTACTCAATCCCCAAAACGAAATGGCGCAAAAGGGTCTGGCGCAGCTATCTGTTAGTGAACCGGCTAACCCACCCGCGACTGCCTGGGAACATCAGCTATCATCTGTACAAACTCAGTCTGCCAGCCCAGCCGCCCCGGCAGCTTCGTTGGTATATTGCCCCACATGCCATTTGCCTTTCAAAACCAGCCGGGATTTAACCCGCCACATTGCCAACTGGCACATGAAAGAGATTGAGACGCAGACAAGAGGGGAAACGGCCGTCGTCATCCACCCAGCCCATCCCCTTGCGTCCCCTCTGGCAGATGAAGCGCCATCTCCAAAAAGCGCCCTCCTGGTAAAGGCGGGGATCGCTATCCTGCTCATCGCTGTCATTGCCGGCGTCATCCTGCTTTTCCCAGAGATATTAGCGTTCCTCCAACCCTTTCTGGAAATGGCAATTTTCGCCTTTTTCTTCCCGCTCACATTTCCGGTGATGATGATCATCATAGGCGGCATTTCCAGCATCGTCGCCCCCTTTCTCACCTGGATGGTTAATGTAGGTCTCTATCTGCTCACACAAGGATGGTGGTGGTTCCCTGGCGGCTGGATTACTGGAGCCATTGCCGCTTTTTTTATATGGAGTGGCAGCTGGTGAAAATTTCACAGGTTGATTCAATCTCCAAGATTGAACCAATCTCAAATGAATACAATTTTATGTTACGTCACAAAGGAGCGAATGATGAATTTTGAAAAATCTATCACGACATGGTACTCCGTACAAAATTGGGCCAAACGTCATTCTCTTTTGTCCCGCATTTTGCGGCAATTGCTGACAATGAGCGGCACGGCCCTGATTTTGCTGGGCTTGCTTTGGGCCTTGCCGGCCGCAGCCTCCCCCTTCAACCGCACCACAGCTACCGTCAATCAGACGGCGGCCGTGGCTTCCCTCTCTTC
>JAJRVV010000109.1 GCA_024277135.1 Chloroflexota bacterium | reverse complement strand
GGTCACGGCCGTGACCTTATCCTCCGGCAAACAGTTAGACCGCACTTCCGTGACCCCCACCGCGGCGGCGATTTTGTCGGCCGTTACCCGGTTATCGCCGGTCAGCATCACCAACGGTTCGATGCCTTGCGCTTTCAGGTCGGAAACGGCCGTTTTGCTGCTGCTGCGTACCGTATCGGCGACGGCGATATAACCGGCGTATTTTTGCCCATCCTGGACCAACATCGTCGTGTACCCCGCGGCGTCAGCTTCCGCTATGATTGGACAATATGCGTCATGGGGAACATTTTGGTCAAAGTAGCGGTGGCTGCCGATGAGGATGGAACGTCCGTTCACTTCCCCCTTCACCCCGCTCCCGGTCATCGTCTGCACATCATTGGCGGCGGGATAACGGCCGTTCAGCCCCCGCTGCGCCGATTCATTCACGATCGCTTCGGCTAAAGGATGGGTGCTGCGCTGCTCGACGGCGCTGGTCAACGCCAGCAAATCATCGCACGGTTCGCAAACGGCCACGCCTTCGCAGTTGATAGATTGGTAATGGACGACGGACGGCCGTCCCTGAGTCAGCGTCCCCGTTTTATCAAAAGCCATCGCTTTGACCCGGCTCAACGCTTCCAGATAAGCCCCGCCCTTGAACAAAACCCCGTGCCGCGCCCCGTTGCTGATGGCGCTGATGATGCTCACCGGCGTGCTGATGACCAGGGCGCAGGGACAGGCCACCACCAGCAGCGCCAACGCGCGATACAGCCAGCCCTGCCCATCGGCCGTGTTCCAAAACGGCTGGCCGAAAAAGAGCGGCGGAATGGCCGCTACCAAAATCGCCAAAACAACGACGGCGGGCGTGTAATATCTGGCAAACTGGTCTACAAATCGTTCGGCCGGGGCGCGCCGTTCTTGCGCTTCGGCCACCATCTGGATGAGGCGGCTGATAGTGTTATCGGCGGACAGATGGGTGATTTCGATTTCCAGCGCCCCTTCGCCGTTGATGCTGCTGGCGAAGACGCTGTCCCCGGCCTGTTTTTCCACCAATTTACTTTCGCCGGTGATGGGGGCTTGATTGACTGAAGATGCGCCGGAAAGGATACGGCCGTCCATCGGCATCCGTTCCCCCGGTTTTACCACAACCGTCTCGCCCACCCGCAAATCTTCAACGGGAACGCGATGCTCTTCCAGGCCGCAGAAAGGGCAGGGGCCGCCTGTGTAGCCATCTTGCCCCAGATGTCCGGCGCAATCCAGGCAAGGGCGCAAAACCGTCGCCTCATTGGGCGCAACGGCCATCAAACTGCGGATGGATTCCCGCGCTTTCGCCCCCGTGAACCCTTCCAACGCTTCGCCCAGGGCAAACAACACCATCACCAGCCCCGCTTCCGTGTAGGCGCCAATGATGCCCGCTCCAATCGCCGCAATCGTCATTAACACATTGATGTTGATGTCGCGGTTGATTTTGACCGACCGCCACGCACTCGACGCGATAGGCCATCCGGCCACAATCATTGCCGCCACCGAAGTGGCATCTAAAATGGGGCTTTCCCAGCCCAACATCGGCAAAAATTCGTTAAAGATGAGGCCCGGCAGCACCAAAATCGCGCCCAATAACGCCAACCGCGTATCCCGTCGTTCCCACATAAAAGAGAAGAAACCGGGGACTGAGGATTGGTGACTGGAGACTGGTGACTGATCGGCGGCATCGTACCCAAGTTCGCGTACACGAGCGACGATGGTTTCCGGCGCAACATCTCCCTGGACGCGCAAAATTTCTGTGCCAAAATTCAGCGAGGCCAGATCGATGTTGTCCAATCGGCTTACCCCTTTCTCGACGGTTAATGCACAACTGGCGCAATCAAGGCCGGTAATGTGAAAAAGTTGCTCTTTGGTATCGTTGTTTTTGGTCATGCCTGAAGTTTACACCACTTGATTCAAGTTTCAATTGTTAGTATCCGTCAATCGCGCGTGCGCGAAAAAATCCGGCGATAACCATAACGGATAACTTCGTTTCAACCATTTGAACTTGTTACCGATTTCGCCCTTGAACAGTTCCCGCGCTTTGCCCATTTGCAGTTCAAAAAATGATGGAGCCTTTGCCTTTAAGCCATACTGTAAAGGATAGCCCAGGTGAATCATAAAATCACGGGTCAAATTCTCGAAAATTTCTACCTGGCGGGGGCTGAGTCGTGTTTTCCAGCGGGTTACGGCGCTGGCGTCGGGCCTGACTCCGACCAATTTGTGTTGCTTTGTTGTGTAGCTGGGGGGATTAAATCCGGTCGCCTGCAACATGCCTGGCTGAAAATCAATCCCCATAAAGGCGCTCAAGGCGCGCATCATCTTTTCTGGTTCCAGGACCAAATCTTCATACTTGACCCGCATGACGCGCTCTGGCCCCAATGCTGATTCCGCTGCCAGGCCAAAGGAGGTGAGGCGCATCCACCAGCGGGCGGCTTTGATGATGCTGTTTGGCCCCCAGTCCAAAGGTAAAATGGAGGCGGCGACGGCACGGCCGTCTCGCACAATGTGAACCAGTCTGGCATTGGGATACAGGGCCAAAAGCGACGTTGCGTAGCTGATGTTTTCCGGGGTGTGGTCTACCCAGATTCGGGCGTCGGGCCGGCCTTGCTGCCGGGCATACTGCGTTATAATCCAGTCCAGAATCTGGGCGTAGGAAGATACCGTTTCGCCGGCCGGAACCTCAAACGGATCGAGGTCGAATTCCCAAACTTTGAAGCGCCAATGCTGTCTGGTTAACTGTAGCATGGCCGACGGCTCCGTTGCGGCGACCAGCCCTCTGGCAATCGCCCGGAGCACATCAATTTTGAAATGGGATTCGGGCGAGCAGATGCAGTCGGTATGAGCGCCTACCATCGCGCCGAGCAGGGTTGTGCCGCTGCGGCTGCATCCGCCGATGAAGAGTTGCTGATCAAGTTGGTGGTTTAACACAAGCGTCAGGGTTCCTTTTCCAGAGAGAGAGCTGACAGGTTTTCCATGATGATTGGGCGGGACGACGCGCTTTTTCAAAAACCTGT
>JAJRVV010000108.1 GCA_024277135.1 Chloroflexota bacterium | reverse complement strand
TGCTTTTCGCGCTCCTTCTACATCTTGAATCATTTGCGGGTTGAAGTTGTCTAACATGCAATCTATGGTATGCTGATTTTCCTGATTTTGCTACCCCGAATTTTTGAGAAGATACACTGTCACCTGTAAAAAAAGCGCATCCCGGCAAAAAATCGCCGAAATGCGCCCCGTTCACAATTCACAATTGACAATTCACAATTGATCAGCCCCCCATCACTTGCCGCAGCGTCTCGCACGCCGGACAGCCGCCCCCCGGCCGGATGATGGCATACCCGGCCTGCGGGTCGCTGCCCCAGGTAGTTGAATCCACGTTCCAGACGATCATCATGCGTACTTTGCCGCTGCTGGCCGACAGGCTGGCCGCTTCCGCCAGCCATTGCGCCTGCTGCGCCGCCGTGGTGTTTCCCGCCCAGGCAAAGTTGCCGGGCAAACCGCCAAACCCTTCCGGCGACAGATAACCCAGCTCGGTGAAGCACAACGGCCGCGCCCCGCCAAACGCATTGTAATACGCATTCGTCATCCCCCAGAAGTAGCGGGTGTAATGCTCGCTGCGCGGGTCGCCGCTCTGCTGGTTCGGGGAAATAATGCCTTCGTTGTAATGGATGCCGATGCAGTCTATGTAACTGGCCGCGCCCGCCGCCGCCATCGCCTGCATATACGGCGCGTCGTCACAGCCATTGGTGCCACAGCCGCCGCCAAAGAAGCCGGTCGGGGCCGGCGCTCCGCTGATCACCATGACGCTGGGTCGCACCGATTTAATGGCGTTATAACCGGGGGCCAGCATGTTGTTTACATAGCTGGCGGCGCTGATCTGTCCCGGCGGCCACTCCGCATCAATGTTCATCTCGTTCCAGATTTCAATTGCGTCCGGCGGGTCGGCCAGCGAGGCCACGCCGCGCAGGAACTCGGTATAGCCGCCTAAATCGGGCAGTTGTGTCGGATACACCTGCCCCGGAATGCTGAGCAAAATCTTAAAGCCGGCATTGTGCGCTTCGGCAATCAGGCCCACCGCCACATCGGGCGGGGTTCCCGGACTCCACTTGATTTGCCGCTTCACCCAGTTCATCCCAGCGTAGCTCATCATGCCATAGGGCGCGCCAAAAATCTGGCCGCCCAATTCAAACCCGGCATTGGTCACCGGCGGCGCGGAAACGGGCGGCGGCGCGGAGGGCGTGTCGCCGCCGGGATTAGAGGCGACAGGCGGATCAACTGCTATCACCGGCAAAGCGGACACGGTGACGCTGGCGTTGAGGGTGAGCAAGGAGGCAAAAATCCACCCTTCCTGACCGTCCGGCAGCCGCACATTCATCCAGCTTGAATCGGAGCTGCGGCCAATCAATTCCACCCGGGTGCCGGCGCTGGCGCCGCCGGACAGCGTGCCGTAGCCCAGTCCCGGCCCCTGACGCACGTTGGCGTTGACGTTGGTGACGGCGTCGGCGTCGCCCGGCGAGAAACTGGTTGGCGTGGGGGTGGCTTCGGCTTCCCCGGCAACAGTAGATTCGGCGTCATCGGTGGAGACCGCCGTCTCCTCTTCCGGCGTCGCTGCCACCACTGGCGCCATCACATTTACTGACAACGCCCCCAGGTTAGCCACGTTTGCGCCCAGAGCAAAATCAACATTCACCTGATATGCGCCCGGTTCAGCGGCGCCTTCCCAGGCAAAGGAAAGGTCTTCGCCGCTGGAACTAGCTAACACGCTGTCGTCAGCGGCCGTCACCGTCCACACGATGGCGGCGCCTACCGGATCGGGGCCGTCGCCTGTGCCCAGGAAGTTGGCCAGGGCGGCGGCATAACCAGAGCCGTTATCCACGTTGCCCAAACCGCGCGCGGCCACGCCGCGCAGGTTGTACGCCTGGGCCAACCGCAGCCGGTAGGCCAGCGCCGCTTCGTTGCCCAACCAGACGTAATGGTTTTGTCCGCTCAAATCATAACTGTATTTGTAGGTGAGGCTGGCGCCATCCCATTCCAGCGGCCCGGCCGTGCCCGAAAGCGCGACTTCAACGGCCATGCCTGGTTCCACCTCGGCCGCGCCCTGAACAAACTGCAAAACGCCAAAATTGTTCAAGGCGTCGCTGTTCGCCATCTCCAGGAAAGATTCGCCGATGCGATCTACCGCGTTGGCCGTCACCAGCATCGTCAATTTTTGGCGGCTGATCTGGCGCGCGGCCCAGTTGAGCAACTGCTCCGCTTTGTCGCCATCGGTGTAGGCGGTAGGGTCGAGCGGCATCTGCACGTAAATGGCGTCGGCCACCTGGCCCAACGCCGCCCAATCCTGACCGCCGGTGTCCCAGGTGGTGTTAGCCGCCAACGGCGTTCCTAATGTCACAGCCAGCGTCAATCCCTGGTCATGCAGGGCGTCGGCCAGACTGGTGACAAAGGTGGTAAAGGCGGCCGTTTGGTTGGCGGCCACGCCTTGATAATCGAGGTTGACGCCAGCGAAGCCGCCCGCGCTGGCTCGCGCCGCCAGATTGTTGATGTGGGCAGCCTGAGCGGTAGTGTCGTTCAGCAGTGCCGTGAGGGAAACTTGATCTACGATGGCGCCGGTGTTGGCAGCCCGCAAAAGTTGGCTGTAGGGGCCGGTGGGCACGGCCGTCACCTCACCCTGAAGTTCGCCATTTCCCACCAAAGTCAATGTGCCCGCCGTTACCTCAGAGAGCAGCGGCAAGAGATCGGTGGGAAGTTCCTGGGTAGGCAGTATTTCTGCGCCTACTACCGGAGCTGCCGGAGCCGCCACTTGCATCATGGCCACCGCCTGGGGCAAGGCGTCTTCGGCGCTGACGATTTGGCCGACAGCGCTGTCCACTTCGCTGGGCAGGAACACCCATTCGCTGCCGTTCCAGCCGTACAAATCGAGGGTTTTCCCGGAACCGGCGGCGGCCGGTATGTCCAGCGCAATTTTCCCCACTGTCCCGGCCTTGTCCACCGCGTACACATCGCCAGACAAGGTGAGGCTTTCGGGCACGGCGGCAGCGGCGGCCGTCCATTGGTCGCCGGCGTCGCCGTTGATGAAATCGGCCTGGGCCAGTTTGGTGATGTTAACATTGGCCGCGCCATCAGCCAGGGACAGCGCCACGCCTGGGGGGAGGACGGCCGTTTCCACCGGGGTTTCATCCGGCGTGATTACTGCTTCCGTTTCGGCGGCGTCGCTGCCGGTCAGACCCAGCCGTTGGCCCAATGAAATAGGAGGCAGGAACAACCCGGCCACGATAAGGGCCAGGACGACGAGAAAACCGACCCAAAGCAGGGGGGAGGGTTTTTTGGACGAGTTGGTATCTTCACTCATTGATTGTTTCTCCATGTGGGGCGGCGATTCGCCAGGGGTTAGCGGCGTGAATACGCGCGGTGACGGACGTACTGGTGACGGGGTTTCCTCTTCCTTCTTCACCTCAGCCTCCCTGTGCTATCTGCTGGAGGGCTACATCGCCATCCAGACAGCAACCACCCGCTTTTTAATGTCCGGGAAAGCGCCGAAGCGCGGTTCCGGGTAACACAAAAATGCGGCTATAAATTGCCGCAATTGACCCTGCTTTTTATGGGCAGGGCGGATGGGATTCTAGCACAAGGGGGAAAAAGAGGGCAAACCGGGCGGCGTGGATGGGCGTGATCGGGGGGTAATTGTTGAGGAAGCGTTAAGGTAGCAGGTTGGCAAGTCGGCAAGTTTGCAAGTGGCGGATACCTGCAAACCTGCATACTTTTAGCTGTCAATGCCGTACAGCGCCGTTTCCGAGAAAAAGTCCGTCCAACCAAACCAGAAGACAGTGGTGGATTTGAGCCGCTCCAGTTGGGTTCCGGCCAGTGGCCCAGCGATGGCGGTTCCGGCCAACCCGTCCCATTCGCTGCCGGTTTCGGCGTCGGTGAGGGCGATCTGGCTGCCGGGGGTGTCGGCGAGAGTGAAGGTGAGGGGGCGGCCGTCTACCTCTCGGTTATACACAACGCTGGCGGCGGAATCGGCATTAAACAGGACCAATAAATCCGTTCCGGCGACGGTGTCGTTGACTACCGGCTCCTCATTTAGCACGCTGAACGGGTAAGCGACGGCCGTATCGTCCAGCTGCACACCGACCACAAACTCTTTGGCATAGAGACGGCCGTCCGGGTTGGTTTCGCCCATCACGCCGATGGAACCGGATTGATAGTAGCCGGCATAACTATCTCGACCCCCGCGACGCCCCCCTTTGTCCAGCGCCAGCGTATCGGGATGCAGCCGCTGCCATTCCTCCCAGGTGGTCATCAAGGAGGGCAGGAATTCTAGTTTGACGCCTTGCATTTCGCCGGCCACCGCCTCGCCTAAAATCTGGCTCCAATAGCTTTCCGTTTGCCGGTCATACATGACCAGGGCGTTGCGGATTAGCTTGCCGGAGACGCCGAAGGTGTACTCTTTGCCCTCAATTTCGCGGCCATACACGATGGCCGTAAAGCAAAGCGGTCACCAGGTGACGGCGATTTTGACACCGCCGACGGTATCGTTGACAATTTCACGGTTGCTGAGCAAAGGCAGGGAGTAGGCGCGGGCTTCGTCGTTGATAGCCACGCCCAGGATCAACTCTTCCGGGTTGTACTGTTCGTCAGCTTCGACGGCCGTCAGGAATTGGGGATCGTCAATGGCCGGGATGGCGTCGCGGGGCAGCAGGGTGACGAGTTCGTACTCGGCGTATCGGCCGCTGTCGGCGGCTGGCTGGCTGGTGCGCAAACAGGCGGATAAACCAAATGTCAATCCTAACAGCAACAGTGGAATTTTGAGCCATTTTTTCATCATAGGAGGATTATGCCGGGAAGTGGGCGCGGATTCTGTAATCTTGACACGGTTACGGCCGTTGCTATACTCCCGTCTGGGTTCCCACTGAACTCGAAATAGGAATTTGTTAAACCACGATAAGGAGCAAAAAATGCCATCTGTAGCTGATATGTTCAAAGGAATGCCCGACCGTTTTGACGCGGCCAAAGCGGGCGACATGAACGCCTCCATTACGTTTGACCTGTCCGGCGAGGGCGGCGGCCAATGGAGCGTCATCATCGCTGACGGCGGCTGCCAAGTTGAAGAGGGCGCGATGGAGAGTCCTAGCGCCACCGTGCGCATGGCCGCCGGCGATTACGCCGACATGGTCAGCGGCAAGCTGAACCCGATGATGGCGTTCATGTCAGGCAAGGTGAAGGTGGAAGGCGACCTGAACTCAGTGATGAAGGTACAGTCCGTTTTCGGCATGTAAGCGCCAGATTCATCTCAGTCTGACAATAAAAAACCCGCATGGCGGGTTTTTTATTTACGTTGACGCCAATTGGCGTTTAACGACGTGCATCCAGCGCCGGAACCAACAGCTTATTCACCAACCCCGGATTGGCCTTGCCCCGCGTCGCTTTCATCACCTGCCCCACAAACCAGCCGCGCAGTTTCTCGTTGCCCGCCAGGTAGTCGGCGACGGAATCGGGATTGGCATCCAATACCTGCTCAATGATTTGGGCCAGCGCCGCTTCGTCGGAGATTTGGGCCAGCCCTTTGGCCTGGACGACGGCCGCAGCCGATTCCCCGTTCATAAACATCTGCGCCAACACCGCTTTGGCCGTGTTGTGGCTGATAGTCTGCTGCGCCACAAAACCGGCCAGTTCCGCCAACCCGGCCGGCGTCACTTTGATGTCGCCGATGGCCTGTTTATGCTCGTTCATCAGGGCGAACAGGTTGTTGGTGATCCAGTTGGCCAGGGTTTTGGGGTCGTTGTGGGCGGCGACGGCCAGCTCAAACCACGCCGCCACCTCTTTTTCCTCGGCCAACACAGCGGCATCATACGCCGATAGACCAAAATCCGATTGGTAGCGGGCGATCTTGGCGTCCGGCAGTTCCGGCAAATCGGCGCGAACGCGAGCGATCCAGGCGTTGTCAATGTGCAGCGGCGGCAAATCCGGCTCCGGGAAGTAGCGGTAATCTTCAGCTTCCTCTTTGACGCGCTGGCTGAAGGTGATGCGCTTCGTATCGTGCCAGCCGCGCGTCTCCTGCGCCACCCGGCCGCCGCCGGCCAGCGCTTTTTCCTGCCGCGCCAGCTCATACGCCGTGCCATCGGCCAATGCTTTGAAGCTGTTCAGGTTTTTCAGCTCGGTGCGGACGCCAAATTCGGGGCTGCCGCACGGCCGTAAGCTGATGTTCGGCTCCACCCGGAAAACCCCTTTCTCCATATCGCCGGAGTTGACGCCCAGGCAGCGCAAAATCTGGCGGATTTTCATGGCATACGCCCGCGCCTCCTCGCCAGAGCGGATGTCCGGCTCGGAGACGATTTCCAGCAGGGGGACGCCGGAGCGATTGTAGTCCACGAGGGAGCCACGGCCGTTTTCCAGATGGGTCAGTTTGCCGGTGTCCTCCTCCATATGCACGCGGCGGATGCGGATGCGCTTCGTCTCCCCCGGCGCCAGTTCGATGTCCAGCCAACCGTTACGGCCGATGGGCAGTTCGTACTGGGTGATCTGGTACGCTTTGGGCAGGTCGGGGTAGAAATAATTTTTGCGGGCGAAGAGGTTGTGCGCTTGAATCTGGCAGTTGAGCGCCAGCGCCACCCGCATGGCATATTCGATGGCTTTGCGGTTGATGACGGGTAACATGCCGGGCATACCGAGACAGACGGGGCAGACGGCCGTATTCGGCGGCACTTCCACGCTGTCCACCACCCGGCAGCCGCAAAACATCTTGGAGATGGTCATCAATTCGGCGTGGATTTCCAGGCCGATGATCGGTTCATATTGGGTCATGAGGCATCCCTGGCATCAAGCCATCCCCACACAGAATCACCCAATTGGATCAGATCGTCCAAACCGGTCTCGATGA
>JAJRVV010000107.1 GCA_024277135.1 Chloroflexota bacterium | reverse complement strand
TGTCGGAGAATGATTTAATGGATACACGGATGATACGGATCTAACGGATTTACACGGATTTTCCCTTATTTTATCCGTGAAAATCCGTCCAATCCGTTCTACCCGTGTTGCTATTTCGACTCTTCCGACAAGCTGCTAGAAGGGGCGCTCTTTCTCCAGCTCTAGCTCTAGCTCTGCCCTCTAGCAGGCTGTCGGAAAAGTATCTGTAGCCGCGGTTTCTTACCGCGTTCCCAGAGGCGAGGTAAGGATACCTCGGCTACAAAATAGGGTTCTCTGACAAACTGCTAGCTGTTTTCATTCATTTCAGGACTTGTCCGATAGCTTGTTGACAAGATTGTTGTTGACACAGACAAAACGGCCGTCATATCCATACCGGCCGCTTCATCAGTCACGGCCGTTACCTCTTCATCTGGCAAATGATGGGCGGCCGCTTCCTGGCAAGCGATGGCGGCGGCGCGCGTTTCCGGGGGTGCTGCTGTGCGGCTGTCCACAAAGGCAGCCAGCCGCAGCGCATCTCGCCATCGTTCCTGCGCTTGCCGAACTTGCGCCAGCGCCAGCAGCGCCGCCAGCGTCGCCCGGCTGTCGCCATCCGCAGGCAGGCGGCTCAACGCTTCCCGCACGGCCGTTTCTGCCAGCGCCATCTCCCCCGCCGCCAAAGCCAGACGGGATAGGTTGATGAGTTGGTAATCAAGGTAAAGCCGATTTCCCAAACGGCGCAGCGTAGTTACACTTTCCTGCATATAAGTCAATGCCCGGTCGTGCGCCTCCTGAGCCGCTGCAATTCGAGCTAGATTTGCCAGCCCGTTGGCCTCGTGCGCCTGGTTGCCAATCTGCCGGTGCAGGGCGACCGCCTCCTCGCCCAATACGGCTGCCTGCGCCAGATCGTTTTCCTGCATGGCGGTAATGGAGAGGATTTGCAAAGAGACGGCCGTTAGTTCAACGTTGTCCATTTGCCGGGCCAGGGCGTGGGCGGCAGCGGCATATTGTTTAGCGGCGACTGTGTTTTCCAACGTCAGCATTGCTTCAGCCAGGTTGGTTTGGGCAGCGCATTCTCCCCAGGTAGAATTAGCTTCCCGATAAGCGGACAACGCTTTTTGCCAGAAGGCAACCGCTTGCGGACAGTTGCCCAAGCCATAGGCAGCCGCGCCCAGGTAAGCGAGGGTGTGGCCATAGGCAACATGGGGGCAGAAAGGAGCGATCAGGCGCAAGGCAGCTTCACCATCACGCATTGCGGGCTCAAATGCGCCCAGGCGGAAGCGGAAGGCGGCGGACAGACCGTAAGCGCGGCCCAACGCCAGCGCCTTGTCCGCCTGCGCCAGGTCTGTGTGGTCGTCCAGAGCAGCGATAGCTTGCTGCGCCATTACCAACGCTTCCCGGTAAAGACCGGAAAGATCGAAAATTTGCATGAACGGGTCAGCCAGGTCGTTGAGAACGGCCGTCTCCCGATTGGTTACGGCCGTTTCCCAGGCCAGCCGCAGGTTGTCCAGTTCGGGGCGGGCGCGAGCCAGAGCATCGGCCACCTGCCCGCCAAAGATAGCAGGAGAAAGTTCGCGGGCAAACCGGCCGTAATAGCGAGCGTGCGCCTGTTTGGCGGCAGCCAACAGATCGGGCGTGGCAGCTAGTTTAGCGTTAGCAAAGCGGTGCAAGAGAGGATGACAACGATAACGGCCGTCGCTGTCCCAACGCAGCAGCGATTTGTCCGCCAACCCCGTTAGCAGCCGTAGGGGAATGTCGGCCGTTTCCCGCGCCGCCTCTGCCGTAAACCCGCTGCGAAATACCGAAAGCTGGGCATACGCATCCTGCTCCTGCGGCGACAGTAGCTGCCAGGAATATTCAAAAACGGCCGGTAAACTGCGCTGCCGTTCCGGTAAATCGGGCCAATCCGCCGCCAGAAAACCCAGCCCCCGTTCAATCTCTGCCGCGATACCAGCCATGTTCAGCGCCCGTATCCAAGAAGCGGCCAGTTCCAGCGCCAGCGGCAAACCGTTCATCAGGCGACACAGCCGAACCAACGTCGCCTCCTGCCCCGCTGGGTCAAAATCAGGATGGACACGGCGGGCTCGTTCAATGAAAAGCTGCGCCGCTGGCGAATCGCCCCCGGTCGCGTGCCGCAGCCCAGCTACTTTCAGCATCCTCTCTGCCCCCAGATTTAACCGCTCGCGGGATGTGACCAGCAGTCGGACGCCGGGGGCGCGCCTCAGCAAGTCGGCCAGAAAGATGAGATTGTGCCGGGAAAGCAAATGCTCCATATTGTCCAGAATCAGCAGCATTTCCTTACCGTCCAGATAATCCAGTAGCTGCGCTTCCAGGCGGCCAGTGCCGGCTAACTGACAGCCAACTGCGGCGGCAATAGCTGTCGCCGGGCTGCTTCCGACCGGGACGGAGGCCAGCGGCACAAACCAGACGCCTTCTAGAAAGTCGGCGGTATGCGCGCGCGCTGCGTGCAGGGCCAGCCGCGTTTTGCCCGCCCCGCCCAGCCCGATGATGGTGAGTAAACGCTCCTCTTCCGTGGCCAGCCATGCCTCGATTTGGGCTAAATCCGGCTCCCGGCCGATAAAAGGGGTGGCAGGCGCGGGCAGGTTGTGGCGTGGTCGTTGACCGGCTGCCCGAATGCGTTCATATAGTAGAGCCGTTTCGCCGGAAGGGGGAACGCCTAATTCCTCTGCCAGGATGCGGCGGCAGTTCTGGTAACAGGTTAGGGCGGCGGCGCGCTGGCCGCTGTAAAACAGGGCGTGCATCAGTTGACGGTACGCCTCTTCCCGCCAGGAGTCCAGTTCCAGCAGACGCTTGGCGCTGTCTATGGCTCGGCCGTAGGCGCGGCGGCGCAGATAATGTTCGGTAAGGTGGTGCCAGGCGTGCATAGCTATCTCCCGGTAGCGGGCGCGTTGGGCCAGCATCCACTCCTCAAAGCGGGGCGCATCCCGTAAAGGAAGTCCGGCCATAAAATCCCCGCGATAGAGGGTGACGGCCGTTTCCAGTTCCTCTGGATCGGCGCAGTTCAGGGCGCATTGTTCAAATTCGGCCGTATCCAAAAAGAAGGGTGCGGCCATGTTTAGAGCGGCATTGCTGCGGGTGATGAGCAGGTGTGCCCTAACCAGC
Source organism: Chloroflexota bacterium (assembly GCA_024277135.1). Taxonomy (GTDB): domain Bacteria; phylum Chloroflexota; class Anaerolineae; order Promineifilales; family Promineifilaceae; genus JAJRVV01. The sequence goes on along the minus strand of JAJRVV010000107.1, from coordinate 767 downwards.
TTGCGTAAATTGCTCAATACCTGACGCAGGTTGTTTTTTGCGTCTGCTTCTGGCATTTCTCCCCAGAGCAGGGCAGCCAGTTCATCTCGTAGGCACGGTTGTTGTTTGTAGGCCAGGTATGCCAGCAGCGCAGGTGACTTGGCGGATATAAAACCGCTCACCGGCGTGCCGTTCAGGGCGATGTGCAGCCCTCCAAAGAGGTGGATTTCTAGCGTGGTTGTCACGATGTTGGTTGCAATAAATGAGTCCACTGAAAAAAGTTCAACTTTTACCCATAAAGGAGAATTTCCTGTCGAGACAAAAAGTTGAACTTTTGCCCTCAATCGGCTTTTTTCAGTAGAGTCAATAAATGTTTTCCAAATGATCCCTTTTTATGATGAAAAAGAGTAGCACAGATAACCGCAAATGGGAAGCGGAAGGATGGATGGAAAACGGCCGTTACGTCGCCATAGTTTTATTTTGATCCTGTGGGCGGAAGCCGGAGCATTGCCAGATAGTCGGCCCGTCTGGCGCGCTAGTTTGGAAGATACGCAGACGGCGCGGCGGTATGGCTTTAAGGATCTGGCAGAATTGACCCGTTTTTTAGAACAGCAGACGGCCCTTGATTTACCGAACGAAAAGCTTTAAGAATCCGGTAATTGTCAAGACCCAAAACAAAATGGGTTTTGAAGCAAAAAAAGGCAGCGGGCAATAACCCGCCCTCATCTGAACTTTAACAATTGAGTGCAGGTTAAATGCGGCCAAAGCGATGGCCTGTGATGAACAGC
>JAJRVV010000106.1 GCA_024277135.1 Chloroflexota bacterium | reverse complement strand
TGGGCGCGAAAAAGCGGACGGCCGTATTCCATCTGGGCGTTGGGCAGCGACATTTGGGGATTGGGGCGCGCGCCGCTGGTGCGGGGCGTCTTGCGGCGGACGCTGCAAAACGCGGCGCACTGTTTTGCCGACGGCTACCAATTGGCGGCCGACGCGCAGGCCATCAGCGGCCGGGAATGTTATTTTCTGCCCAGCTCCCGCCGCCTGCCGGTGCGCGGGGAGAAGCAGTTGGCGACGCAGCCGCCGTACAAACTGGCCTTCTTGGGGCGATGGCATCTCAACAAAGGGGTGGATTTGCTCTTGGATGCGCTTGATCTGTTGTTGGATGAAGATTGGCGGCGGATTGCCGAGGTGCGCATCTTTGGCGGCGGGCCGCTGGCGGATGTGGTGGGCGAGGGGGTTGAGTCGCTGCGGGGGAACGACCGTCCCGTCACCTTGGGCGGCTATCTCAACCGGCAGGAAGCGGCCGACCTGCTCACCTGGGCCGATTATTTGCTGCTCCCCTCCCGCATTGAGAGCATTCCCGTTATCTTCTCCGATGCGTTGCAGGCCAACTGCCCGATTGTGGCGACGCCGGTGGGGGATTTGCCTCGGTTGATGGGGGATGGCGGGGCGGGGGTACTGGCGGGTGGGGTGACGGCCGAATCATTTGCGTCTGCGATACAAACAACGTTATCTCATACCCCACAAAGTTTCCAGGCAGACTTGCGCCAAACACAGGGGATATTTGCCCTGGAAAATACGGTTTTGACGTTTATCAATTGCCTTAGTTCCGGTTCGGGGAAAAAATAGATAAGACGTTCAGGTATTGCCAGGGAGGTAAATAGCCGCGCCATCGCTTGGCCCTGGATAGTTCGTACTCTGCGATGCGGGGCAACCACTTTTCAGGAATCAAGCCATAACGAATCAGGTACAGCATCCACCAGCGCCCAAAGCGGATAGGGAGCGTTTGTTGCAGTTGAAAGCCGCGATTTTCCAGCAAGGTGACGAGCGAATTTACCTGGAAATAGTTGGGGTGATTGCGGATGTTTTCTACAACCACCAGTTTACCTGATGGCGACAGATGTCGTTCAATCCCAGTCAGCGCAGACAAGGCATTGTTGAGTAGCAGAACGCGCAAGACATTTTGGAGCAGAATCATTCCGACGGGTTTGACGGGCAAATCGGGCAATTGCGCCTGACAAAACAGGATCGTCGGGTTGTGGCGTCGGGCATAGCTCAATAAGAGGTAGGCTGGGTCAATGCCTATCGGGTTCCATCCTTTGGCGGCAAGCGTAGCGGTGAGACGGCCGTATCCACACCCGACATCAAGCGCGTACCGGTTATTAACCGGTTCCGGCAGGTATCGTTTGATCGCCATCTCTTGCAACAGCGTGATGTATTTCGACTTGACGCCGCGCCGATCATGATGGTCGAGGACATTCAAGCCCTGAGCGTCATACGCCGGAGGTTGATTCGACATTTCGCTTTCTTTCATACAATAATTTTATGGTAATCCCCACCGTAAACAAAATGAAGTCAATCGCCAGCAGCCAGATACGAACAAACACTGCCAAAAAGCCGACACTGTTTGTGATCGTCAGCAAGTTGGCAAAAAAGACAAAAACCGCTTCTCGGACGCCTAAACCGGCTGGCGTTAACATGGAGATAAACCCGACAAACCAAGCTAGAGCGTAACTGGCAGCCAAAAGCAAAAGATTCGCTGTCGACAGCCCGGCAAAAACGCGCGAGAAAGTAAGCCAGGCCATCAGATAAAATGCCCAGGCAATGATTAACAAGATGCCCATATTGACGCTGGTTTGCCATGAATAAGTTGGCGCATTCTGTTCGAGATATGAAGACAACCGCTTTTGATAGCGTGAGGGCAGCCGTTGATGCAAAAATGAGAGAAGAATATGCATCCAGTTGAGCCGGAGGAAGAAGGTGTATAGGACAAATCCGATGACCAGAAAGAGAACGGCTGCTGCCGGATGAATCCAATGGAAAAGCAGAATGGTGATAGGCACGAGCAGGTTAAAAGCCAGATAAATCAGCGTGTAGTCAATGTTTATTTTTACCATCACCGATGATGGTATCTGGTGGCGGGTTTCATTCACCTGATAGACCACGCCCCAAAATCGACCTGGAATATGCCGCACCATCTGGCTGACGAAGTTGAGATATATGGCGTACTGAAATCTGACGGGGGCAGGGCTGTGAACATTGAGAACCAAATAGTAAACAGGCGCGTTGAAAAAGATGGAAATCACGCCTAGTAGTAAGGAAACCACCAGCCAGCCACCATTGATGGCCCTGATCTGACTGGTGAATTGGGGCGCTTCCTGCCAGATGAGCCAGCCAACCCAGACAATTGCCAGAAGTACCAGTCCCCTGGAGAGCCAGGGAACTAGTCTGTTTGGGGGCGACATCGTTTGGTTAGCATTGCTTGCTGGAGCAGACGACTTATCCATTTTCTTTTCACGCCTTTTAATTTCGTGTCGTAAATCACTTTGCATTTGCTTTTCTGGATAATGTTGAGCGCGGAGAACAGGGTAGTTATCCGGCTGCCATATTCGCCAGAGACGACCGCTAAAATCATCCGTTCAATGTTGACCCATGAGACGCCAAAGGCAGGGGAGAAGGTTGGTTGGGTTTTGACTTGGCACAGGTCTTTGTAGAGCAACTGTATCAGAGGGGCGTTGGCCCGTGTGGGGAGCGCAGCTTGCAACCAGAGGCGCGGGTTGAGTTCCAGCAATCGCCAACGGCCGTTTTCATCTTGTAGAAACTCCATTTCGATAATGCCGCGATGGTCAAGCACGTTCAAGATTTCGGTAGCTACCTGGTGTATTTGGGGTAATTCAGCCGTTTGTACCCAACATGCTGTACCACCGAAGCGGGGATATTTCCATTTTCCCACGGCAGTCATGCCGATTATTCGTCCGCACCTGTCTCTGATCCCCCACCATACGACCTCGCCAATCGGAGGCGTGGTGAGTTTCGGTTGGGCGATCCAGCCTTCCACCGATGACCAGGCGATTGACAACGCCTGGATCACTGCGGCGCTGTCTCTGGCGTGATGCATCATAATCGCTTTCTTCCCCCGCAATTTGCCCAGATTCATAGAGAGTGGCTTGATGGTGGGTTTGAAGACGACCTGATAGTTCAGACGCGCCGCAATTTCCTTTGCTTCTTCGGGTGAGGAGAGAAGATAAGTAGGCACGATGTGACGCACGACTTCGGTTTGTTGCAGGAAGCGGAACAGTTCCGCTTTGTGCAAGCCGCCTAGTGATAGATGGAGACTCCCTGGCGGAATAGCAAGGTAGGGCTGAAGAGTTTGTCTGGCTTCCAGTAACAGGCGCAAACTGCCATCCTCTGTGGCAAATGCGGGCCATGGCTGCGGATGACCCGCGTTTATTTTTTGCAAAAATTGAATGATCTCTTGGACGGCCGTTTCTACATCCTGCGGCGGCCATTGAGCCTGATAATGTAGTAATTCTGGTTGTACGTCCCTCAAAATAGAGGGTTTACCCAGAGAGATGATCACCAGGGGGACGTTGAGTGGCAGAAGCGTTTCGGCAATCGCTAGTGAAACAATTTCAGAGCCACCAGAAAAAATAACAGCGGGAAGATTCGTAGTTGAAAAAGAGGGCTGTGTCATGTTAGCAAGTTAAAAGGTGAGTAACGGCCGTCACCACATCCTCCACATCCCCATTCGACAACTTCGGCGAAAGCGGCAGGCTTACCGTCTGCCGGCCGATCCGCATGGCGTGCGGGTAATCCTCCGGCCGCCAGCCAAACCGCTCCTGGTAATATGGATGTTCCGGGATGCTCAAGTAATGCACGCCGACGCCGATTTTTTGACGAGTCATCGCCGCCATAAACGCATCCCGGCTGACGCCGCATGCCGCCTCGTCAATCAGCAGGGGGTAGAGATGATAAGCGTGGCGGGTGTCCGCTTCCGGCGGAGCCGGGCGGGTGACGGGCAGATCGGCAAACGCTTGCTGGTACAACTGCCAGATTTGCCGCCGCCGCCGCCAATTCCTCTCCACCCGCGCCAGTTGGTGAATGCCAATCGCCGCTTGAATGTCCATCATGTTGTACTTGAAGCCGCATTCCACCACGGCGTAATGTTTGTAGCCGTCATCGCTGTACCGCCGCCAGGCGTCCTTGCTCATGCCGTGCAAGGCCAACACTTTGGCGCGGGCGATCTTTTCCTCATCGCGGGCCAGGATCATCCCCCCTTCGCCGGTGATGACGTTTTTGGTGACGTAGAAGCTGAAGCAGCCGAAATCGCCAAATGTGCCCGCCTGTTGCCCTTTGTATTCCGTTTCGATGGCGTGGGCGCAATCTTCGATGAGGATTAGATCATGTTTGTTGGCGATTTGGCGGATAGCGTCCATGCGACACGGCCGTCCCGCCATATGCACCGGTAAAACAGCGCGGGTGCGGGGGGTGATGCGCGCTTCGATTTGCGCCGGATCAACGTTCATCGTTGCTGGGTCTACATCGGCCAGCACCGGCGTGGCCCCGCTGTGAATGATGGCGTTGACGGTGGCGGCGAAGGTCATCGGGGTCGTGATCACTTCATCCCCAGGCCCAATGCCGGCGGCGATGAGGCTGATGTGCAGGGCGGCGGTGCAGGAGTTGACGGCCGCCACCCGGCTCTCAGCCACCCCTTTGTACGCGGCAAAATTTTGCTCAAACCGGGCGACTTTGGGGCCGGTTCCCAGCCAGCCAGAGCGCAGGCTGTCCACCACCTCGGCGATTTCCGCCTCTTCAATTTGCGGCGCGCCGAAAATGAGAAAGGCGTCTCGGTTGGGTTGGTTCATTTAGTTTCCTTATTTTTGCCTTCTGCTTTCCGCTTTATCTTAACTGAGATTTGGCAAAACCGACAATAGTTATTTCTGGTGATACAATTGCTGCATGATGATGAACGATGAGAAGCGGCGAGGATATGATTGGGCTTGGTTGTTGGCGTTCACGGCCGTCTACCTCCTCATCCAGCTCATCCCCTACCTCCTCGGCTACGCCACTGCCGCCCCCGGAACCTTCTATACCGGCCTCATTATGAACCCCGAAGATTCCCAAACCTATTGGGCCAAAATGCTGCAAGGGTACAACGGCCGTTGGCTGTACACCATCCCCTTCACCACCGAGGTGCATGGCGGCGCCTTTATCGGCGTGTTCTATCTCTTTTTGGGGCATGTGGCGCGTTGGCTGGATGTGTCGCTGACGGCCGTCTGGCACGCTGCCCGCATCATCGCCGGATTCATGTTGTCGTTGGCTGTCTACCACTTCATCGCCCGATTTTTAGCTGACCGGCGGGCGCGGTGGACGGCCTTTTTGTTGGCTATGTTTGGCTCCGGGCTGGGCTGGCTGCTCTTTTTGTTGGGGCAGACCTACTGGCTGGGTCATTTTCCGGTGGATTTCAAACAACCGGGGGCGCACCTCTTCTTCACGGCGATGACCTTCCCCCACATCACATTGGCCACGGCGCTGATTTTGTTCATCGTCTGTTGGTTAGAGCGGGCGGTGCGGGGGGGGTGGCGGGCCGCCGTCGCCGCCGGCATCGCCCACATTTTTCTGGGGATCCTCTACCCGCACCTGATTTACCTGACGGCCGTCATTGCCGTGTTGGCGTATGGGCGGCAGGTGTGGCAGGAACGGCGGGTTTTGTTGCGGGAAGGGGTGGTCACGGCCGTCGCCTTCCTCATCCCCCTGCCGCTCAACATCACCTACGCCGTCATTTTGCGCGTCAATCCCGCTTTCCGCGCCTGGGCCGACCAATCCGTCACCCGCTCCGCCCCCTGGCCTCATTACGTGCTCTCCTTTGGCCTCATGCTGGTTTTGGCGGGCTGGTTTTGGCGGCAGCGGCCGTCAGCCCGCCCCCGCTTCGCCATCTTGTGGATGTGGATCATCGCCGCCGCCCTTTTACTGTACGCCCCGATCAATCCGCAGCGCCGGTATGTGCAAGGCGTCCAAATCCCGCTGGCGATTTTGGCGGCGATGGGGTGGCAGCAGGTGTTGCTGCCCCGGCTGCAAGCCACTCGCTTTTGGCGATGGTTGGCGGCCCGGCCCCGATACGACAGCCAACGACTGGCCCGATTTCTTACCCTCTTTTTTCTGCTTTTCATGAGTTTGTCCAATATTTTCATCGTGGCCGATCTGGCGCGGGTGATAGCTGCCGCCCAGCCCGATCCCCTTTTCCGCCCCCAAGTCGAAAAAACAGCCGCCGATTGGCTGCGAGACAATGCGCCGCAAACGGCCGTCATCCTGGGCGCGTACCAGACCGGCAATTACGCCGCCGCCCACGCCGGACAGCGCGTCGTCATCGGCCATTGGGTGGAGACCGGCAATTTTGAGGCCAAGTCGGCGGAAGTGGCTCAATTCTTTGCCGCCGACACGCCGGACAGTTGGCGGCGCGCCTTTCTGGAAAAATATCGCGTAGACATTATCTGGTATGGCCCCCGCGAGCAGGAATTAGGCGGTTTCGATCCGGCTGCCGTTCCCTATCTCTTCCCCTGGCAAGCCATCACTGAATCTGATCAGCAAATTAACCTCTATCTCGTTCAACTCAATCCCTGAACGAAATGCCCACGACCGTCCTGTTCCATTCGCCTTTTCCCCCGCCATCCCTTAGAATTCAAGGCAGAAAACAAACGGTGGAAGGCAGAGGATCACCTTGTCACCCCATCACCTTGTCACCTTGTCACCTTGTCAACCAAAAGGGAGATTCCATGAAAGGTCTTATTTTAAGCGGCGGCACAGGTTCCCGCCTGCGCCCGCTCACATTCACCAATGCCAAACAACTCATCCCCGTCGCCAACAAGCCCGTCTTGTTCCGGGTGATTGAGTCCATGCGCGACGCCGGTATCACCGACATCGGCATCGTGGTCGGCAGCACCGCCGAAAAGATCAAGGACGCGGTGGGGCGGGGCGGCCGTTGGGACGTGAACATCGCCTACATCCCTCAAGACGCGCCGTTGGGGTTGGCGCACGCCGTCAAAATTTCGCAGGATTTCATCGGCGATGACCGCTTTGTCATGTTCCTGGGCGATAATGTGATTCAGGGCGGCATCAGCCCGCTCATCTCCCAGTTTGCCGGGAGCGATTGGAACAGCCAGATTGTGCTGACCCGCATCGAGGACCCGCGCCAGTATGGGGTGGCGGAATTGGGGGATGACGGCCGTATCATCCGCCTCGTCGAAAAGCCGAAAAATCCCCCCAGCGACCTGGCCTTGGTTGGCATCTACATGTTTGACCAAAACATCTTCAAAGCGGTCAACGCCATCACCCCCTCCTGGCGCGGCGAATTGGAAATTACCGACGCTATCCAATGGTTGGTGCAAAATGAGTACGCTGTCCATCCCTACATCCATCGTGGCTGGTGGATTGACACCGGCAAACGGGAGGACATGCTGGACGCCAACGACCTGGTGTTGGAAGAGTTGGATTACGAAATTGAAGGGTACGTGGATCGGGACAGCCAGGTGGGGCGGCGGGTGACGGTGCAGCGCGGCGCGGAAATCATCAACAGCGTGGTGCGCGGCCCGGCCATCATCGGCGAAAATACGCGCATCGTCAACAGCTACATCGGCCCCTTCACCAGCATTGACCATGACTGCCTGGTGGAGAACAGCGAGATCGAACATTCGATGGTGCTGGAGAACAGCGTTATCAAAGATATTGACGCCCGCATCCAGGACAGCCTGATCGGCCGTAACGTCTCTATCACTTGCTCTCCCATCCGCCCCAAAGCGCACAAACTGATGCTGGGCGATAACAGCCAGGTGGGGATTTTGTGAATTATGCGTGCCTTACTACAACGGGTCAGTTATGCCAGCGTGACAGTGGACGGCCGTATCGTGGGCCAGATCAGGCGCGGTTTTGTCATCCTCCTCGGCGTCACCCATGCCGATACGGAGGCGGAGGCGGATTGGCTGGCGCGCAAAATCGCCGGGTTGCGTCTGTTTGAGGATGCGCAGGGCAAGATGAATTTAGCTTTGGCCGATGTCGGCGGGGCGGTGTTGGTGGTGTCCCAATTCACGTTGTATGGGGATGCGCGCAAGGGACGACGGCCGTCCTTCACCCACGCGGCTCGCCCCCAACAAGCCGAACCATTGGTGGACGCCTTCGCCGAACAATTGCGCTGGCAAGGGCTGGAAGTGGCGACTGGCGTTTTTGGCGCCATGATGCAGGTGGAAATTCACAATGACGGCCCGGTGACGTTGATGATTGAACGGGAGAACGTGAAACGTGAAGCGTAAAACGTGAAATTGATGATGCGATACAGATTTCTATTGAGCGTCTTGTTGTTTTTGTTGGCGGGGTGCGGGGGCACGGCCGTCTCCACCCCCACACCTGTGCCCACGGCCGTCGCCATCATCCCGCCTGCCAGCCAACCGACGAAAACGCAAACGGCCGTGCCCACCGATACCGCCACCGCTGCGCCACCGCCAATGGTGACGGCCGTCGCCACATTGACGGCCGTCGCCACGTTGACGCCCATACCCACCGATGAACCGACGGCAACAGCCACAGCGACGGCTGCGCCCACCGACGCTCCCGCGCCGACCCTGCCTCCGGCAACAGAGGCGGCGACATCCCCGCCGCCCGCCGTGCCGCCGCCGTCCGGCGGCGTCTCCCAACCCCCATACCAACCCAGCGCCTGCAGCGACAAATATCCTTGCAACGATGACGCCGCCGGCTGGGAAGCCCGCATCCAGGTGCCGGCCGGATTCACCGTCCAATACTTCGCCCGCGTTGCCGGCAGTCCCACCAGCATCACCTGGAACCCGGCCGGAACCCATCTCTTCGTCGCCGTGCAGGAAGGGACGATTTACCAAGTTGACCCCGGCGGCGGCGTCGCTACATTTACCGGCGGCTTCAACACCCCCACCGGCATCGCTTTCCAGCCAGGGACGAACAATTTATATGTTGCCAGCCGCGCCCGCAATGAAAACGTCGGCGGCGAGTCGAAAATTTCTATCGTCAACCAGGGGCAGATCATCGGCGGTTTGCCCTGCTGCTACACCTTTATGCACGCGGCTAACGGCATCGCCTTTGGCCCGGATGGGTACGGCTATGTGGGCGTGGGCGGCCGTGCCGATCATGGCGAAGTTTTGGATGGCTCAGGCGCGCAGGACACGTTGCGGCCATTTGAAGCCTCCATTTTGCGCTTCAGCCCGGATGGCGGTGTGGTGGAAGTGTACGCGCGCGGCTTTCGCAATCCGTATGACATCGCCTGGGACGGCAGCGGCCAGTTGTGGGCCACGGACAACGCTCCCGACTACGGCCCGCCGGAGGAGCTGCACCGGGTCATTCCCGGCGGCGAGCATGGGTATCCCTGGTACGATTGCGATGTTTGTTTCTCCCCGCCGCCGGAAATCAACGTCATTCCGCCCACGTACAGCTTTATCCCCCACGCCTCGCCCACCGGCGTTACGGCGTATTTGGGCAGCCAGTTTCCCGGCTACACTAACAATTTGTTTGTGACTTTGTGGAGCGCGTTCCCCGGCGCACAAAAGGTGGTACGCCTCGGCGCCCGCACCGGCGGCGGCATGAGCAACTTTGCCACCGGCTTTGCCGCGCCGATTGATGTCACCGTTGGCCCGGCAGGTAGTTTGTACGTGGCGGATTGGGCGACGGGGATTATTTTTAAGATAAGTTATACCGGATAAAATGTGGGGAGTACAACGAACTTGCTCAAAATGCAGGTGGTAATGAAAAGAATAGTGGGGCACAGACAAGTGCTGAATGACCTGAAATATTGATGGCTTCTGCCACTATTCACCAGCAAGTTAATATATCCTATCTGCATCATGGACGAGACACTTCAGAGCATAGATCTCACAGAACTAAATTTAGACCCACAGATACAGCAGTTGTTTCAACGATTGCTCAATCACATTGAAGTCCTCACGACTTGTTAGCTCTGTTGGCAGAAAGCAGTAACAACAAAGACGCGCCCAAGACACTGAGAGGGTTCTGTTGCAAATAATTTTGAGACCGGGCAATCTCCAATCACTCCTAGTTTTGAATCAGCATAAACCAAGTCGGTCACTTTACAGCAATCCCAAAACGGCCGTTTCGTTTCATTCTGCCTGCTTTAAAATCAGTTCGATTATTTGTAACAGAACCCAGCAATCAACCAGAGGATGCTAATGAAGGCAAACATATTTGAGCAATGTCAAAAGCTATTCCCAGAATGGGCAGATAGTTCTATGGCGGATTTCACTTTTGATGATCCCAAGGGTTTTTCTTCCTTCTACCATGGGGATTCAATCCAAAAAGGTGGTGCAGCCAACGGCCGTTCTATACCGCCGCCTGGAAGGAAAAGAGAACGCCATCCTGGATTATGAGACGGAAAAAGAACTATTTTTGCTGTTGGGGGCGCATAATATCGCCGCTCATTGCCATTACTACGATGAAACCTGCCGCATTGAAGCCTTTTATCAGGGGCGTACATTACAGGCCGAAGAACTGTTTGAGCCGGAGAACTTACGCAAAATTGCCGACGAACTCTATCGCTTTCACCAACTCAAGCCCCCCCATCTGCCGCCAAAGATATTTTTTGAGCTACTGCACCACAAATGG
>JAJRVV010000105.1 GCA_024277135.1 Chloroflexota bacterium | reverse complement strand
TCATCCCGGAACAGGCGGAGAGCGGCGGCAGCGCCGAGCGAGAAGATGGTCTGATCCGGCTGTTGATTGATCTGCGGGCGCAGGCGCGGGCCAACAAGGATTGGGCGCTGTCCGACCAAATTCGGGACCGGCTGAAGGAGTTGGGTGTGGCGCTGGAGGACAGGGCAGACGGCACCATTTGGAAGTTGGCATAGTTAACCGGGCAGGCACAGTGTGTGCCTGCCCTTTTTTATCCAAACGAAAAGGCATTGCGGCTTTGATTGCTGTTCTGGGTGAAGTAAAGGCAGAACGGTTCATCAGCTTGATGATCCGCGAATCATTTGATTACACACTCTGGCAAAGAAAACTCTGGCAAACAGAAACAGTAGAACAACTAAGCCAGATGGCTATGTCCTTTCGCGACGAAAATCGTTAACCCCCCTATTCCAACAAAAGCCCACAAATGGATACAACCGACGTATTCTCCGCATCGGCCGGGCATTGGTCGTAGGCCACCTGGACGCCGCTGGCCTGTTCGCCTAAAAAGCGGAGCATGAGATAAATGGAGGAGAGGCCGCAAATGCGGTTGCGATCTTTGACGCCGGCGATCTGGTGGTAGAAGCTGGCGGCGTCTCCCTGGCGGATGGCAGCCATGATCCGCTCGTCTTCCTGACGCAGTTCGGCGCGGAGGGCGTCGTTCATCTCGTAATAGTCGCCGAAGTTAGGGCCGACGTGGGCTAAATCCACGGAAGCGACGGCCAACACTTTTTTACCGGCCGTTTCCCAGCGCAGGGCGTCAATAAATTGGGTGAGTTTGGGGTCGTCGGCCGGATGAGAGCCGTTTTCGATGTAACGTTGGAAGGAACCGACCAGAATCGGGATCATGGGGCGGGGGGCGGCGTTTGCCTGGCGGTAGATGTGGTGCAGCCAGACGGCCGATAATTCCACCGAATGTTCTTGCCGATGATTCAGTTCGCGGCCAAAGGCATTGTTCGCGCCAATGGCGTTCGCCAGCCGGTCAATCATCGGGCGATGAGTGGGCAGGACGCCGTAGGGGGTGGCGTAGGGCAGGCGGGTGAGGGTGATAGAACCGGGGCCGCCATTGTGGTCGGTGCCGAAGATGAGCGTCATGTCCGCTTCCAGCACGGCCGTCCGCGCCCGCCGCCACACTTTGGCATACACCGGCCCGCCCCGCTGGTAATCAATGTGAGGGGAGACGACGGCACGGCCGTGCCATCCTTCCCAATCGCTCAAATCATCCCCGTCCGCATAACCGGCAAACAAATCATCCAGTTCTTGCGCATCAGCCGGATAGCCCAGCCCGGCCAGCGTCGGTTTCCGCTCAGATTGGGCGCGATATTCGGCCAGCAGGTTGTAGCGAGCCTCTTGCGCCCGTTGATTTTGCAGCAGGCATGCCTCATCCAGTTGAGCCAGCGCCTCCTCGATGATGGCAAAATCCACCGGCTGTCCCACATGACGGCAAAAATCGGCATGAACCTGTTCCGGCGTGCGCGTGCCATCCAGAAACATAAGCATCTGGGCCATAGCCGGGGGCATGATGAGTTGGTACGAGGTGAGTTGGAGCGGGTCGCGCAGGAGCCACATATCCTGGCCCTGGTACACCACCGGCTGAAAATCGAGCGGCCGCAACAAAAGTTTGTGGTTCTGTCTTCCGCCCTCGTCCTTCATCCTTCCGACTTCATCCTTCATCCTTCATCCTTTGATTTTCACCGCCTCTTCCGTCAGGCGGATGTTGGGGATAACCAGCCGATCCTGGCCGACGACGACCTCGGAATTGAGCGTGCCGATCCCGGCCAGCGAGCCTTCCTGACCGTCAATGAAGAGCGTATCGCCGGCGCTGAACTGTTCGCGGGCATAATAGCCGGCCAGCACATTTTGCGCCACCGAACGGCCGCCTAACCCAAACGCCAGCGCCAGCCCGGCCATAATCAAGGTGATGACGTTGGTGAGAATGCTGGTCATGATGGAAGCGTCAATGCCCAACTGCTCCAGCACCACGATGACGACCATGATGATGAGCAGAATGTTGACCCCCTGGCCCACTTCCTGGTGAAACTCGACGCCCATGCCGCTCATCGCCGCCTGCGCCGCCCGGCCCAGGAATTGGGAGAGCAGCACCCCGGCCGTCAGTGTGGCCAATGCCGCCAGCAGCCGGGGCAGGTAGGCGATTAAATTCCGCAGCGGCTCCACGGCCGCGTTCAACCCCATGCTTTCCAGTCCGATGAGGAGGAAGTTGAGGAAGATGATCCAAAACAGGAACATGCCCAATAGTTCGGACCCGGTTTTCTTGATTTGGGCGCGTTCCAACCCGGCATTGACGCCGGTGCGTTCCAACAAGCTGTCGAGCCGGAGCCGTTCGGCCACCCGGCGGATGACGGACGCCACCACACGGGCGATGATCCAACCCAATATCAGAATGAACACGGCCGTTGCCAGCCGGGGCAGGTAGCTGATGGCATTGGTGACCATGTTGGTCAGCGCCGCCCGAATGACTTCAATATCAATCATCTTTTTCCTCCGTTGAAGAGACATTCGATTTCTTGGAGAAATCGAATGTCTTGTGTGCCATCAAAGGCCGCGCCAGAGCCACAGCCACGCCGGCGAACCCTTGAACCAGCAAGCGCAAAATTTCGGCGGTGAGGTCGGAGCGATGGATGCGCTTGACGACTTTGCGTTCGACGCGGCGGGCGATGGCCGGATCGAGTTCCTCGGTTTGGCTGACGGCCGCGGCCAACGGCCGCGCCGCCCACAACGCATCCACTTTTTCCACGCAGGCGTCACATTCAGCCAAATGAGCCATCACCTGCTCCTGTTCTCGTTTATTGAGCCGGCCGTCTACCAGCCGGGTGACTGTTTCATCGTTCAGGTGCATCTCCACCTCAATTTCCCGCCGGGGCCAGCAAACGGTAAGCCGCTTGCAAGGCCAATCTGGCCCGCTGCACGCGCATTTTGGCGGCGCTGACGCCGATGTCCAGCATTTCCGCGATTTCGGCATACGGCCGTTGTTCCAAATCCTTCAGATGCAAAACCTCCACCTCTTCCGGGCGCAGGCTGGCGATAGCCTGCGCCAGCAATTCGTTTCGTCGCCGTCGCTGCCATTCCGCTTCCACAGAAGCTGAGGAAGGCAGATATTCGGCCATATCGTCAACGGCCGTGTGCGCCTCCTGCGGCCGTCGGCTGCGGCGGCGAATTTCATTTTGGCTGGTATTGATGGCGATGCGGTAAATCCAGGTTTTGAATGTGGATCGCCCTTCAAAACCGGCCAGGCTGCGGTATGCCTTGAAGAACACCTCTTGCGTCAGGTCTTCGGCGTCTTGCGGATTGCGGGTAAAGCTGTAGCATACCCGCCAAACCACTTGCTGATACCGGTGCAGTAACTCCTGAAACGGCCGGTCATCCCGGCTGCCTCGTTCCTGCGCCAGCCGTACCAGTTCATCATCCGCCAGGTCAGTCAAAGCCCCCAACAAAACGCTCACAACCATTCCTTTTGCAGCCAGTTGGGGGCCGGGTATTGATTGCTCATTAGACAGCGGTTAAGAGATGTCGTCACAAATTTACGATCAGCCGCAAACCGGGTTGAAGCCGACGGGGCCGAGAATGGCCTCGAATAACGGCCGTAAACCGCCACAATACAACAACTGCCCCTGGTCATACGAATCCAGGAAAAACAACAGGCCGGCGCAGAGAAACACCAAAATTAAAAAGCCGCAGCCACAGCCCAAAATCAGACGGCGGCGGCTGGTTTCGGCCGGGTCAGGCAGCGGGGCTTCAAAGACGGCCGTGCCGCTTATATCTGGTTTTGGCGGCGGCGATTGGAAAGGAGAGGTCGGCTGCAAAAACGTAGCCATGTCATCCGGGTCGGCCATCGTTGGGAACTCTTTGGCGATGTCATACCGGAACACCATCCGCACCGCATCGCCCAGGTCAATGATGTCGCCATCATTCAACACCATACGGCCGACGGCGCGATGACCGTTGACAAACGTGCCATTGGTGCTGCCCATATCTTCGATAGTGTAATCATCGCCCTGCCGCGAAATCTGGGAATGTTGGCGCGAGATTTCCGGGTCGGCAAAGGTGATGTCGGCCGTTTCCGTGCGGCCGATGATGGCGTTTTGCAAAGTCAGGGTGATTTCTCGCGGGCCGCCCGGCCCCTCCTGGACGATCAGATTGGCGTTGCCAACGCGCATGATTGTCTCCTCCTTCGAGAATGCAGGGCGATTTTTCAAACGACCGCCCGACTTGAGCAATCGGTCGGCGGCCGGCGCCGTTCTCACTCTGGGTGGCCGGCGCAGCCAGCGAGGTCTACGCAGCCAGCGGGGTCTGCGCATAAAGCGGGGTCTGCGCAGCCTGGGTGGCCAGCGCAACCAGCGAGGTATTCTCCAGTTATTCATGCTGCCTCCGATTATTCATGCCGTTTCCGGTTATTCATGCTGCCTATTTTACCACCAGTTGTCGAGAACGGCCGTTTCCTCGCCCAAAATGGTTTATAATGTCGTCACCATCAGACTTTCGAGGTAAAAACTTGGCAGGTCTTCGATGAATCATTTTGGAGGAAAAAGGACAAGATGATTGCCAACATGCGTACAGTTGCCAGCCAGATCAGCCAACGATTGAGCCGCGCTGAAAACACAGCCGACCCCAAATTCGGCACATTCGCTGGCGTATTTGTGCCCACCGTCATCACCATTTTAGGAGCCATCATGTACTTGCGCCTGGGCTGGGTGGTGGGCAATGCCGGACTGGGCGGCGCGCTCCTCATCATCCTGCTGGCGCATGTCATCACCGTCAGCACTGGATTGGCCGTCTCCTCCATCGCCACCAACATCCGGGTGGGCGCTGGCGGCGCTTTTTCCATCATCTCCCAATCGTTGGGGCTGGAGATGGGGGGCAGCATCAGCGTGCCCCTTTATCTGGCGCAAGGCGTTTCCACCGCGCTCTACATCTTCGCCTTTGCCGAAGGGTGGCAGCGCATTTTCCCCGGCAGCTACCCGTCACTGGTCGTTTTTACTGCCTTTGCCCTGGTGTTCATCATCGCCTTCATCAGCGCCAAACTGGCCTCTCGCATCCAATTTTTCATTTTGGCTGTCATCGGCTTCTCCCTCTTTTCGGCGCTGTTGGCCGCCTTCCCCACCACGCGCCGCCCTGGGTTGACGGTGACGCCGCTGTTGTGGGGGCGATTTTCCGACGGCAATTTTTGGCAGATTTTCGCCGTCTTTTTCCCGGCCGTCACCGGCATCATGGCCGGGATTAGTTTGAGCGGCGACTTGCGTCATCCGCGAAAGAGCATCCCCAAGGGGACGCTGGGGGCCACCGGCGTGACGCTGTTCATCTATCTGGCGCTGGCCTATTGGTTAAGCCGGGTGGCAACCACCGAAGAACTGTTGAGGAACACAACCGTCATGGTAGACAAAGCCTTCTTTAGCTGGGCCATTCTGGCCGGGCTGCTGGGCGCTACCTTTTCCTCGGCGTTGGGGTCGTTGCTGGCTGCGCCCCGGGTGTTGCAGGCGTTGGGTAAACATAAAGTGCTGCCCTTCGGCGATTATTTTGCCAGGGAAACGGAAGAGGGCGAACCACGTCAAGCCTTGATCGTCACCGGGGTGGTGGCGTTAGCGGCGCTGCTGTTTGCCCTGCGCGGCGGCGGCCTGAACGCCATCGCGCCGTTGATCACGATGTTTTTCTTGATCACCTACTTTATGCTGAATGCGGTGGTCTTTATCGAGCAAATGTTAGGCATGGTCAGTTTTCGGCCCACCTTCGCCATCCCCAAAATTGTGCCGGCGGTGGGCATGATTGGCTGTCTGTTCGTCATGTTCCTGGTCAATCCGGCGTTTAGTTTGGTGGCGATTATGGTGACGCTGGGCATTTATGGGTATTTGCTGCGGCGGCAATTGCAGACCCCATGGGAAGATGTGCGCAGCGGCCTGTTCCTGGCGGTGGCGGAATGGGCCACGGAACGGGTCAGCCGCATGCCGCAAGCCCCGGAGCGCACCTGGAGTCCCAATGTGCTGGCCCCGGTCACTTCCACCAAATCGCTGACGGGCAGTTACCGATTTTTGCGGGCGATGGCTAAACCGCAAGGAGCGGTTCACGCGCTGGGAATTTATCCGCCGGGCCGGCGGCAGCAGGTGGCCGATTTGGCCGGGCTGGCGCAGGCGTTTGAGGAGGATGGGTTGTACGGCCGTTGCACCTTGCTGGAAGAACCTGATTTTGTGGCTGGAACCGGCGCGGCCATGGAAGTGTTGAGTAGTGTCTTTTTCCGGCCCAACATTCTGTTTTTGCCGATTTTGGGGGATAATCACCGGGATGGGGTGGATGAACTGCTGGCCCGCGCCACCGATTACGGCATGGGCATTGTGCTGTTTGCCCGGAACATCACGGTGGAATTGGGCCGGGAACAGGTGATCAATGTCTGGGTGCGCGAGCAGTCGCCGGAGTGGAAGCTGGGGCTGCGGCTGGCTAATCTCGACCTGGCGGTGCTGCTGGCTTACCAGATTGCGCGGAACTGGCACGGCCGTATCAACCTCTGCATGACTGTAACCGATGCGGAAATTCAGGAGCGAGCTAACCAATTTTTGCGCGAACTCTTCAGTTTGGCCCGCTTGCCGCGCAACACCAGCGCCTATGTCACCGTAGGGGCATTTTGGGACGTGCTGCCGCAAGCGCCGCGAGGCGATTTGAGCATTTTTGGTCTGCAAACCACGCCAGACCTGAATTTTGTCGAAAAAATTTCCACGACGTTGAGCGCTTCTTGCATCTTTGTGCGGGATTCCGGCAATGAAAGCGCGTTGGCGTAAGGGGGGAAGGATGAGGGATGAAGGATGAAGGCGGCGAGCCAGCTTTTCGTTTTTCATTTTTCGTTTGTAACTGTACAGTCTCTCTAGCTGTGGCCGGTGTCCCCACCGCGCCACCAGCGGGCACGGTCTGGAGACCGGCCCGATCACCTGAATAGTTTCTTCCGTTTTACCATTAAGAGGATTTGACCATGAGCGATGAAAATGAGAAGTTAGACATCAACCAGGCCAGCGCAGAAACGTTGACGACGCTGCCGGGGGTTGGGCCAAAAGTGGCCCAGCGAATTGTTGAATATCGGGAAGCGGTTCATCCTTTTGAAGAGGTGATTGAACTGACGGCCGTTCCCGGCATTTCGGAGAAGATGGTGCGTTCTTTTGCCGAATTGGTGACGGTGACGGCCGTGCCTGACGCCGCAGAGCTAGAGCAAGAGCTAGAGCGAGAGGCGGAGGTAGAGACGGAACCGGAGGTAGAGACGGAGATGGAACCGGAGCCAGTGGCAGAACCGGAGCCGGAACCCGTGATGGAACCAGAGCCGGAGCCGGAACCTGTGATAGAAGCGGAGCCGGAACCCGTGACAGAACCGGAGCCTATGCTATCGCCGCCCACGCCCGCGGCTGACACGGCCAACGACGCCCGGCGGCGCGGCTGCCTGGCTGCCGCTTTGGGCGCCATCTTTGGCGCGGTGTTGGGTACTGTCCTCACCCTGACCATCCTGGCCGCGATCAACGGCGGCTCGCTCTCCTTCGTTAATGGAGACAGCCGCCTGCGCCAGGAACTTAACAGCGCCCGCACCAGCCAGACCAATCTGGCGACCGATGTGGGCGCGATGGGACAACAGATTGAAGCTCTGGCGGAAAGCGGCGCCGGTTTCAGCGACCGGCTACAAGGGTTGACGACCCAGATTGACGAAACCAGCCAATCCATCCAGGATTTGCAGACGGAACTGACCGCCGCCGCCGCTGAAATCGCCGATCTGGAAGTGGCCACCAGCGACCTGGATGAACGGCTGACTGGCGTTGCCGCCGCCGCCGAAAATTTTGACGCCTTTTTGAACAGCTTGCGCGATTTGTTGTTTGAGATGCAAGGGCCGCCGCCAACGCCCACGCCGACAGCGACACTGACGCCGACAACGGCCGTCACCGCCACCCCAGACGACAACATGACCGTCACCCCAGATGCCACCACCGGCGACGGCCGTGCTACCCGCACGCCGCGCCCCACCGCCACCCCATTCAGCCTGCCAACCACCACCCCGGAACCCCGGCCTTAGGAGGAGAGTATGACCATGAATGAAAAACCAACTTTCGCACAGCGAATCGCCTTTATCTTTCGCACCACGCTCGTCAGCCTGCTGCTTATCGTCATCATCATCGGGCTGGCCGGGGGCGGCTATCTCATTTTCCAAGAACTCAACCGCTCGGTGGGCAGCGTCGCCACTCGTGTGGATGTGAACAAGGAAAACATCAACGCCTTGCGCGACCGGATAGGCCGGGTGGAAACGGCCGTCACCGACCAACAAGAGCGTTCCGGCGAATTGCGGGCGACCACGGCCGAACTGGACACCCGTCTGACCAACTTGCAAGCGCAGTTGGCCGCCGATATGGCCCGGCAGGAAGAGATGTTGACCGCTCTTTCCGCCAGCCTGGAAACGGCCGTCGCCGCCAGCGACCAAGCCACCGAGGACACGGCCGCTTTGGGAACCGCTTTCGTCGCTTTGCAAGGGGATTTGAATGAGGCGAACGGCCGTCTGGATGCGTTAGGCGGGGATGTAGATAGTCTGCGGGCGGATAATACGGCCGTCAGCGGCGAAGTGGCGCTGCTCAACCAGGACGTCATCTCAGCCACCCAATCCGCCAGCGGCGTGACCGACATGCAGCAAACACTGGCGCTGTTCCATGTGTGGCAGCTGTTGTCCCGCGCCCGGCTGCGCTTGCTGGACAACAACATCGGTCTGGCTGCGGCGGATTTGCAACTGGCGCTGCGCAGCGTAGACGTGTTGGTGGCGGAAACCCCGGGCGATGAGGCGCTGCGGGTCATCCAAACCCGGCTGGCGTTAACGCTTTCCAGCTTGCCCGACAGCCCGACGGCGGCGGCGCAAGACCTGGAGACGGCCTGGAGCCACATTGACGCGATTTTGACGGCGCGGGTGCTGCCGGGGGCATTACTGGTTGAGGAAACGCCCGCAGCAGAACCAGCCGCTACCGAAACGGAAACCCCGGCCGAATCAGAGGCCACGCCAACGCCGGCCCCTTCAGATGAAGGGTAAACCTTCAGGTGCGACGCACTTTTCCTTAAGTGCGTCGCACCTGTGATACCAGATCGGTTAACTGCGCTTCAGCTTCACGCACGGCCGTCCGCCCCGCTTCAATCCCTTCCTGCCAACGGTGAAAATCGAATAGGCCGATGGTGCTCAGGTACGGCCGTAACAGCACATCCGGTTGGGAGATAGCCATGCGGGCATTGAACGACTGCGCCGTGATGATGTCGGCGACAGTTGACATAATTTGCCAGGTGCGGCGGCGTTGGGTGATGGCTAACGCTTTGGCGATGACGCCAGACGGCGGTGGCGCGGCTTCTGTTGGTGTGCCATAGGGGGCGCTGTTGGTCAGGTCTACGGCGATGACGGCCGTGGCTCCCCGCGCCCGCGTCACATCAAATGGGGTGTTGTTGAGCAGGCCGCCATCCACCAACAGCAGCCCTTCCCGCTCCACCGGCGGCAGCACAATAGGGATGGCAATCGTCGCCAGCACGGCGCTGATCAAATCTCCCTCATCCAGCACCACAATTTGACGGCTGACCAAATTGGTCGTCACCACCGCCAGCGGCGTTTTCAAATCGGCAAACGTGATCCGGCCCAGCGTACCCACCAGCAGTTTCTCGATCTTGGCGTTACTGGTCAGCGCCGGCGTGTTGCCGGGCAAGCCATACATGTGCCCCAAATTGAGCCGGGTGAAAAACTGCGTCATCTCCTCGGCGCTCAATCCGGCAGCCGCCAATGCCCCTACCATGCCGCCAATGCTGGCTCCGGTGATCAGGTGAGGCTGAATGCCCAGTCGGGTTAACTCCAGGCAGACCCCGATGTGAGCCGCGCCGCGAGCGCCGCCACCGCCTAACGCTAAACCGATTTTCATAATCTACCTTGAAGACCTGCGAGATTTCCCAAAACCTTATACGAAATCGCATTATGTCAACTCGCAACTAAAAACCTCGCAGGTCTAATCAATTATGGCTGTTGCTTCTTGAGCCGCTTCGTCTTGTTACGAGAAATCTGGAAATGGTCGAAGTCGCGGGCGACGAAGGTGTGGGGGAAGATGGCCTGGGCTTCCTGGCGAATGTCCCGCTCGAAGTAGCGGCGGGAGAGGTGGGTGAGGATGAGCGTTTTGACGTTCGCTTTTTGGGCCAGGCGGGCGGCCTGACCGGCGGTCATGTGGCCAAACTGCCGCGCCAAGTCCGCTTCTTCGTCCACGTAGGTGGATTCGATGACCAGGGCATCGGCGTCCCGGCAAATGGCTTCGATACGGCCGTCTATGCGGCCAATATCGCCGATGTGGACGTATTTTGTGCCGGGAATGATCTGGCCGAGAACGTCGTCGGGGTGGATGAGACGGCCGTTTGCCAATGTTACCGCTTCTCCTTTCACCAACTGACCCCGTTCCGGGCCAAAGGGCACGCCCAACGCATCCGCTTTTTCCGCCAGGAACGGCCGTCGGTCCCGCTCTTCAAACAAGAATCCAAAACAATCTGCGCCGCGATGGGAGACGGGAAAAGCAGATAGGGTGAAATGGTCGTCGCTGAAAATCTCACCCCTTCTTAGGGGGTGCAGATCGATCTGGACGGGGGAACGGCCGTTGGGAAAGACCACTTTGAACAGCAGGTTGGAAATGCGGGACAGGGCGGAACGGCCGCCATAAATCTCAACATGCTCCAGGTTTTCCCACCGGCTCAACGTGGAAATCAGCCCTCCCAATCCCAAAATGTGATCCAGATGCCCGTGCGTGAACAACATCTTGTTCAACCGCTTAAATCCCAGGCCGCTCTGCAAAATTTGCCGTTGCGTACCTTCGCCGCAGTCCAGCAAAAAGCGGTGCTGGCGATACAAAATCATATGCGCCGACAACCCGCGATGAACAGAAGGAGCCGACGAGGAGGTGCCAAAAAAGATGAGTTCAAACATGAAAAATCATAAAACGCAAAGCGTAAAACGTCATTCCTTTCGTTTTTCGTTTTTCGTTTTCCTTTCAAAAAATTAGCCGATATACACCCGCACCTGATCGCCATCGTCGTCATCCACGCTGACGATGAGCGGGTCGGCGCCGGGCTGGCCTAGATTATGCCGGGCTTCGGCCAGGAATTCGGCGGCCATGTTCAGCGAGGCCTGCGTGCTGTCGGAGACGAAGCCGCGGGCGATGTTAATGCCCCATTGCGCCAACCCCATGGGGATGGGCAGGCTGATGGCGATGCGACGGCCGTGCTGCTCTTTGACGCGCACATGCACCCAAGGAGACTGGCGGCTGAACAAGGCCAAAGCGGTCAACAACACGGTGAAGATGAAGATGCTCCACACACAAACAAAACCCAGGGTGATGGCCCCATCTGACCGTTGGTAGAGTGAGCGCAGCCACAAGCCGCTGCCCAGCAAAAAGGCCAGCGAGATGAAGAAGGGGATTTGCCAGAAGCGGCGAAACCGGGCCATGTCGGGCGGCGGTTCAGGGGTAATGATGTCGCCGGTTAATGGTTCCGGATCAGGTTCGGCTTTGGCAGTCAGCAGTTCGGGCACGGCCGTTTCCCCGGCGTCTAGTGCGTCTAATAATTCTTGGGCTTCAACGGCCGTAATCGTGCCATCCTGAAGCATTTGCAACACGCGCAACCTTGTCTCATTCATAACCCGCACTCCTTTATGCTCTGAGATTCAGTTTAGCATAAACCAGAGGATGCCCCAAACATAACATTTCAATAAATCATGGAACAGACCTGACAGGTTTTACACAAGGCATCTTATTTACCCAGAACATTCGTAAAAACTTGTCAGGAAACAAAAAAAGCCCCCACAGCAGCGCTGTGAGGGCTGAATATCGTGTAAACGGTTTAGTAAGCGCCGTCTCCCTTGAGAACTGCCGGAATCGTACACAAGATGATCTGGATGTCCAGTTTGAGGGAATAGTTGTCCACATACTGCTTATCCAGGCGGATGCGCTCGGCGTAATCCGTATCGGAACGGCCGCTCACCTGCCACATACCGGTCAATCCGGGCATAACGGTGACGCGGGTGCTGCCCCAGGAACCGTACTTGACCAGTTCTTGCGGGGCGATGATGCGCGGGCCGACCAGCGACATATCTTGCTGCAAGATGTTGAACAACTGCGGCAGTTCGTCGAGGCTGAATTTGCGCAAGAATTGGCCGACGCGGCTGACGCGCGGGTCGCATTTCAGTTTGTAGCTGTGAGCCAGTTCCATTTGCAATTTGGGATACTGCGCCAGGATTTCATCCCCGTTTATGTACATGGTGCGGAATTTGAAGGCGTCGAATTCACGGCCGTTCAAGCCCAGCACCCGCCGCCGATGAATAATTGGGCCGGGCGAGTCTAATTTCACCAGCACAGCGATGAAGAAAAGCAGCGGGGAGATGAGAATAAGCCCAGGAATCACCAGCATGTAGTCCAGAATGGCCTTCAGTAAACGGCCGAACCGGGTGGTTTGCCCGTGTTGGGGAACCGGATAAATAATGGGTTCGACTAGCCGAGTTGGGACTTTTTTGATGATGGGCTTAGTGATGATAGGAGCCTGTACCATTAATAATTTCTCCAACAAAATCAAAAAGAGATTTCAACCGATACACACAATAACTTACCTGAAACCAGTGTAGTACGGGTTTCTTACAAGATTTCTTACACCCGTGTAATCATCAGGTTAATAAATTGTTAGGTCGTTTATCGGCAGTCTCCCTCTACAGTGTTGCTGTGCGATTTCAGGGCAAAAAGCGCGAATTTCGCAAAGTTCTATCATTTGAATTTTGATCGTATTTGGGCGATTTGCTTGACAAACAGAACAAACAATTATATTATGCCGATAGGTTAATTAACCAACTGGTTAAATAAGGCAAATCATAATCATGAGGAGTGATGACGACAGACTAAGCCAGACCTTTGCCGCATTGGCAAACTCGACGCGGCGGGCGATTTTAGCGCGGTTAGCGGAAGGAGAAGCAACCGTTAACGAACTCGCAGAGCCGTTTAATATAAGTTTGCCAGCCATTTCTAAGCACATCAAAGTATTGGAGCGTGCCGGGCTAATCACACAGGGGCAAAAAGCGCAATATCGCCCCTGCACCATTGACGGTGCGCCCCTAAAAGAAATTTCCAAATGGACAGAGCAGTACCGCCATATCTGGGAGGCACGCTTTGACCGCATGGACGACTATATCAATCAACTCAGTAACAAGGAGAAAGACAATGAGTGACAGCACTGTTTCTAACAGATGCAGTTGTAATTGAACGTACTTTCGATGCACCCCAAGACCTTATCTGGCAGATGTGGACACAACCCGAACATTTCAAAAAGTGGTACGGGCCAAAAGGCTTCACCGTGCCCGTTGCCGACATGGATA
>JAJRVV010000104.1 GCA_024277135.1 Chloroflexota bacterium | reverse complement strand
TAAAAATGCACGAAAAAGATGGCTGTATTCCCACTGTGGATAACTACTGTCGGAACGGCCGTCGGCTCCCATGAGGGATTTAGACACAAAACCCCACCCATCACCAAGATGGCTATTAGAACGTCGGAACGGCCGTCGGCTCCCATGAGGGATTTAGACACCAAGATGGCTATTAGAACGCTGCGTTTGCTCATTGTCGGAACGGCCGTCGGCTCCCATGAGGGATTTAGACATGAAGCCAGCAATGGCTTCATACTCCAGCCTTTCGGTCGGAACGGCCGTCGGCTCCCATGAGGGATTTAGACACCTCAAAACCAAATAATCGCTTTCACGCACGTACAAGTCGGAACGGCCGTCGGCTCCCATGAGGGATTTAGACAAGCGCACGTACAAAATATGACCACAACCGTTATCAGTCGGAACGGCCGTCGGCTCCCATGAGGGATTTAGACATCGAATATACTGCTAAAATCAATCCTGCTAATGCTAATGTCGGAACGGCCGTCGGCTCCCATGAGGGATTTAGACCAACGTGCACCCATGGAGAGGTCATAACCCATTCTGTCGGAACGGCCGTCGGCTCCCATGAGGGATTTAGACTTTTTGCCCAATTGGCAATTGGCCTATTTCCTTCAAGTCGGAACGGCCGTCGGCTCCCATGAGGGATTTAGACCAACTCCATTCACGATGGCTGTTGCCAAATGGGCGGGGTCGGAACGGCCGTCGGCTCCCATGAGGGATTTAGACTTAAGAAGAGGGTCGTTAGACACCCTCCTATTAAGGTCGGAACGGCCGTCGGCTCCCATGAGGGATTTAGACTTACCCAGAGACCACTGTGCCTGATTTGCAATCCCTCGTCGGAACGGCCGTCGGCTCCCATGAGGGATTTAGACCGAATCGTTCGGTTGCATCGCCTCCGACGGTCCAAGTCGGAACGGCCGTCGGCTCCCATGAGGGATTCAGACAAAATACTTCCCCAATACGAAGGGAAAAAGCCCCAGGTCGGAACGGCCGTCGGCTCCCATGAGGGATTTAGACTCATCGTCACGTACGGGACCCCACATGGCCAAACGTCGGAACGGCCGTCGGCTCCCATGAGGGATTTAGACCATAGTACTCGTTTTTTGGATTCCAACTCGTCACAATTGAGTCGAAACGGCAGTCTTTTCCTGAGAGGAGTTGCGAGTGTGCGTTATACTGCTTACAATGTACTTGAGGTAATTCGATGACACAGCAAGCATCTATTTCTGGCATTCAGCTTCCCCCACAGAGCCGCGTTTCGTTGAAAATAGAAATTGATTCCGATGTAAATATCACGGCGTTTGTGGCGCGGCAAAAAGCAAACCGCTTTTTGATTATGCAGGTGGGCGATCAGTTGGCAGCCGGTCAGCCTGACTTGTACATTGCCGATACGCTTTATTGGCGCGTCCCCATCCAGTTTGCCCCGTCGCGCCAGGGAGCATTGGGCGTTGTGGGGCATTTGCTTATTAACGCGCAAACAGGAGATGCCCATTTAGCCGATGGCATTACCCTTACCGAATTATTAGATCGGGCAGATACGTTGTATGCGCGTACCACACTTTGAACAAGAACTGCCTTACAATAGACGATGTTATGGGATCAAGAAAGTTGACAGCTTATTGGCTGGACACGATGGGATACACACCATTTGCTTACCCCCCCATATGTGTTGTCAACCACATGAGATCCCAAAGAGCCAGCAAGGATTCTAATGGATATTCAAAAAGTTGTTGCGTATTGGATGACATCGGCCGAAGATGACTTGCCGGTTTCCATGCATCTATTTGCCAGCGGCGATTACCATTACGCGCTTTTCTTTGGGCATTTATATCTGGAAAAACTGCTAAAAGCGTTGATTGTACAAGTCAAAGACGAACACGCGCCGCGATCACACAACTTGATTTACCTGGCTGAATGCGCCGACCTAAAGCTTTCTGATTCACGCCGCGAGATATTGACAAGGGTAAATAAATACAATCTTGAAACGCGCTACCCGATGGACCGCGAACGTTTACGCGACCTTTACACAAAGGATTTTGCAAAAGTTGAACTGAAGGCGATTCAGGAGATGGGAAAATGGCTGAATTCACAATTGAAACGCAAAAAAACATCATAGAAAAGGCGCATAAATTACTGGATATTCTTGCCAGGCAAGGCTTACGAATTCTGACCGCTTATCTGTATGGATCATATGCGGTTGGCAATCCCCATCAAGACAGCGATATTGACGTAGCAATCGTCTCCTCTGATTTTTCGGAAGCCCACATAGATGATTGGGTTCGTCTTAACGTGCCAGCCTCGCATATTGACGCGCGTATGGAAGTGATGGGTTTTAGCCCAGAACAATTCCAAGATGAACATCCATTGGTTTGGGAAATTAAAACCAAGGGCGTTAAATTGTTGTAAGGCAGAAGAACGGCCGTGCCGGTTTGAACAGTAAAGGGCAAACATAATGATGAATTTCTGTGAAGAAAATTGTCCTATTTGCAGCGCATCGGTGACGGCCGACAACGTGACCTGTCCTCACTGTCAAAATAGTTTACAACTGGCTTCATGGGGGATTTAGACGAACAGCAGTAACAGGCATTGTGATGACACGGGAAGGTCGGAACTTCTGGTCACGTATAGGGCAAGACGGCCGTACCGGGGTAACAGGCATTGTGATGACACGGGAAGGTCGGAACGGCCGTCGGCTCCCATGAGGGATTTAGACAAATAGCGAGGCCGGCACTTCGATCTCTGGCGCACCGTTGGAACGGCCAGGGTGGTTGCGGGCCGCCAGCCATGCACCGGGCAATTTCTCTGCTAATAACTGGCGTTGATAAATGTGTTGCACTACGCAACCATACCGTTTACAATAAGACATTATTATTTCATCCTGTAAATCTTTTTAATCCTGTCTAAAAGAGGAAAACCATGCCTACTTTACACGTCCGCAATGTGCCAGAAACACTCTACGACCGGCTGCGCCAACGAGCCCAAAAACGGAATCGTTCTCTCAGCGCCGAAGTGGTCGTGCTGCTCGATTTTGCCATGGACGAAAGCGAAGATACCCAAACCGACCTGCTGGACAGCATTCGCCGCCGCCGCTTTTTTAACCCCGCAGCTGCCGCCGCTCCCGACAGCACGACATTACTGCGCGAGGACCGGGAACGATAATGGCCAACTGCGTGGTTGGCGCCAGCGTAGGTATCAAGCTGTTTTTGGTAGAGGATGGGTCGGAAGCGGCCCACCGTTTATTTGCCAAACTGACTCCCAATGTGACACCGGAAACCCCACCCGCCCGTTTTTATGTGCCCGACCTATTCTTTGTCGAATGCGGCAATATCTTGTGGAAATATGTGCGCCGTTATGGCTATGCGGCCGGCAGCGCCCGCCAGGACATGGCCGATTTGCAAGCCTTGCGTCTGCAAACGGTCTCTACCGCCGATTTGCTGACGCCGGCCTTTGAACTGGCCTTGCAATATGACCTGACGACGTATGACGCCTGCTATGCCGCGCTGGCTCAACAGCTATCTTTGCCCCTGATTACGGCCGATGTTCCCTTGACGCGCAAACTGGCCGGCAGCGGCATTGACGCGCGCACCCTAACTGATTTTTAGAAGAACGCCCGCCGAGTAAGGGAGGGGAGAATTTTCAAGCGCATCCCTCTCTACGCCTACGGAAACCAGCTTATGATCATCCTTAACTTCACCCACCCCATCACCGATAACCAGCGGGCGCAGGTAGAAAAAATCACCAGGCAGCCCATCACGGCCGTTCACGACATCCCCACCCATTTCGACAACCGCCGTCCCTTTCCCCCCCAGGTAAAAGAATTACTCGACGCCGTTCCCCTCACCGCCGTCCAATGGCAAACCGAGCCGATACTCATCAACCCGCCCGCCTACGCGCCAGTCGCCGCTACCCTCATCGCCGAACTGCACGGCCGTATGGGTTACTTCCCCGCCATCATCCGCATCCGGCCCGTCAACAGCAGCGTCCCGCCCCAATTTGAGGTGGCCGAAATCATCAACTTGCAGGCCGCGCGCGATCAAGCCCGTAGACAGCGATGAGGAGCCATGAGATGGAGATGACAACAGCCCCCGCATTAGTGGCTACGCTAGGTCTAGCGCCCCAAATCATCACCCGCGCCCTGGATGAGATGCTGAAACCAAACGTGGAGCCGGGACTTGGCCCCGTTTACATCATCCACACCTCCGCCTTTCGCAAGCACGATCATTGGCCCTCCTTCGCCCATTTCACCGTCTATCTGGAGCAAACCTACTCCCGGCTCTCATTTCACCTGGTTCCCATCAAGGATGAAAACGGCCGTACCGTTTACGACGTCGAAACCCCGGAAACGGCCGAACTGGCCTTCAAGACCGTCTTCAACATCGTCAAACAACTCAAGCGGGAAGGGCGGCGTCTGCACGGCCTCATCGCCGGCGGCCGCAAAAGCATGATCGTCTACACCATGATTTCGGCCCAGTTGTTATTTGATGAGGATGACCAACTCTGGCACCTGTACTCTTCCCAGGATAGTTGGGAACCCCACGAATCCCTCAAGAGCGGAAATGATCTCACAGAGAGCAAAGATCGGAGCCATCTGGTGGAAATACCTATCCTCCACCTGGCCGGATTGATGCCCATGGTGCGCGAACTCATCCTCAACAGCGACGATCCTACCCAGGCGATACGTCTATATCGCAAACACGAAACCGTTGAACAAATCGTGCGTCTGCAACGCTTTTATTTAGAAGAGTGCGATGAGATAGATCGGAAAATCTTACTGCTGGCAGCCAAAGGGTGGGGGAATCGGAAAATCGGCGATGCTGTTGGATTGACGGAAACCCCGGTGACGAACCGTATTACCAAAATGGCGCGCAAATTTTACCGGAGCAAATATACCACCCGCCGCCTGCACCCCTGGCCTCGGCATGTCAAGATCGTCCTCTTGCGCGACCTCGCCCCTTTCCTTAACCAGTTACTGTCCGACGAGTAGCCAGCCTCCCTATTTGAACACAGGTTGTTGAAAAATAACCCGCGCCCAAACGCGGGTTATTTTTTTGCTTTTTATGGCCTGATACGGCCATGAGAAAAACTGCTTTCGACAGGCGCAGGACGGCGACAGCCAATCTCCTGACAAAAATTGTCCGCCGTCCTGCGCCAGGGAGTGTATGCAACATGTTGACTGAAAAACCGGCTCATTTATCAGGTGATTTAGCCCGCTGGCGGAAAGACGTGACGGCGAGCGCCGGAACAGACGTGCTGCGCCAGATGCGGCCAACACTGCTGGTCTTTCTCGGTGGGACGGGCCAGTTGACGGCCGTTGCCCTCAAAGCGCTGCTGGTGCAACGGTACGGCCGGGCGTGGCGGCGCAAGGTACGGCTGCTGGTATTTGATACCGCCGAAGAGCCGGTTGCCGTGCAATTGAACGGACGATTGGTGCGGTTAGAGTCCGGCTCCGAGTTTCACAACATCGGCGGTCTGTCCGTCCCCAGCATCGTGCGCAACCTGGATAATCTGCACGCCATCCGCGACCGGCTGGGCGACGTGATCCATCGCCTGCCAGCCTCCGTCATGCGTAATGGCGCCAGGCAAATCCGCCCCCTTGGGCTGTTGGCGCTGCTCTGGCATTACCCCACCTTGATGACCGAGCTGCGCCGGGCCATCTGGCGGCTGGCCGGACGCGATACCATTGGCGCCAACACGGCCGTACAGCAACAGGGCGTCAATGTTTTCATCTGCAACAGCCTGGCCGGCGGCACCGGCTCAGGAACTTTTCTGGACGCAGCCTATCTCATTCGTTCCCTATTTAATGAATTGGGCGTCCAGGGCGAATTCAGCCACATCGCCGGGATTGGCGTGCTGCCGCAAGCCTTCCCTCCCGAAGCTGGCCCCAATCTGTACCCCAACACCGGGGCGGCGTTGAAGGAATTGAATCATGACATGGTCTAAGGCAGCTTCCGCGCCGTTTACCCGGACGGCCATGACGTTGCCATTCCCGACTCGCCCTTCAACCTCTACTATGTGCTGGACGGCGTGGACGAGCGCGGCCAGACCTGGTCAGGCATTGACGAAGTGACGGCGATGGCGGCCGAGGCCATCTTCTTGCAGATGGTCTCCCAATTGGGGCGAAAAGGGGACAACGCCTTCGACAACGTAGATGAGGCGCTGATTGGGCGCACCGAGGAGGGCGACGGCACCTTCCTGGGCAGTTTGGGGATGGGCTACCTGGAATTCCCGGCCCCGGCCGTGGCCGGGCTGTGCAGCCGCTGGCTGCTGGCCGACCTCATCCAGCGGCATTGGTTACGGCCGGCGGACGAGGAGAAGACGGCCGGCCGCTGTGACAGGGAACTACAAGCCGTCAGCAGCGTTCAGTTAACTCCCGCCTTGTTACGCGACCCGCAGAGCGGAGGGGAACTGCGCCTGGAGTTGCAACAACCGGGCCGGCTGCGGGAAAAACCGGCCGATCAGGTGGCGGCCGAGGCGGCTGGCTACATACGCAGTTACGGCCAGACTCGCGTCAATGAAGCGATGTTGGGGAAAATCGAACAGAACAGTTTGGCAGTTTGGCAGCGACAGCAAGAACAGTGGCGCGCCTGGGTGGATGAAACGCTGTTCGCGCCAGACGACAGCCTGCCCAACACCCATGCCGTTTTGGTAACGGCGCAGGCTGCGTTGAACGGTTGGATAGGCGACATGCGCCGCCAATTGGCCGACATGGAAGAACACCTGACGCGCCATACCACCGAACTAGAACAGGCGGAAACAAGCCTGGTTCGAGCCGCGGCCAGCCTGCCCATCAGCCGGAAAGGGCGTATTCGTGACGCTTTGACGCGGACTTTCCGGGCGGCGCAGGCTCTTTTCGAGGCGCAGATACAGCAAGCTGTTTTTCGGGCGTAGCTGCGCGTTTGGACCGAACTGCAAGGCGAGCTGGCGCGTCTGGGGCGCGCGGTGCAGACGCTCATGGATCGGCTGGTTGCCATCGGCGCCCAGGCAGCGGCGACGGCCGGGGAACAACAGCGACGTTTGCAAACCGGGGGCGTCTCCCGCCTGGGTCTGGCAGATGAGGCGTATGTGCGTGATTTGTACCGGCGGTACGCGCCAGTGCGGGTACACCTGATGGCGTTAGCCGACCTGGCGGCCGGGGAACGTGATGTTGAACGGCCGTCCCCCTTGCAGTTGGCAGCGTTAAGCGGCCAGCAGTTAACCGCCACGCTTCTGGCCGCGCTGGCGCAGCCTTTTGCGCCTATTGTGCGCATGAGCATTGAAACCGTCATCGCCGAACGCGCCGGCGAGATGACGCCGCCAGCGCGCCGCCAACAGTTGTTCCGGCTGGCGACGCCGTCCTGGAGCGTGGAGCGGGCGCGTCTGCCAGAGGGCGGCGCCCACCTGGTGCGCTTGCAGGTCATGGGCGTACCCGACCGGAACCAGACCCTGTTTGACCAGGAACCGATGCTGGTCTCGACCAACGACCCTTACCGCCTGGTGGCGTTAGTGGTGGTGGCTGGCGCCCCCCAGTCGGCGCTGACGCAGCACGACCAGTACCAGGCGGCGATGGATGGGATGCGCGGCCAGACGCCCCTGTATGTGCTGCCCACTTTCCTGGCCGAGGGAAACCAGGCTGAGTTGGCCTTTGCCCTCGGTTCTATTTTTGGTCTGATCCGCAGCCAGGGAACTTACTTTTACTACCAGCCCAGCGATCCGTTGCAAAACCCGGTGCGCCTGGGAAATGGCCTGGGCAACGCCATCAAAACCCTGGCCGCGCAGGAGGTGCTGGCGCGGGAGGCGCTGGATCGGGTGGACAGCCAAATTGCCCGGCTGGGGTTACAGAAAGCCATCGAAACGTTGACGGCTTATTACACGGCCGTTCCTGACGGCCGTACCAAACTGGATGACGCCATGCGCGAACTTAAACAACAGGTGCGCCAGTACACCGACGAACTGCGGCAGATTGATGCGTTTAGCAGCGGGCTGGATCAGTGGCCGGGGGCCGGTGAGCAGTGAGCAGTGAGCAGTGAGCAATGAGCAATGAGCAATGAGTAATGAGTAATGAGTAATGAGTAATGAGCAATGAGCAATGAACAATGAGCAATGAGCAATGAGCAATGAACAATGAGCAATGAGCAATGAGCAATGAGCAATGAGCAATGAGCAATGAGCAATTAACAATGAGCAATGAACAAATAAATTGCGCGGTTGACGCAAATGTTGCAGAGGAATTCTATACAACGGAGGTAACGCATGAAGCAATGGTTTGCTAATCAACAGGATGGCGGAGCTTATGACCCGCCATCATTTCCCGAAGGAGCGGAATTTAGCCCAACGCCGGGGGCGGCGGGCGGCGGCCTTCTGGGCGACCTGCGTGACGTCTGGCAGTGGGATCAGGTGGCGGCGGAAGTGCGGCAGGAAGGGCAGGCGCGCATCGGCATCCTGGGATCGCCCGGCAGCGGCAAGCGCTGCTTGTTTAATCGGCTGCGTGACTGGCAGGCGGCTTGGCCGGAGACGTCGCAACCTGAATCGGACACAGTCCGCGTGGAAGCGTATGGGGCTTTTGTGCCGGCTGATTTACCGGCGACAGATAGGCAGTCGGGCGGCCGCCTGCTGCCGTCGGTGGAGAAGATAATGCTGACTTTGGGGGATCCGAACTTGCTGCTCTATCTGGTTGACGCCACGGCCGGCGTGCAGGAGGCGGATTATCGGTGGGTGGCCCGGCTGCGGGCGACGGGGCGGCCGTTGGTAGTGGCCTTGAATAAGTGTGATGTGGTTGATGCTCTGGAAACGGCCGTCCATACCGCCAGCCGCCGGTTGGGGATGCGCGTCATCCCTATCTCCGCCATGACCGGCCAGAATGTGAAGACGACGCTGCTGCCGGCGCTGCTGGACGCCGCCCCCCGCGCCGCCATCTCGCTGGGGCGGGAAATTGGCGGGCTGCGCCGCCTGACGGCGTGGCGCATCATCCGCCAGTCGGCGCTGATGGCCGGGCTGATGAGCGCCCAGCCCATCCCTTTTCTCGATTTGCCCTTCCAGGCGATGCTGCATGTGGGGGTGGTGATGCGGGTGGGCGCGATTTATGGGCGCGCGCCGGGCGGCGGCATTGGCCGGGAAACGGTAGGCGCGGCGGTCGGTTATCTGGGCCTCAACTACCTGGCGCAGAGTGCGGCCAAGCTGGTTCCGGTGTTGGGTTGGGCGGTCAGCGGCGGGCTGGGGACGGGGGCGACGCTGCTCATTGGCGAGGCGGCGATTCGTTATTACGAGGCGGGGGCGACGGTTCCGTTGCGCCAGTTTTGGCAGCACGGCCGGCAACGGTGGCGGCGGATGATCCATCTCTGGCGCGCCTGGGCGATGGACAAGATGCCGGGACGCAAGGAAGAGGCGACGGCGGCGCAAATTATCCCGGTCGTGGATGAAGGAGCGGGTGATGACGATGAATGTGGCGGGGGAAACGGCCGTCTTTCCCTGCCTGGCAGAGCGCGTTTACGTTGGACGCCTTGCGCCGCGCCTGGCTGACGGTGCGGGCTAACAAGGGGCGCAGCGGTTCTGATGGGGAAACGGTGGCCCAGTTTGAACGGCATCTGGATAATCATTTGAAGACACTGCAAGCTGAACTGCAAAACGGCCGTTACCGGCCGCAAAAAGTGACCCAGATCCTAGTGCCCAAACCGAGCGGCCGTTGGCGGCCTATTACGCTGTGGACGGTGCGGGACAAGGTGGCGCAGCGGGCGGCGTACAACTACCTGGAACCGATTTTTGAGAAGCGTTTCCTGCCTTGCAGTTATGGGTTCCTGCCGGGCCTGTCCACGCGGGACGCGGCGCAGGCGATCCAAAAGGCGCGACAGGCGGGGGCGAGCTGGGTGCTGGACGCCGATATCAAGGATTGTTTTGGCAGCATGGAGAACCGGCGGCTGCTAGGGCAGCTACGGCAGTGGCGCGCGCCTGGCCCAGTGCGCGATCTGGTGGGGCGCTGGCTGAACGCCGAAATCTGGAACGCCTGGGCGGGCAGCCCCAAGGTGGCCGGAACCAGCCAGGGCGGGGCGATCTCGCCGCTGTTGTGTAATGTGTATCTGCATCCGTTTGACCGGGCGATGCATAAGCGGGGCGTGTGGCTGGTGCGGTTTGCTGATGATTTTGTGGTTTTGGCCCGGAGCAAAACGGCCGCGCGCAGCGCCCGTTATTGGGCCAGGGTTAATCTGGGACGGATCGGGTTACGGATGCACCCGCAAAAGACGCGGATCACCGATTTTGAGGAAGGGTTTCAGTTTGTGGGTTGGTTTTTTGTGCGGGATGAGATGTATGAGCTGAAGTGAAACGTTCAGACCCTAAGGGTTTTCAAAAAAACCTTAGGGTCGTTGAAGTAGAAGGATGAAGGAGGATGGTGATGACGTCAATTTATGTGAAGGAACAAGGGGCGATGGTGCGGCGGGATGGCGACCGGCTGGTGATCAGCAAGGATGGCGAGGTGTTGGATGAATTTCCCTTGGTCAATGTGGAGCAGGTAACATTGATGGGTAATGTGCAGCTAACGACCCAGGCGGCGGCGACGCTGTTGGCGCGGGATATTGATGTGGTTTACCTGTCCAGCTATGGTAAGTTTCGCGGGCGGCTGGTGGGCAGCGGCTCCAAGCAGGTGCGGCTGCGCCAGCGGCAGATGCAGTTATTGAGCCGGGAAGCGTACGCTTTGCCCCTGGCTAAGGCGGTGGTAGATGGCAAGATTCATAATCAGCGGGCGCTACTGCAGCGGCAGACGCGCCGGGTGCGCTCGCTGGCGGAGCGAGGGCGAGGGCTGGCGGCCGTTCCCGCTGATCCCCGGTTGTTTAACCGGGCCTTGGCCGGCATGATGAAGATGAAACAGGCGGCTCCGGCAGCGGTTCGGCTGGACAGTTTGCGCGGTTTTGAAGGCAAGGCGGCCGCTTACTATTTTGCGGCGGTGCGTACGCTGTTGGAACCGGGTTGGGGGTTTCAACGGCGGCAGTATTATCCGCCGCCAGACCCGTTCAACGCGCTGCTCAGTTTTAGTTACACCCTTTTACTCAAGGATATGACGACGGCCGTGCAGCAGGTGGGGTTGGATCCATATTTAGGTTTCTTTCATGAGGTGGTTTACGGCCGTCCCTCGCTGGTTTTGGACTTGATGGAAGAGTGGCGGCCGTTGCTGGCCGACGCCATGGCGCTGGAACTGGTGAACCGGGGCGCGCTGCGGCCGGGAGATTTCCACAAAACGGGTAATCCCAACCGGCCGGTGGAATTGGGTGAGCAGGGCGTCTCCCTGGTGTTGAAGGCGTATGGCAGCCGGCTGGAGACGCGCCTTTATCATGCCATGGCCGGGCCGGGCGGCGAAACGAGCCTGCTGCAAGCGATGCGGCTGCAAGTACGCCAATTGGCTCAGGTGTTGCAGGGCAAGCGGGCAGCTTACGAGCCGCTGAAGGCGCGGTGAGCCGGATGCCGTGAACCGTCTGCGGTAATCGGAATACGGGATACGGGATACGGAAAATGAAGGGCTGGATTGCGATTGGAAATATAGGTGTAGTGCAGATCGAGCGGGTTGTGGCTGTAGCGCCGGTCGAGTCGGCGCCCATGAAGCGGCTGCTGGCCGCTCTCCCGCTGGAAAAGATTGTGGTTTTGACCGGGGGACGGCGGCGGCGGTCGGTGTTGGTGTTGGACAGCGGTCATGTGGTGGTGACGGCGTTGAGCGTGGCGGAGGTTGAGGCGGCGTTACGAAAGGCCTGCGAGGTTTTGAAAACCTCGCAGGTCTCCCTGGAGAGATGATGAAACGGTTGACGGTATTTGTGGATGGCGGGATTGCCGGCGTGGGGCACACGGGGGCGGCGGCGGTGGCGCGGACGCCGGAAGGGTATTCCGGGGCTGGCTGAGCCGGCAGATGGCGCGGATGACGAATAATGAAGCGGAATACCGGGCGGCGCTGCTGGGGTTGGAGTTGGCGCGGAAGTTGGGCGCGCGCCAGGTGGAGATCGTGGCTGATTCGGAGGTGGTGGTGCGGCAGATGCGGGGGTTGAGCCGGGTACACAGCGTCCGGTTGAAGCGGCTGCACCAGGAGACGTGCCGGGCGGCGGCCGATTTTGAAGCGGTGGTTTTTACCCATGTCTCGCGGGATAAGAACCGGTTGGCGGATGCGCTGGCGGCGGAAGCGATTGGCGGCCGGGTGGTGCAGATGCCGCCGGCGCGGGCAAACGCCGGGAATGGATGGGCGGCGCAGGTGTTGGCGGCATTAAGAAAATGAGGTGAAATATGCGGGTGGTGGTGAGTTACGATATCAGCGATAATAAGCGGCGGACGAAGGTGGCTAAGATCATGGAGGGGCATGGCTACCGGGCGCAGTACAGCGTGTTTGAATGTGATCTGGATAAACGCAAATTGGCGGCGCTGAAAAAGAAACTGAAACCGCTGGTGAATGAAAAGGAATGGGAGAGCGTTCGCTTTTATCCGTTGAGCGCCGATTGCCAGAAAAACATTTCAGTGCTGGGCAAGGATTTGGCGCGTTATTTGGAGAATGTCACGATCGTATAGGCCGGGAAATGCCGCGAAAAGTTTGACCGGAGGCGGTATCATCTTTTATAATGGCTATGTAGATGGCTATCGTTAGATTGGTTCAATCTCCAAGATCGAACCAATCTGGTATTTTGGAGCGAGTTTGATGTTAAATCGTTATTCAATTGCTGAGGCGCGCAACCGCTTTGCGGCGCTGGTTAGGGGAGTGGAGAAAAAAGTGGACGCTGTGGAAGTAACGCGGCGAGGCAAGACGGTGGCTGTTATCTTGTCTATTGATGAATACCACCGTTTGCGCGACGCGGCTAAGCAAAAAGAGTTTTGGCACAGCTATCAGATGTTTCGTCAGCAATGGGCGGGAAAAGCGATGGATGTTGAAGGGGATATTTGGGAAGGTGTTCGTGATAAGGACGCCGGGCGAGCAGAAACGATATGGCGTTAAAATATCTGGCGGATACGAATATTATTTCTGAACTGGAACGCTCTCAGCCTAATCAACGGGTATTGGCTCAATTTCAAATGTATAAACATGAGATTGGTATTGCGGCCGTGAGTTGGCATGAGCTGGTGTATGGTTATCATCGGCTGCCTAAATCAAGGCGTAAGGAACGGGTCGGCGACTTTTTGTTCAACATCATTGGGCCTACCCTGCCTATCGTGCCTTTTGATGCTGCGGCCGCCGAATGGTTTGGTCGGGAACGGGCCAGATTGGCGCA
Source organism: Chloroflexota bacterium (assembly GCA_024277135.1). GTDB lineage: Bacteria > Chloroflexota > Anaerolineae > Promineifilales > Promineifilaceae > JAJRVV01. The sequence goes on along the minus strand of JAJRVV010000104.1, from coordinate 2,986 downwards.
AATTGGACAGCCGCCATCTTTTGCGGATGGGCAGATCGCAGCCACGGCGGCTGTAAGCGACCTTGTCCTGATCACCCGCAACGAACAAGATTTCCGCCCCTTTACCGGTCTGACAATTGAAAACTGGTTTTAGTATCAAGCCCTGACTCTTCTGAATAAAGCCACGGAGGGCACAGAGAACAGAGAAAAATCTAGAGAGAAAAATCTGCGCCATCGGCGGAATCTGCGGTTTCTTCGGAGGACTCAAGCCCTGAGTGGCTGACGGCCGTGATCCGATCCAGGCGGAAGGTGCGGTTGGCCTGGGCGCGGCGGCTGTAGGCGTGGAGGTAGGCGAGGTTGGCGCGGGATTCCAGGCGCAGGGGTTCGATGGCGTGCCATTTGTCCTGGCGTGAGGCGGCGGCGCGGTAGGCGATGTGCAGGACGCTGCCGTGGGCGATGGCGGTTTGCAGGGTGTGGATGAGGTGGGGGGTGGGGGATTGGCGGGCGGGGAAGAAGGCGTCGCGGCCTTGAATGACGTTGTCTAGCTGCTGCAGGGTGTGCTGCGCTAACTGTTCTAATTCGGCGATGGCGGCGGGGGGCAGGGTTTGCTCCAGGCGGAAGAGTTGGGCGGCGGGGGCGGGCAGGGGGAGCGGCAGATATTTTTGCAGGCCGAGGAGGAGGCGCAGGCTGAACCAATGGGTGGGCAGGTCGAGATCTTCTGAATTGGCGGGGGGCGGGGCGGCGGATGTTGGGGCTGGGGGCGGCGGTTGGTTGAGGGGGTAGCCCCGCCGGGCCAGCCAGCGGCGCAGTTTGGGGATGAGGGCGGGGTTGATGAGGGCGTGGCGGGGGCTGATTTGTTCCAGGAGGCAGGGGCGCAGCCGCCGGTTCTGGTAGATTTTTTGCAGATGTTGGGGGCGGGCGACGCTGAGGAGGGGGCCGTGGATGCGGTAGGCGTGGGCGCGGCGCAGCCAGGATTGGAGTTGGCGCTGTTGGGCGGCGGGTAATGGTGTTTGGGTGGCTGTTTCCAGGAGCCAGCGGATGTGATCGTAACCATAATGGCAAACGGGGTGGCTGGCGATGGATAACGGGGTGAGGCGCAAGCTGCCATCGGGCAGTCGTTGGCCGAGTTGCAAGAGATCGAAAAGAAGCCAGACAGGTAATCCGCCGGGTAAGGAGAGTTCCCAGGCGTCGGGACTGGAGGGCGCTTGCCAGACAGCGGGCGCAGCGGCGACTGGCGGCGTCTCTCGCTGGCGCATCAACATCTGTTCCAGATAAGCGACTTTATCCAACGTCAAGATGTCTGACCAACCGAGGCTGTTTATTGTTGCCGGCCAGGTTTTTGTATGTCGTATGGCCTGGAGAAGGCGGTCAATCTGGGCTACTGGCGAGAGGATCAGCCATTCCATGACAGAACGAGATGGATGGAGGGCGTGTTCGGCGACGGCGAGCAGGTCAGCGGCGATAAGGAGCGTGAGGTGCGCGGCGAGTGTGGGGTGAGCGCGGATGGAGCGTATGCCGGGGGCCGGCTGATCTATCCATTGGGTCAGACGGGTGAGGTGACTGGGGGATAGGAGTCGTCGCCCGCTTAACCGTCGGGGAATATGGCGTTGGATATAGGCCAGGCAAATGGCGAGGGTGCGCGGGGTGAGAGTATAATAGGGGAGAGGGTCTTGCCTGGGAACTGGATAATAGGGCTTGGTTTGGGTCATTATTTTGCCTCCGGGGATGAATTTTAGAGCAAGATGCGGGTTGATGAAAACAGGGTTTCATGGTGGCAGGTGGGTGACATTGGGCGAATGAGGCTCGCTGAGGACGATTGGGGACGAAATCGGGCGATTGAGGGCGAAATGAGGGTGCGGTATAGGGCAAAGTTAGATGAGTAGAACATTAAAATGGCACAAAAATGGCATACCTTTTGCTGACCCTCGCAAATGTAATTGTGGTGGGGCAAGGGTGGATGATTTTGGGAGAAATGGGGTGGGTTTGTGGTTCACAGGTGGGGCGTTTTGTGATAAAATGGGGGTTGTCTGCGGCCGTGTACCCACTGTGGATAACTACTGTCGGAACGGCCGTGTTAGCCCATGAGGGATTTAGACTTAGAAACCAAAATGGTATGCCCGCATTCTCCAGCGTCGGAACGGCCGTGTTAGCCCATGAGGGATTTAGACTTGCTTTCCATCTCGGAACCTACTTGATGCAATATGTCGGAACGGCCGTGTTAGCCCATGAGGGATTTAGACGATGTAGTCGGGCAGTCCATCGGCTTCTGCGGTCGTCGGTCGGAACGGCCGTGTTAGCCCATGAGGGATTTAGACTCAACTCATCCGCATCCTCGGACAAAACGACCAGGGGTCGGAACGGCCGTGTTAGCCCATGAGGGATTTAGACAAAAAGGGCAATGATGGGGAGTAAAATAACCAGTAAAGTCGGAACGGCCGTGTTAGCCCATGAGGGATTTAGACACCACCAACGCGTCCGTCTGCCTTCAAGCCCCTATGGTCGGAACGGCCGTGTTAGCCCATGAGGGATTTAGACATAGTTCTGGGTGAAACTACCATCCCTTTTAAGGGGTCGGAACGGCCGTGTTAGCCCATGAGGGATTTAGACACCACCAACGCGTCCGTCTGCCTTCAAGCCCCTATGGTCGGAACGGCCGTGTTAGCCCATGAGGGATTTAGACTATATAGTCGGCTTCCTCAGTGTGGGTCCGAAAATCGTCGGAACGGCCGTGTTAGCCCATGAGGGATTTAGACTTACCTCAATCTCAACTTCCTCGATGATTGTCTCAAGTCGGAACGGCCGTGTTGGCCCATGAGGGACTTAGACATGATGATTGGCGAACCGTTGTTGTCGTAAACCACGGGTCCAGCAATTCCCGCAGGTACAAAAGTGATAGAATAGCAACTCGGTTTTCGTAAAGAATAGTTGTCATTCAGCAGTAAATAAGCCAGAGGATTGCGAATATGAAGGTACGTAAACAATTATCAGCCGACGGTTTGTTCAAACT
>JAJRVV010000008.1 GCA_024277135.1 Chloroflexota bacterium | reverse complement strand
TCCCCGAGGGGGAATCGCTCAAGGGCGGTCCGGATCTCATTCAGGGCATGACCACCGAACTCTGGCTGGAGTACCTGTCCATCAGTCTGGACAGCCGAAAGGCCGAGGGGCATGCGTTCACCATCAATCTGGTCACGCCGGATAACGGTGAGAAATTTGTGATCGAGTTGAGCAACGCCACCCTGACCAGCATCGAAGGCTTCCAGGCCGAAGACCCTGATCTGACGATTACCATCAACCGTTCGGACCTGGAAAAGACCATGATGGGCATTCTCAGCATGGACGAGCAAATCGAGGCTGGCAAGGCAAAGCTGGCCGGCGATCGCGAGGCGCTGGACCAGTTGGAAGGCATGCTGGTGGATTTGATGGGAAACCGTTTCGAGATTATGCCCGGCACCGACCCGAAGGTTTCGGCGCATAAGCACGACCCGTTGGAAGTGGAAGTGCCGCCCCCGGGGCCTGCCGGAGGGTGATATAACACCCTAACATGAGCAAAGCAAAGGCCGCGCCTCTATTTATGACCAACCCTGGCGCGGCCGCCTTGTTCCCCTGCTTCTGGCGCATTTCAGCGCACGACGCGCCCAAAGGCCGCCCACCAACCGCAGATGGATCATGAAGTGGACACGACTGCGTGTGGAAAGCGGGCTGACTTCCGAAGCCAGCATTGACGCCATATGGCTGGAAAATTATCTGGGTGATCATGGATGAGATGATTTTGAAGCTGTTTCTGGTTGCGCTCATAGGGGGGCTGATCGGCGTCGAGCGCGAGTATCATACCGGTATTGGGCTGCGCACGATGATGCTGATCTGTCTGGGTTCGACGTTGTTCACCATCTATTCAGGCATTTTCGCGGTTGGCGAAGGGGACCCGCGGCGTATTGCCACCGCCATTGTTACCGGCGTTGGCTTTCTGGGCGCGGGCATGATTTGGCGTTACCGGAACAGCGTTGTCGGCCTGACGACGGCCGCAGCCGTCTGGCTGGCAGCGGCGCTGGGCATGGGCATTGGGCTGGGCCAATACCTCGCGGTAATCGTCGCGGCGGCGCTGGTTCTGGTTGTTCGGTTGACCCTGGCAGGAGCAGGTTTTGCATGAAGATGTCACGGCCTGCCTCGCTGCCGTTTTTCCTGCCGTCCTGCCAAACAGCAATCCATTCCTGCTCTCCAATCACGTTTACTTCTAGATTGCTCTTGCTGGTCATTTCGGAAGAGAGAATGGCAGGCTGCGACCAGATTGTATCCCCGTCTCCATTTACCAATAACGTTTTTAGCTGTGTGTCCAGAATAATTTGATCTTCGGCCGTTTCGTCCTGCGCGTAGAAAATGACGATATTATCGCCTGTCAGACGCGGGGTTATCATGCCCAATTCGGTGGAGGAGAGTTCAATGTAGTTACGGCCGTTATCCCCCCACAACCGTTCCCCGGTCAGCGATATTTTCTGCCCGCTCAGGCCGTGTTCATATTGCCAACAACTGGGTGCGAATTGTAGAACGTGACGCTGCAGGGCAATTTGTGCGAGAATACAGCCAGGCGGCGTTTAATTCACAACAGGTGGCAACCTCATCTTCGTAGACACTGGGTTGGGGAAGGTGAGGTCAAATCATGGGTCATTGGATAATTTCCAATGACCCATGATTTTATTCCTCATACATCGCTTCGATATTTTCCGCAAAATGTTCATTGACCACCCGCCGCTTAATCTTGAGCGTTGGCGTGAGTTCCCCGTCTTCCACCGTAAAATCGCGGGGCAAGATGGTAAATTTACGCACCTGTTCCACGCGGGCAAACAAGGTGTTTACTTTTTCGTCAATCTGCATCTGCACGTAATCAATTACCACCTGGTTATCGTGTAGCGTTTTCCCTTCCAGGCCGTGTTCGCGGGCAAACTGTACGGCGTGTTCCTCATCCAGCGTCAGCAGCGCCGTGATGTAGCGGCGCTGCTCGCCAATGACCACCGCCTGGGCAATGAGGTCAATATCCTTCAGCGCTGCCTCGATATTTTTCGGCGCGATATTTTTGCCACCGGAGGTGATGATGATTTCTTTCTTGCGGCCGACAATTGTTATGTAGCCGTCTTCGTCCATCTCCCCCAAATCGCCGGAATGCAGCCAGCCGTCCTGTAAATCGCTGGCCGTCGCTTCCGGGTCTTTGAAATAGCCCAGAAAGACGTTTGGCCCCTTCAGGACAATCTCCCCGTCGTCGGCAATTTTCACCTCTGTTTCCGGCCAGGCGCGGCCTACTGTGCCTACCTTGTTGGCCCCCGGCACATTGGCTGTTGTCAGGCCGGTCCCTTCCGACTGCCCATACACTTCCATCACATTAATATCCAGGCTGGCAAAAAAAAGGAGGATTTCCGGGGAGATGGGAGCGGCGGATGTAAACTGGACGCGGGCGCGATTTAACCCCAACCCGGCTTTGACCTTGCTGAATACCAATTTGTCTGCCAGTTTGTACTGCATCGCCAACATGCCGGACGGTTCTTCACTGCGATTGCGCAGCTCTGTGACCTGGCTGCCCACATTTTGCGCCCAGTTGACCAGTTTGGCTTTTGTCCCGGTGGCCTGACTTAAGGTTGCGGCCACGCCGGCCTGGAATTTTTCCCAGATGCGCGGTACGCCAAAAATGAGGGTGGGCTGTACTTCCTGTAAATTGCTGACGAGGTAATCCTGGGGCGGGTATTGAGCAAAGTAGACGGCATAGCCGTTGGCGGACGGGCCGTGAATGGTGAGCAGTTGCTCGGCAATGTGGGAAAGAGGCAGATAGGATACGACTGTATCCGCCGGTTTGATGTCGAATAGATCGCCAGCATTAACGGCCGTGCGTACCAGATTCTTGTGCGAGAGCATCACCCCTTTGGGCGGCCCCGTTGTGCCCGACGTGTATATAAGCGTGGCTAACTGGTCATCTTCCAGCGCCGCCATCCGCTCATCAATGACCGATTCCTCCACCTCGTCGCCCAACGCCAGAAAGCTGTCCCAATCCAGCGTCATCTCATCGTCAATCTGCACACCCCGCATTGTCACAATACGTTCCAGAGAACCCACGTCGCTGCGCACCTGGGCGATTTTTTCCCATTGATGCTCGCTCTCCACCAGCACAACCTTTGTTCCCGCATGTTTAATAATGTACTGGCATTCGTGCGGCGAATTGGTCGTGTAGATGCCCGTCGGTGCGCCGCCAATAAGCATGTTGGCCAGGTCCATGATAACCCATTCCGGCCGGTTAAAGCCCAAAATGGAAACGTTGTCACCGGGGCCGAGACCCAGGGCTGTCAGGGCGCGGGCTGCCTGACGCACTTGCTGTGTGTATTCTTCCCAGGATGTGGGTACCCAGTTATCCCCGATTTTCTCGTAATAAGCCGGGGCATTGGGCCGGATACGGGCATTCTCGTGCAGCCCGTGTACGATTGTATCTGTCATAAAAATTCCTCCTTTTTGATTTTCGATTGATGAGTGACGATTGGGTAAAGTATGCTTTATTTAGGCGGTTATGTCAATTACAACAACTCAATCACTGTTGCCTCCCCTTGGCCGACGCCAACGCACAAGGTAGCCAGGCCGTAGCGCATCGGTTGGCCTGCCGCTTTGCGTCGTTTCATCTCGTGGAGGAGGGTGGTGAGGATGCGGGCGCCGGAGCAGCCGAGGGGATGGCCCAAGGCGATGGCCCCGCCGTTGACGTTGACGATGTCCGGGTTCATACCCAGTTCGTTGATGACCGCCAGTGATTGTACGGCAAACGCTTCGTTTAGCTCAATCAAATCCATATCGTGCAGAGTCAATCCGGCGCGCTGCAACACTTTGCGGGTGGCGTGGATGGGGCCGAGACCCATGACGCGCGGGTCTACCCCGGCGGCAGCAGAAGCAATCCAGCGGGCCATCGGTTTGAGTCCCAGTTGTTCCGCTTTTTCGGCTGTCATCAAGACCAAAGCGGCCGCGCCATCATTCAGGCCGCTGGAATTACCGGCTGTCACCGTGCCGCCCTTGCGGAAGGCTGGGCGTAGTTTGGCTAGCTGCTCCATGCTGGTGGCCAACTCGTAGCCGTTGTCCGTCTTGCGGATGCGGGGATGTTCGTCTGTATCTACCACCACGGGGTCGCCTTTGCGCTGGGGGATGGTGACGGGGACGATTTCTGCCTGGAAACGGCCGTTATTGATAGCCTCACAGGCGCGGCGCTGACTTTCCAGAGCGAAGGCGTCCTGCTCTTCGCGGCTGATTTGGCCGCCTTCCAGGTCTCCGGCGCAGCTTAATTCGTAGATGTTTTCTGCCGTTTGCCCCATCGCTTCCAGAGGGAATATCGCTTCCATTTTGGGGTTGGGGTAGCGCCAGCCCAGGGTAGTGTCATAGCCGGTGATGTTGCCGGGCGGGCCAAAAGCGCGGGGATTTTTGGGGAAGGAGTAGGGGGCGCGGGTCATGCTTTCTACGCCGCCGGCCACAAATCCCTCCCCTTCGCCGATTTTGAGGGCGCGGGCGGCCTGGTTGACGGCGTTGAGGCCGCTGGCACAGAGCCGGTTGAAGGTAACGGCCGCTACGTGATCCGGCAGCCCG
>JAJRVV010000103.1 GCA_024277135.1 Chloroflexota bacterium | reverse complement strand
TGTTGGTTAACACAGCATAATGTTTGCGATCATCTTCCGTGAATTGTATTGTTTTTGCCATCTTGAAATTATATATGCTTAACTTTTACCCCACAATTCCTCAGAGAACCATAATTTTTTTGGATCGGAGTTAAGGCTTTAGCCGGGAGGCGACCGGCTAAAGCCTCGACTCCGGAAATAAACCCAAAATGTTTTTCTTAACGCCTACAGGCGATTTTGGGCATGTTGTTGACGGGTGATATTGGCGGCACAAAAACAGCGCTGGCTCTGATTGATCCGGCGCAGGGGGCGCGACGGCCGTTGCGCGAAGCCCGGTTTGCCAGTGATGCGTATAATTCTCTAACCGCCATCATCGCCCAATTCCTCACCCCGTCTGAACAAAACCAGATCGCCCAGGCCAGCTTTGGCGTGGCCGGGCCGGTGGTGGCCGGCCGGGCCGAAATTACCAACTTGCCCTGGGTGATTGACGCCGCCGAACTGGCGCGCGTTTTTGGCATTGAGCGGGTGTTTTTGCTGAATGATTTAGAGGCGATTGCTAATGCCGTGCCCCATTTGCAGCCGGATGATCTGGCGACGTTAAAACCGGGTGAAGCGGAAGCGGACGGAGCGATAGCGGTGATTGCGCCGGGAACCGGGTTGGGCGAGGCGTTCCTGACCTGGAACGGCCGTACCTACCAGGCGCATCCGTCCGAGGGGGGACATGCCTCTTTTGGGCCGACGACGGCCGCGCAGCGCGATTTGCTGATTTACTTACAAACCCAATTTGATCACGTCAGCTACGAGCGGGTTTGCTCCGGCAGCGGCGTTCCCAATCTGTATGCGTTTTTGCGCGACAGCGGCTGTTTTGCCGTACCGGGTTGGCTGGACACGGCCGTCGCCGCCGCCGAAGACCCGACCCCGATCATTTTTGCGGCGGCGTTGGAAGAAGAGGAACCGATGGCGCTGGCAGCGCTGGATTTGTTCATCAGCATTTTGGCCGATGAGGCCGGCAATCTGGCGCTCAAGGTTTTGTCCACCGGCGGCATTTACATCGGCGGCGGCATTCCGCCCCGAATTTTATCGCAGTTGCAACGGCCGTTTTTCCGGGAACAGTTTCAACGCAAAGGCCGCTTCAGCGACATTCTGGCCGATATGCCCATTTACGTCATCTGCCATCCCCATGCCGGGCTGTTGGGAGCGGCGGAGTACGCGATGCAAAGGATGAAGGATGAAATCTAAAATCCGCAATCCAAAATCCAAAATGGACATTCAGGTTTTTCCTGACAAGGAGAGCTTGAGCCGGGCGGCGGCGGAGATGTTTGCCCAGATAGCGCGGGCGGCGGTAGCGGCGCGCGGCCGTTTTTTGGCGGCGCTGTCCGGCGGCGGCACACCCCAACGGTTGTATGAACTGCTGGCCCAATCGCCGTATCGCGCGGCCGTGCCCTGGGCGCAAACCCATCTCTTTTGGGGGGACGAGCGGCTGGTTCCGCCTGATGATCCGGGCAGCAATTATGGGCAGGTGGCGCAGCTATGGCGGGAGCATTTACTCATTCCTGGCAAAAATTATCGCCGGGTGCTGGGCGAATCAGCGGCGGCGACGGCCGTCACCCATTACGCTCATCTCCTGCGTCAATTTGCCGAAGACGGCCGTGTCTGGCCTCGATTCGACCTGGTTTTGTTGGGGATGGGCGGCGACGGGCATACCGCTTCCCTGTTCCCCGGCCCGATTCCGCCGGCAGAAACCAGTCAGCCCGTCATCGCCGTCACTGCCGATTATGACGGCCGTCCCGCCCACCGCATCACCCTCACCCCCCTCGTTTTCAACGACGCCCGCCACGTTATTTTCCTGGTGGCGGGGGAGAATAAGGCGGCGGCGTTGACGGCCGTGCTGGCCCCCAAACCCGACCCCATCCAATGCCCCGCCGCCCGCATTCAACCCCACACCGGCCGTCTCACCTGGCTGCTAGACAAAGCCGCCGCCAGCCAAACCCCGTAAGCCTGACCCCGGTTTGTGCGTCTAATGAGAAGCAACGAGCAATTAGCAATTGATAATTGACGATTGACAATTGGCAATTAAAGAGACGCACATGACCACAACCCCCTCCCCTCACAAATGGCGCACCCTCTGGCTGCTTTCCCTGGCCGAAATGCTGGGGATGGCTGTCTGGTTTTCGGCGTCGGCGGTGGTGCCGGCCCTCACCGAAGCGTGGAATCTGAGCGATGGCGGCCGTGCCTGGCTGACGATGTCGGTGCAGATCGGCTTTGTGGCGGGGGCGTTGGCGTCGGCGGTTCTCAACCTGGCCGACCGCATCCCGGCCCGCTGGTTTTTCACCGCCGCCTCGCTGTTGGCTGGGCTGGCAACGGCGCTCATCCCGGCTGTGGCCGACGGGCTGGCCGCCGCCCTGCTGCTACGCTTTCTCACCGGCATGTTTTTGGCGGGGTGGGCGATTGGCGGCTGGTGTTGTATCTGGCGGCGGGGCTGGCGATGGCGGGCGGTCTCATCGCCTGGCTCTTTGTGCAGGAAGGGCCATATCGAACGCAAGCGCCGCCGTTTAACTGGAAATACATCGGCCAGATTATGCGGAAGCGGGAAGTGGCGCTGGCGAATCTGGGGTATTTGGGGCACATGTGGGAGTTGTACGCTATGTGGGCCTGGATTCCGGCGTTTTTGCTGGCGAGTTTTAAGTGGGCGGGGGGGGGATGAACAATGAGAAATGAGCAATGAACAAATCTGTTTGCTCATTGTTCATTGCTCATTTCTCATTATAATGTCGGGGTGAGCGCTTCCAATTTTTACGAACAGGTTTATGCGGTGGTGCGCCGGATTCCGCGGGGGCAGGTGACGAGTTACGGCCGTGTGGCGCGCATGTTGGGCCGGCCCACGGCGGCGCGAGCGGTGGGGTATGCCCTGCGCGCCCTCAAGGACAAAGAAGATCACGGCGTGCCCTGGCAGCGGGTGATCAACAGTCAGGGACGCATCAGCATCATCAACCCGGAACATAGCGGCAACGAACAGGCGGATCGCTTACGCGCCGAAGGCGTCGTCGTCAGCGACGATTTGCGCGTGGATTTGGATGTCTATTTGTGGGAGGGGATGCATTGGCTGGAAATAGACGACATCTTGCAGGATGAGCGGCGAGCGTCTTTTCCTCATTTTGTTGCTCGAAGTGTCAGTTAAATTTCAAAACTAATGTTAATTTTAAGGCGATTTAGCTGGCTAACGGTTTGCTCGCTTGCCGGAAGAGTCGAAATAGCAACACGGGTAGAACGGATTGGACGGATTTTCACGGATAAAATAAGGGAAAATCCGTGTAAATCCGTTAGATCCGTATCATCCGTGTATCCATTAAATCATTCTCCGACAGCCTGCTAGCAACGCTGTAGCAAATGCGTCGTCATATTTAACACGTTCTTGAATTGTGTCCCTAAAATTTCTGGCAACAGCCATAAATCAATAGTAATAGTAATATTTATGTTACCATTCTACAACCTTCCTATTTGATTAAGCTGCGTAAAGTTGCCAGGTTGACCACATCCATTTCAATCTCGTTACCGTCCTCATCCTCTTCCGTTTTGGGTGTTTCCAGGTGGGCCGGATACTCTGCCCAGCGCGGATCGTTGAGGAAGTTGGCGAATCCTTCCCCGCCGATGAAGCCGTCGCCGATGTGGGCGTGCCGGTCTTTGCGCCGGCCCAACTCAAATTTGCTGTCGTTGAAATGGAAGCATTTGATCTGTTCCAGGCCGATCACCCGGTCGAATTCAGACATCGTGGCTGCATACGCCTCCGGGGTGCGGATGTCGTATCCGGCGGCGAAGACGTGGCAGGTGTCGAAGCAGACGCCCATCCGTTCCGATGGCCCGGCGTTTTCCAGCAAATAGGCCAACTGCTGGAAGCGATGCCCCAGGTTGGTACCCTGCCCGGCCATTGTTTCCAGACACACTGTCACGCCGGGGGCGGAATCGGCCGTATCCGCCAAAAGCTGCTGCAAAGCGCGGACGATGTTATCCAGTCCGGTTTGTTCATCGGCGGTGACGTAGGAGCCGGGGTGGAAGACGAGCAGGGGGATGCCTAGCTGCCCGGCGCGCTCCACTTCGATTTTGAGCGCGTCGAGGGATTTCTGCCACAAATCGGGCTTGGGGGAAGCGAGGTTAATCAGATAGCTGGCGTGAACGGCCGTTGGGAAAATACCGCTATGTTCGGCGGCCGCCTCCCGGTAATTCTGGACATCTTCATCGGCCAATGGTTTCGCTTTCCACTGCCGGTTGCTCTTGGTAAACACCAGAATGGTCTCGCAGGCAGCCTTCTGGCCGCGAGCAAAGGCGGTGTAAACGCCGCCGGCCGCACTCATATGTGCGCCTAATCGCATAAAACCTCCTTGCTTTGAATTATGAAGGATGAAGGATGAAACCACCCCATCACCCTGTCACCTTGTTACCCTGTCATCCCTGCTCTTGTTTCTCGCCGCTGAAAAAGCCGATTGTTTCCATGCTGTCTAGGGAATAGACGCCATCGCCCACAATGCGCCAGACCTTGTTACCGGCCAGGTCAATGACGAAATCCCCTTTGATGCGGCCCGTCAACTCTCCGTCTAATGTGTATAAAGCGGCGCCTTCAACGTAAGCGAATTGCTCTCCCTTTTTATCAATCAAGCCACGCATGATGAACCTCCAATTAATTGTCAATTGGTATTACGGAATTTGATAAGTAGCCTGAGTGTTACCATCGGCATCGGATAAAGTGACCAGCTCGCCGCTGGCCCAGATGGGCGTTTCCAGCCCCCAAAACAAGTCAGCGTGGGTGTCTATGCCCGTTTCGGTGTGCAGTTGAATGGCTGCCCCATCCCCAAAAAGAGTAACGGGGCCAAAAGTATAGACAAAGCCATCGGCGTCGGCGAGCTGCCAACCCAGCAGAGCGATTTGTTGACCGCCCCGATTGGTGATTTGCACGATTTCTTCGGCGAGACGGCCGCTGCCGGTGACGGCCGTGATCTCCACAATCACTTCTCCGTTCCCGGACAAATCTTCGGTGGGGATGGGCGAGGGGATTTGGGCCGGGGCCGGCGTATCTGTGGGCGGCGGCGTGGGTGTGGGAATGCCGCCAATCGGGATTTCCAGTTCTTGCCCCACCGACAGCAAGTTAGGGTTGCCGATCCCGTTCACCGTCATGATGTCTTCTAAATCTACCTCATAGAATTGGCTGATGCTGCCCAGCGTTTCGCCGGCTTTGACGATGTGGATGAGCGGTTGGTTGCCTTCCGGCTCCGGCGTGTCGGTGGGCAGCGCGGCCAGGTCGAGCACGGCCGTTGCCAGCGGCGCTGTGACTTCAATGACGGCCGGCGGCGTCGGTTCTGCCGTTTCCGCCTGCCGCCGCTCCCACCAAAACAGAACCGCCAGCACCACGGCGGCGGAGACGATGATGTTGATGAGGATGAAGGGCAGCATTCGACGAATACTCATGGTTGTCTCCTGGTTTCCAAATATGCACGCATTAACTCTATTGTACAACAGGGGGGAGGAATAATGAATTGCTAATTGCTAATTGCTAATTGTTAATTGCTAATTGTTAATTGCCGCCTTTGGTAAATGGCGTGATAATCCCGGCATCAGGAGAAAAAAATGATAACGGAAACACCTCCCTCACAAAAATCACTGCCACGTAACATCTGGGCAGTGACTGCCACCAGTTTTCTCAACGACATCGCCAGCGAGATGGTCTTAAACTTGATGCCCCTGTTTTTGGCCAACGTGCTGGGCGCGCGCGCGGCGACGATTGGCCTGATTGAAGGCATTGCCGAAACGACGGCCAGTTTACTCAAAGTATATTTTGGTTGGATTTCGGATAAATTAGGCCGCCGCAAACAGTTGGCAGCGGCCGGGTATGGTCTCTCGGCGCTGGTACGGCCGCTACTGGTATGGGCCGGGTCATGGACGGCCGTCCTCGGCGTGCGCTTCGCTGACCGAGTGGGCAAAGGCATCCGCACCGCGCCGCGCGATGCGTTGATCGCCGACAGCATCACCCCGGCGCAGCGAGGACGAGCCTATGGCCTGCACCGGGCCGGGGACACAGCGGGGGCCATGCTGGGCATCCTCATCGCCCTGGCAGTGGTGTGGCTGGTGCAATCGAATGGCCTGGCTTTGAGCCGGACGGCGTTCCAGCGAGTGGTGTTGTGGAGCATCGTGCCCGGCGGGCTGGCGGTGGCGGCATTAGTTATCGGGGTGCAGGAAACGGCCGTCACCCGTCCCCGAAAACGGCCCCGGCTGTCGTTAAAAGAATTCGACAGCCGTTTTCGCCGCTTTTTGTTCATCATCATCCTGTTTACCCTGGGCAATTCCGCCGACGCCTTCCTGATTTTGCGGGCGCAGGAGCGGGGATTGAGCATCGTCGCCATTTTGGGGATGCTGGCCGCGTTTAACCTGGTGTATGCCGCTTTGTCGGGCAAAATGGGATCGCTGTCAGATCGATACGGCCGTCGCCCAATCATCATCGGCGGCTGGCTGGTGTATGGGGCGCTCTATCTCGGCTTTGCCCTGGCGAGAACCGCCGTCCACATCTGGCTGCTCTATGCGTTGTATGGCATTTACTACGCCGCCTTTGAAGGCACGGCTAAAGCGTATGTAGCCGATCTGGCGCCAGAGGCACAGCGGGGAACGGCGTTTGGCGTGTACAACGCGGCGGTGGGATTGGCGGCTTTACCGGCCAGCTTGATCGCCGGTATACTGTGGCAGGGCGTCGGTTCCTGGCCCGGATTCGGCCCCCAGGCTCCCTTTTTGTTTGGGGCGGCGTTGGCGGGGACGGCCGTCATCCTGTTTGTGGGGTGGGCTGGCGGTAAATGATGGTGAGGGTATGACAAATTCGCTCAAAATTTTGTTCATCAGCGCTGAAGCCGCCCCCTTCGCCAAAACGGGCGGTCTGGGCGATGTGGCCGGTTCTTTGCCTAAAGCGCTGCGGGCGCTGGGGCATGATGTGCGGGTGGTCATGCCCGCCTATCTGCCGATTGAGCGCGGGGTTGAGGGCGTGACCCCTATGCCGCATACGCTGCGCGTGCCCACCGGCTCCGGTTTGATAGAAGCCGGCGTTTTCCAGGGGCGTCTGCCGGACAGCGATGTGCCGGTTTATTTCATCGCCGAGCGCAATTTGTTTGCTCGCCCCCAAACGTATGGGTATGGCGACGACCCGTACCGGTTTGCCTTTTTCAGCCGGGCGGCGCTGGCATTGACGTTGGCGCTGGCTTGGCGGCCGGATCTGGTTCATGCGCATGATTGGCACGCAGCCCCGGCCGTCACCTGGCTGGCGACCGCCGGGCAACGGCATCCCGCTTTTCAAAAGATGGCGTCTGTCTTCACCATTCACAATCTGGCGCACCAGGGCAAAACGAGCTGGGATATTTTTGACTATCTTCAGCTTTGCACCCATTCGCTGCGGGAAGAAGGGTATGGGGAAGTGAATTTTATGGCGCGGGGCATTTTCCATGCCACGTTGGTGAACACGGTCAGCCCTACCTACGCCCGCGAGATTATGACGTCTGATGGCGGCGCCGGTCTGGATGGGTTGCTGCGTCACCGGCAGGGGGATTTGTTTGGCATTCTCAATGGGTTGGACACGGCCGTGTGGAATCCAGAAACGGATACGCGATTGGCGCAAACGTATGGGGTGGGGCAGATGGACGGCCGTGCCGCCAACCGGCGCGCGCTGCAAGAAAAAGCGGGTCTGCCCCTACGGGACGACATCCCCCTGGTGGCTATGATCTCCCGGCTGGATTGGCAAAAAGGGATGGACATCACCGGCCATGTCGTCCACTTGCTGATGAACGGTTACGCCGGGGAAGCGCAGTTCATCGCGCTGGGGACCGGGGCGGCGCAGTATGAGCGGATGTTTGCCCATCTGGCCAGCCAGCATCCGCAAAAAATGACCGCATTTTTGGCCTATAACGCTGGTCTGGCCCCGCTTATTTATGCCGGGAGTGATTTGTTCCTTATGCCATCCTTGTTTGAGCCATGTGGATTGGGGCAAATGATCGCCATGCGTTATGGCAGCGTGCCGGTGGTGCGCGCCACCGGCGGCCTGGCGGATACGGTGCAGGACGGCATCACCGGCTTCACCTTCCACAATTACGCCACAGAGGATTTTTGGCAGGCGCTGCAACGCGCGATTTATATTTTCAATGTGGACAAGGATAGCTGGCGGCAAATTCAAGGCAACGGCATGATCCGGGATTTCTCCTGGCGCCGGTCAGCGTTGGGGTATCAGCAGTTGTACGAATGGGCGGCGGCCAGGATGAGCTATGAACAATGAGTAATGAACAATGAGTAATGAATAATGAGTAATGAATAATGAGTAATGAACAATGAGTAATGAATAATGAACAATGAGTAATGAACAATGAGTAATGAATAATGAGTAATGAATAATGAACAATGAGTAATGAACAACGAATAACTTGTTCATTGCTCATTTCTCATTGTTCATTTCAATCATCCCCTAACTTTAGCTGCCGGTATCCCCGGTTCCAATAGATGAGCGGCGGCTCTTCGGGGCGGTTGACTTGACTGGCCTGAACTTGGCCCAGATACAGGGTGTTGTCGCCGACGTTGTGCCGGGCAAAAATGGTGCAGTCGAGCCAGACCAGGGCGTTTTGCAGAATGGGCGCGCCGGTGACGGCCGTGCCCCAATCCCCTTGTGCAAACCGATCCTCATCCTTAATCCAGGCAAACCGATTGGATAACTCCATCTGGTCTTGGGCCAGGATATTGACGGCAAACACTGTCCCTTCCTGTTCCATGATTTTGTACGCATTGGCGCGGTGGTCAATCGCCACCATGATCAGCGGCGGTTTGGGCGAGATGGAGGAGAAGGCGGATACCGTCAGGCCATGCCGCACCTCGCTATCCTTCGTTTTCATGGTCACAATCGTCACCCCGGCCGGAAAATGGCGCAGGGCGTCCCGAAATTGTTCAGAACCGATACTCATGTTTCACCTCTTGGGTTAACTGTTAACTGTTGGTTGTTAGCTGTTGACTGTTGGTTCAGGCCGAGGAATTGACGCGCTGCGGCCGCAATATCTGTCAAATCGTGAATCTGAGCGGCAAATTCGGCGTGCCCCCGGCCGGCTAGGATGGTGGGAACCGGGTTGCGGGTGTGTCGGCGCTGGGACTTGTCTTCGATGTTGCCGTGATCGCTGGTGATGATGAGCAGGCCATGTTCGTCATCCCACGCCGCCAGCAAGCCGCCGATGGCTTCGTCGAGCATTTCCAGGTGGCTGACGGCCGCATCCAACGAACCCCGATGCCCGCTGCGGTCGCTGGGCCAATGTTCAAAGAAACTGAAATGGTGTTCGCGGGCGATGGCGGCGATGCGCTGCCCGGCTTCTGCCAGGGTGATGAGGGGGATGTCGCTGTAGCCCAGGTGGTCCCGCCACCCGGCGCCGGTGAAGCCGGGACTGACGGCACGGCCGTTTCGCAAATCATAGGCCGTCATCAAAGGCAAACCGGCGTCGGTGACGGCCAGGGGCACGCTGGAGAGCAGCCGCCGGCCGCTGGCGATGGCGTCGAAATAGGGTTGGGGGTAGGGGGTGATGAGCGCGGCGCGTCCGCCGATAGCGACCACATCGTGAAATAACGTCCCCTGCCGGATGACGGCGGCGACGGCCGGGTTCGGTTTGGGGCCGTAATGCTCGCCGACCAGTTGGGGCGCGTTGCGGCCAGTGAGGATGGCGGCCTGCCCGGTGGCGGATTGCGGCCGTCCCGGCAGGCCCAGGTTAGCGTCGGTGGGGATGAGGCTGGCGCGAGGGGTGGTGAGACGGCCGTTGGGAAAAAACCAATTCTCCCCAAACAACCCGGTCAGGTAGGGGAGTGCGGCCGTCACAAACGGGTTCGCCGCCGGGTCGTCCCCGCCCATGCCCACGCCGTCCATGAAAAAGAGGTGGACGTGGCGGGATTTTGGATTTTGGATTTTTGATTTTTGATTGGGCATGGTCACGGCAAGCCGGTTACCTTTTGGCTGGCTTCGTCAGGATTCACGATGCCGGTAGTGCGCCACGCCTCCTGCCCTTCGCCATCGAACAGGATGAAGGTAGGCGTAAAGCGGAAGTTGAGTCGCTGGAGCAGGGGCGTCACGCCCTTATCGTGGACGTTGAGGCGCACCACGTACACTTGCTCGCCCCACTCTGCTTCTAACCCATCCACGATGGGTTTGGCCCGCAGGCAGGCCGCTCAATAGTCAGAGTAGAGGTACAGGAACAGCGGACGATTGTCCGGCGGCCGTCCGTCCGCCGCGGTCAACAGCCTTTCCACTTCATTGACAGCCACTGCATCAGCTTCCGGCTGGATCAGGAAGTAGCCGATGAAAACCAGCAGCAACAGGCCGAAGCCGCCCACGATCCGGCTGCGAAGGGGATGATGACGCCAGACAACGGCCGTTGCCAGCAGCCCCACTGGTAAGATCAGGGAAAACAGCGCAGAGTATTGATTAACGAGTTGCATAAACGGAGTGTAACCAAAAGTGGTCAGGCTGTCAGGTCTGGTACAATCAAGGCATGGATGAAACCATCGTTATTAACCAACATCTTAGTATTCCAACGGCCGAATTGGAATTCCGTTTTAGCGCCAGCAGCGGGCCGGGCGGTCAGCACGCCAACCGCTCGGCCACGCGGGTGACGCTGTTGTTTGATGTGGCCCAATCGCCCAGCCTGAATGAGAAAACCCGCCAACGTCTGCTGAAAAAGCTGGCGACCCGCCTGGATAAACAGGGGGTTCTGCGCCTTGATGCGCAGGAGTCACGCAGCCAACACCGGAATCGGGAAACGGCCGTCGCCCGCTTCCAAGCCCTCTTGGCCGCCGCCCTCGTCAAACGCAAAAAACGCAAACCGACTAAGCCCAGCCGGACGGCCGTGGAAAAGCGGCTGTCCCAAAAACGGCAGCGCAAACAAAAGAAACAAACGCGAAAAAAGATACGAGAGCTTGATGATTAATAACTCCAGGTGCGACGCGCTTGAAAAGTGCGTCGCACCTCTCTCAGAACATTACAGGATAACCCCCTCCGGATCATTCCCCGAATCCAGCATCGCCTGTTTCACATCCACCCGGCTGAGCAGCAGCAAACCGGCCACAAAGAAAAGAATCAGCGACGTAATGGCAATGCGTTGGGAGCCGGTGATCTGCACCGCCGCCGCAAACAACAGCGGCCCAATCCATGACGTGCCCCGTTCGCTGATTTCGTAAAAGCCGAAATACTCCGCCTCATGGTCTCGCGGAATCATTTGTGAGAACAGCGACCGGCTCAACGCCTGCGAGCCGCCAAACACAATGGCCAGCGCCGCCCCCAGGATGAATAACTGCAACGTGGTGTACAACAAAGCGAAGGCATAAATCACAACCCCCGACCAGATGACAAGGCTGATCATGATGGCTCGTTTGGCCCCCATTCGCCCGGCCAGCCAGCCAAAGAAAAACGCTCCGGCAAAGGCCATAAACTGAATCATCAAGACGAGCAGGAGTAAATTAGTCGTTTCCACGCCCAACTCATCAGCGGCAAAGGCGGTGGCAACGATGATGACCGTTTGGATACCGTCATTGTAAATCAGGTATGCGATCAAATAGCGGAAAGTCATCGGGTACTTGGTACGCATTTCGTTAAGCGTGTGCCGAATCTGGCGAATGCCGTGGGCAAACAGGCTGGTTCCTTCCGGCAGTTGGCGGGCGGCATCGCGCTGCACCAGCCGTTTTTGCGGGAAAATGTAGGTGAACGCCAACCACCACACCCCGGCGCTGGCCAGGCTGATGCGGACGGCTAACGCTGTGTCTTCCATCGTTTGCAACAGTCCCAAATTGGCTAACAAGAGCAGGCCGCCGCCCAGGTAGCCATAGGCAAAGCCTTTGGAACTGATGGCGTCCCGCCGGTCAGGGGAGACGATTTCGGGTAAAAAGGCGTTGTAAAAAACGATAGCGGCGCCAAAGGCCAGGTTGGCGATGATAACCAGGAAGCTGGCCAGCAAAATGGCGCCATTGGTGCCGAGGATGGGCATGTCGGCCTGGACTAAAAAGAGCAGAATGGTGGCCCCCGCTCCCACGTAAGCGAAAGCCATCATCATCTTTTTCTTGAGGTGGGTGTAGTCGGCGATGGTTCCCAGCAGGGGCAAGAAAAGGACTTGCAGCAAAACGGACATGGAGGCGCTGAAGGGGAAGATGGCGGCGGGTTCGACGGCCGTGCCAAAAATCATCAACGGCGCGCTGCTGGATTCGGCTAGGGCTAGAATGTATGGTCCAAGCAGGGCGGTGACGACGGTGGTGCTGAAGGCCGAATTGGCCCAGTCATACATCGTCCAGCCCAGGATTTCGCGTCTATCGTTCATGGAGTGTCTCCTGTTCTTGCTGAATTGGGGATAGGGATGGCCTGGCCGTAAGGCCGAACGGCCGTAAGTCACAATTTTAATAACACAACGGCTTGGCTAGAGTTGTGAAATTAGGGCGCGTAAATCGCATCGCGGCAAGGATTATAATCGTCGCCCAGCGTCACCCGGTAATCATACGGGTAATCAGGATCATCCACCAGTTTGGTAGATGATTGGCCTCGATTAAACACCCAGGCTACCAATTGATTATAAGAACCTTTGAAGTTGGGGCCGAAATACTCAATGCTGGTGCGGGCATCTTCCTGATATTCGGCCGGGCCAATCACCGGCGCAAACCCCTGCCACGCCAGGTTATCCGCCGCCAGGATGGCCAGGTCTTCATTGTCGGTGGCATTGATCAGTTCCACAAAAATAGCCTGCCTGCCGGATTTCCGCATGGCGATGGGTTCAAACAGATTGGTGAAAGTTTCTTCCATGCCGTTGGCGCCTTCCCATCGAGGCAGGAGCAGTTGGGCGCCGGTTTCGGCCGTCCAGTTATACGTCCCCCGCGCCAGGTACAAATGCTGGACCCCGTTTTCCTTGACGGCCGTCGCCATGGCAGCCAGTTGCAAAATTCGGCCAATGTCCAGGTCGGTTTCCACTCGATCTTTGTAGACGCCCCATAAAGTGGGCGCTTCAGTGATCATGCCCAGGTCAATCCCCTGGTTGAGGATGGCCCGCAGCAGCTGCTGCTGCCGCCATCCCCGGTAAAAATCGCTGCTGGTGAGCCGGGAGCGAGCATACCAAAGGGCGGTGTCGCCGTCCATGTCGTACACGCCCGGTTCCAGAGTAAACCATTCATAATTGTCTTCATCATAAATGTCCAGTTCCGGCGATTTGAGACGCCAATCTTCCAACCGGCAGCTGACGTTGATGTTGACGCCGCCCATGCTGTCAATGATCTCTTTGAATCCATCAAAATTGACCAGGGCGTAGTAATGGATGGGAATGCCGAAATTGTACAGGATGGTTTGTTCCAGCAGTTCCACGCCGCCTCGTTTGACGGCCGTGTTCAACCGATTCATGGTGTGATTGGGTAAATACACATACAAATCGCGGGGCAAAGATACCATGGACGCGGTTTTTGTTTCCCGATTGATCGAGACGATGATCATGGTGTCGGTGCGGACATCGCCGGTTTCCACTTCCATGTCCTGTCCCAACAGCAGGATATTGGTGACATTATCCGGCGCTTCAAACGTGGGTACTGGCGAGGGGATGGGGGTAACAGGCGTGGGAACACCGTCTAGCAGCAGGCCGGTTCCGGTGACGGCCATGGTGGGGTTGGATTGGGGGATGCTGGTGGGGGTGATGGTGGGCACGGCCGTGTCCGTCGGTTCCGGCGTGTTTGTGCTGAAGGGGGATGCCGTCAGGCTGGGGCCGGGCGTGTTGGTTCCGGCGGGCGTGTACGTGGGCGGCGGCGGGCTGGTAGAGGTGGCGGTCGGCGGCGGCGGGGCGTGGGCGACCAGGGCGCGGGTTGGCGCCGGCTGCGCCTGGGATTGGCTCACCTGCTGCCAGGCTAATACGCCGAAGATGCCAACCAGCAGGATGATGACAAAAAGCGTGGGTCGGGAGAAAAACTTGCGTGCCATAGGTCTAATCGAAATCAGAGTTCCCTTGCTATACTTTATGTGAAGAAAATTACCGATACCGGCAGAATTATAACCTAAAATTGCCTTCCCGCCGCCCCGCAATTACCGGCCTATTCCTCGCGCTGCGTAGCAAAAACGTAGGTTTGGCGTAGTTTCTGCGTACTGCAATGGGCGGGATTCAATCATAGAATAGACGGTGAAGGGTAAAAAATCTCTTCTTCTTCTCCTCCTTTTAACGAGAGTCAGGTTTCGGCGTTCCTGACTCTCACCAAAAACAAGCGGGCTGGCTCCAACGAGTCAGCCCGATTTTATTTGGGTGAAGACCGGCCGGGTTTCCAAAACCTGGCTGGTCGGTTTATAATCCCCCGCCATGAGTGACGCCACAGAGACCGCCTCCCAAACCGCCAGACGACAAGTGATGCGCGCTGCTGGCATTGTCAGCGCCGCCTTCCTGGTGAGCAAGCTGTTGGGCCTGGCGCGGGATATGGTGCAGGCCAACTACCTGGGGCTGGAGCAAGAGGCGACCGCATACTTTGCCGCCATCACGTTCCCCGACGCCATTTTCTTCATTGTGGCTGGCGGCGCCATCGGTTCGGCGTTTATCCCCACCTTTGCCGCTTATTTTGCCCGCGATGACGATGCCGGCGCCTGGCGGTTGTTTTCTGGCGTGCTCAATTTAATTGTGGCAGCGGTGACGGCGCTGGCTGGCGCAGCTATCTTGTTCGCGCCAGAATTGGTCGAGACTTTTTTGCCCAAGCTGGTGGCCCAGAATCCGGAACTGCTGCCGCTGACGGTGCGGTTGATGCGGATCATGCTGCTTTCCTCCATCATTTTTGGCGCCAGCGGCGTGATGATGGGGACGTTGCAAGCCCGGCAGCATTTTCTTTTGCCTGCGATTGCGCCCATTATCTACAATCTGGGGATTATTGCCGGGGCGGTGGCGGGCGGCCGCACCGATTTGGGCGCGGCAGCGGGGATGGCGTGGGGGACGGTGGCAGGCGCGTTGGGCCATTTGCTGATTCAACTGCCGGGATTGAGGTGGAAGGGGGCGCGGTATACGGCCGTCTTCACTCTGCGTGATCCCGGTGTGCGCCAAGTACTCAAATTGATGGCCCCGCGCGTGTTGGGGCTGTCCTTCAGCCAGGTTAACGCCTTTATCACCCTGTTCCTGAGCGGCCTCATCACCCCGGAAAGCGTGCCCGCCTCCCGGCTGGCCTTGCGTCTGATGCTGATGCCGCAGGGGATGTTGGGGCAGGCGCTGGGCATTGCCGCTTTTCCCACCATGGCCGATCTGGCGGCGCAAGAAGCGTTTGCCCAGATGCGCCGGATTCTGTCCGACTCCCTGCGCCTGTTGGCGTTTTTGGCGCTGCCCGCCACCGCGCTGCTGATGCTGGTGGGCCAGCCGGTGATTGTGCTGTTGTTCCAGCGCGGGGCGTTTGTGGCGGAAGACGCCGGGCTGGTGGCCTGGGCGCTGCTGTTTTATGCGTTGGGCTTGCTGGCGCTGTCGGCGCTGGAGGTGGTGAACCGCGCCTTTTTTGCCCTGAGCGATACGCTGACGCCGGTGCTGGCGGGCGCTATCCAAATCGCGGCCATGGCGGGGCTGAGCGTCTGGCTGATTCGGGGGCTGTTCCCGGCTTTGGGCTGGCATCCATTGGGCGGGCTGGCGTTGGGGTTCAGCCTCTCTAATTTTGTGGAGGCGGCGGCGCTGCTCTGGCTGCTGCGGCGGAAGATGGGCGGGCTGAACGGCCGTCTCCTCTGGAGCGGCTTGTGGCGCATGTTGGCGGCCAGCGGGGTGATGGCGGGCGGTATGTGGCTGGCGTTGCGGGGGTTGGCGCAGACGGCCGTTTTGTGGCAGGTAGTCGCGGGCAGTCTGGTAGGCGCGGCCGTGTATGTTGTCGCCAGTTATTTGCTGGGCATCCGCGAAATTAGGCGGTTGGCTGCCCTGCTTCAGAGCCGGTTGGGAAAACCTCCCCTCTAGCAGGCTGTCGGAAAAGTAGCTACAACCCCGATATCCTACCGCGTTCCCAGAGGCGAGGTAAGGATACCTCGGCTACAGAATGGGGTTTTCCGACAAACTGCTAATGTCTTTTCGTAGTTGGCGGTTCTGAATTTTCTTGTCATGCCCAAAGTTTACACCAAAATTATCTTTGTTTGGAGAATCTAACTTCTCCGACAAACTGCTAGAGCAAGGTTTTCTGCTCGGTGCAGGAAGGGTATTTCCCCGCAAATGGCGTCAACCAGGCCAGCCGGAGAGAAACGCAAACAGCCTCTTGTTCGTTAAAGCAAGAGGCTGTTGACGCCATTGTGTCGCTTGTTGATTAAAACAGATTAAAACAACACCTCTATCCTCAAAAAGCGACTTTAGCCGGGAATTTGATGCCGGTGACGCCAACGCCACCACAACCCGACCGGATAACCCATCATCTTGGCCACATCGCCGATGAGCCGAATGATGGGGATGAGGGCGAAGGCGCGGACGCGGGCCGGCGGCCGCCAACCCCAGGTGTGTTCCCACAAGCGTTGAGCGGGACGGCTGCTGTAAGCGCCGACGCCAGCGAAGAGGAGCAGCCAACCCGCGCGTTTTTCGCGCCAGATGAGACGGAAAATGGCAGGCAGGGCCACCAGATAGGTGAAGTAGCGTATGGCGTGGCGCAGCGGCCATAAGTTGGCTTTGCCGTCGCCGCGGGCGTAGGCGTAGTATTGGCGGAAGTAGGCGCGCAGGCTGCCGCGCGGCCGATAGTAGGCCACGGCCGTATCCGCCCAAACAAAGGCGCCATATTTTTTGCGGAGAGCCAGGTCAAACACCAGGTCTTCGCCATAATCAAGCCATTCGGGATAGCAGCCGACTTCGGCCCAGGCGGATTTGAGGAAAGCGATGGAGCGGCTGGAGGGCAGAAACTCGTCAGGATTGATGTCTTGACGAGCGGGCAAGACGGTTGATCCCATGACCACTTCAAAATCGGTGTACGGGTCTGGCTCGAACCAGCCGCTAACGACGGCCGTTTCCCCTTGTTCGATGGGCTGAACCAAATCAGCCAGCCAGTAGGGGGAAAGCGCCACCCCGGCATCGGTGGCGGCGATGATGGGGCCGGCGGCGGCCTCAATGGCCCGGTTGCGCCCCTGGCTGATGTTGGCGTTGGCGGAAATGACGATTTTGATGGGCAGCCACCGCCGGTACGATTCGATGATTTCGACGGTATTGTCGCTGGAACCGCCATCACAAATGACAACCTCGTCCGGTTGGCGCACCTGATCCATGAGGGAATCGAGCAACGGCCGTATCGCTTCCCCTTCATTTTTGACGGTGACTATGACGGATACACTCATCTACTCAACCTCTGCCAATCTAAAAATTACGCGCTGCGTTATAACGTAATTTGACTGTTGGGGCAATCCATTTCCCCAATCCCTTACAAGAATCTGATTTCTTGTCACTCATGATATTAGCCTACTCGACAGCGAGAAATCGGATGTCTGTATTAACCCCGTTGCACGGTCATCGTTGCTTGATTTATGGATTTGCATACAATCGGCGGGTGGCGGGTTTTCCCGTAAAAAAAGGAAAGGAAGTGCTTTGTTGAAACGGAACGCGCTCTTTTTATTGATCATGTTGTGGCTGCTGGCGGCCTGTGGCTCGGAACCGGCGGCAACGCCCACACCGACGACACCGCCGACGGCGACTTTGGTCCCTAATACGCCGCAGCCGACGGCGACAGCGACGCCCACGCCTTCGCCCACGCCCATTGCGCCGCTGGTGTCGGTGATGGACCAGACGGTAGTTGAGGACGGCCGTATCCTGGTGCAACAGGTGGTTTCGCCGGCAGCGGGCTGGCTGGCGCTGCTGGCAGAACCGGACTCGGAGGCAGTATTGGGCTTTACGGCCGTCGCCCCCGGTTTGAATGAGTCGGTGACGGTGACGATTGATCCATTGCAAGCCAGCCCGGAATTGACGGCCGTACTCATCGCGGATGGCGGCAAAATCGGCCTGTTTGAATTTCCAGGAGCGGATGAACCGATGGCGGGGGAAACGGCCGCCGCCTCATT
This sequence comes from Chloroflexota bacterium, assembly GCA_024277135.1. GTDB lineage: Bacteria > Chloroflexota > Anaerolineae > Promineifilales > Promineifilaceae > JAJRVV01. The sequence continues at coordinate 47,376 of JAJRVV010000103.1, read as the reverse complement.
CGCCATCACCCTAGACATGCCCTTGCCCGCCATCACCATCGCCAGCCAGTCAGTGACAGAAGCGGGACAGGTTGCCGTGGCCGAAGTCTTTGCCTTGGAACCGGGCTGGCTACTCATCTACGCCGACGCCGGCGGAGTGATGGGCGATTTGCTGGGGTTTATCCGGGTGGAAGCGGGTAGACATTCAAACCTGAGCGTTCCTATTCAATGGCGGCAGGCTACCGCCCGGCTCTATGCGGTTTTGCACCAGGACGCCGGCCAACCCAACCGCATGGATGGCGCGGACATGGAGCCGCCGGTGGTGGTGAACGGCTCTCCGGTGGTCGTTCCCTTCTCTGTCACCCTGCCCCTGGATGTGTTCGTACTGGATCAACCGATTGTGAATGGCGAAGTGGTGGTCGAGCGCGTCTTTGTCAACGATCCGGCCTGGCTGGCGATTTATTTTGATGAGGATGGCCTGCCGGGGCGCATAATTGGCTTTGCGCCGCTGCGGCCGGGAGTGAATGAGCAGATTGTGATACCGGTGGTGGAGACGGCCGTCACCTCTCCCCTGCACATTCTCATCCACGAAGACAGTGAACCGGGGGATGATTTTGATTTTCCGGTTAACGACCCGCCGCTGCGGGTGAATGATCAGTTCCAAAATTCCGTCACTTTTGCCACCAACCCCGGCAATTACTTCCTGACACAAGATCAGGCGTGGCAGATCGGCGCAGACGGCGACACGGCCACGGTCATCCTGCCGCTGGTCGTCCTGGACAGGGATGTCTGGCTGGTCATTTACAACGATGTGGGTGGCGCGGCATCGGAAATTGTGGGGCGGGCAGCCTTATCGCCGGGCATCCACCGGGATGTGCCGGTTGAAATTGATCTGGCGGCGGCGACGGGTGTTTTGCACGCCGCTCTGCATCGGAACGAGGGCGATGCAGGCCAGTTTGAGTACCCAGACGGCGTAGACACTCCCTTTGGCGGCCAGACGAATTTGGTGCAGTCTCCTTTCTCTCGAATTGGAGAGTAGAGAGTGGAGATTAGGGATTAACCAGTCTCCAGTCTCCAGTCTCAAGAGCTGTCGTTTTTCAGGGAAATCAGGACATCATTTCACGAACCAGCCCTATCATATCGCCCAACACGCCGGCGGCCGTCATCTCCACACCGGCCCCTTTACCGCCAATCAGCAGGGGTTCATCGGAATATCGTTCGGTGCGGAAGCTGATGTACTTCATGTTGGTTAAGGGGCTGCCGGTCGGGATCGCTTGCAAGCCGACGCGGCCCCCTTTTTCATCCACACGCGCCACGTAACGCAACACCTGCCCATTTTGCCGCGCCTGAACTGCGCGCCGCCGCATGGCATCATCCAGTCGGGGGGATTGGGCCATGAAGTCGGCCACGCTTAACGCCGCCATCTGCGCCGGATAGAGCGACTCCACCTGAATATCGGCAGCGGCTAACGGCCAACCGGCCATTCGCCCCAAAATCAGCGCCTTACGCATCACATCCTGTCCGCCCAAATCTTGGCGGGGGTCGGGTTCGGTGAAACCGTTGGCTTTGGCGGCGGCGATGGCGGCGGAGAATGGGGCATCCTGGTCAAGCTGTTGGCAGATGAAGCCCAATGTGCCGCTCAACTGCCCTTCAATTTCGTAGATGGGGTCGTCAGTGTCCAGCAGGTAACGCAGGGTGGCGATGACGGGCTGGCCACCGCCGACGGTGGATTCGTGCCGGATTTGGGGCTGATTGAAGTAGTTTTGGGCAGTTTGCCAGGGGCCGGCCAACGCTTTTTTGTTGGCCATGGCCACGCCCCAGCCCAGAGCCAGGGCGCGATCCAGCGCCAGTTCCATGCCGGATTCGGCGGTGACATCTACCAGGATGTGGGGGGCCGGATTGGCTTCGTGGGCGGCGTTCAGGGTTTCCAGGGTGGACGGCCGTTTCCCCCCCACCGGCTTTCCCGCTTGTTTGGCGGCCACGATGGCCCGCAGTTGCTCGTCGCTCAAGCCATCGGGCTGGAACTGCCAGGTGCGGCTGTCGGCGACGGCGATGATGTTGAACCGGCAGTGGGCGCGATTGATTGTCTGGGCACGGCCGTCCACGATTTGCCGGAGCAGCGCCTGCCCCACGCCGCCGGCGCCTAAAATCATCACGGGAATCTGCTTCATACAATCCTCCTGACATGCGAAAGGCCCTGTTTTGCACAGGGCCTTTGCATTTTGTACCGTAGCGCTCAACTCTTATTGGGAGGCGGCGCTACGGTACGTTTACAAGAGTAACAACTCATAAGCGCCACCTCCTCATCATTAAGATGGCTGTCCGATGAATGAGAAGATGGGGGCATTATGACATATGGCGGCGGGGGTGTCAAACGGCCGTTAGGCGCATCTCATCTAGCGCCGATGGCACGACGGGCAGATCAAATCAACCAAAAACGAACCAGCCGCACAAAAATTGTGCGGCTGGTTTATTCAGTTTTTGATTTTTGACGTTTAGGTAAATTCGATGATAGGCGCGCCTCCTATGGATTCTTATCCGGTATGGTTGGTGCATTGTTTTTTAAGTTGGGGTGAGTGATACAGTTGGTTAAGTGGGCGGTTCACCTCCTTTGTAAAGTGTAGGTCGCCGGTTATGGCGGTATTGAAGCGATGAAGAAAATCAGGCTGACGGCTAACAGTGGCGAGCAGAAGACCCATGCCAGTTGGCAGGAGTGATGGTCGTGATGTCCGTTTGCCATAGCGATTCCGATTAAACTGCGGGCAATGAAGAAAGCTGCCAAGGAAAGAATAGCCAGTACGGTGTAGATGGTTGGTAAAATTGTCATTTTTTGTACCTCCGTAAAGTTGTTTTTTAACGTTCGATTGTTTGGCCGGCCTGGTTATACAGTAGATCAGACAGCGTTGACGCGCTGGACAACCGCCCCTCGGTTTGTTAACAAGTGATGGACAGAAATCGGACGCGGACAAAAAGCTGACAGCCAAGATGGACAGAATAGCGTGATGGCACTCTTGCCAGGGCCTCTGATGCCCTTTACAATGTATGAAAAGCGCGGTCTCATGTAGGGAGAAACATGACGAACCAATCCCCTGATTTGAACAAGAAGGTTGATGAATGGCTTGAGGGCCTGGGGTTTCATATGGGCAATCCTTTTGCCAGTGTGGAGGCGGAGCAAGAGCGGGAACTGCTGCCTCGCTTCTTTGTGGATGTGCCGGAGATTGACGAAATAAGGGGAGAGGGGGGTATTATCATTTTTGCGCCGCGCGGCGGGGGTAAGACGGCTTTGCGGATGATGCTGGCGGACAAAACAGCGCCTAAAGAGATGTCCCAACCTGTTTTGTCTGTGGAATTCACTGATTTTGACGGCTTGTTGGCACATCATCGGCAGGGAACGCTTAACAGCGAGTCGGCAATTCAGGCTTTGCTTGAAATTGGCGCAAACACACTGCTTTCATATCTCCTGGCAAAGCCAGGGGTAAGTATGCCGGAACCGGTAAAAATCAACCTGGCGCAATTTTTACACGCGCGCGCGCCGCTTTTGTGGTCGCCTGACGCTTTGTTAACCCGCTTGAGTGGGATGTCGCCGGATATTTCTTTAGCTGCCATGGGTGTGAGTTGGGCGGAGTTTAGGCAGCGGGCAGGAAGTAAATCTTTGGCCCCCCTTGTTCTTCAGGTGACGGAGCAGACCCAGGCCAGGTTGTTGGCGGAGTTGAATGATTTTGGTCTGCCGGATGCGGTTCCTTTAAGACCGGCGCGGCAACTTGAACTGTTTGTTGGTTTGTGCCGGGATGCAGGTCTCCGGTCGGTTTTCTTTTTAGTTGATCGGGTGGATGAGATCCCGGAAACGATGAATGATCCGCAGCTACAGGCGGAATTGCTGCACCCGATTTTGGGGCATTTGCCTTTGTTGGAGAAACGAGGGGTGGCGTTCAAGTTTTTCTTGCCTGATATGGTGCGGGATGTGTTGGAAGCGCGGGATTGGCTGCGGCTGGATAGGGTTCGGATAAAGATGGCTCAGTTGAGTTGGGATAGAGGGCGTCTGGTACGGCTGCTGAATGAACGGATGGGGGTTTTTAGCCGGCAGGATGTAACGGATTTGGGGCAGATTTGTCGGAGTAAGGGGGTGGCGGAGGAGATTGAGGCGGGGGTTTGTACGGCCGTATCCCCGCGTCAGCTTTTGTTAACGATGCAGCAGTTGTGTGAAGCGCATGTACGGCGCGCCGGGACATCCGGCTTTTTGACGATGGCGGATTGGAAGGCGGTAGAGGGAGAATTGGGGGATGTGAGGAGGACGGCCGTCATACCTGCTCAACCAGAACCGGACGCAGCAGAAGCGATTGCACCTGAAGGTATCCCAATACTCCGCGTGCAAATAAACAAGCATCTAATCTGGTTGGGAGACAAACCAATCAAATTGACGCCTATCCAATGGAAGATAGTGAAGGCATTGATAGAAAATGATGGGTTTTGTGAGCGGGACGAATTAGCTGAAAAAGTGTGGGGAAGCAAGGATGGCGTCAGCGAGGAGACGATAGATCGCAATATCGGCCGCCTCCGCAAAAAAGTCGGCGATAGCGGCCAGTTACAAAACTACATTGAGACCCATCGGGGTTCGGGATTTATTCTAAAAAACTACGCTGCATGATTGTAAGGAGTCAGAAATAGGGCAATATCTGTCTGCAAATTGTCCAACAATTGGGAGAGATTTGTCCAGCAATTGTCCATCACTAATGTTTACAATGGCGTATGGTGATGCGGTTACATTTATGTATAGTCCGTTACAATTGCAAACGCCAACACTGGAGACGTAACCAATCGTGTGTGATTTTCCAGATCATAGGTAACAAACAAGGTTCTCAGCAGTGACCAAACGCAGCGTTAAATTACCCAACCCGCCGCCACATTTACAAGGGTTGGGGTTTATTTATGACCCATTTGGTTACGCAGAAGCTGAAAAAATGCCTGATGATGCAGGGTTGTGGGAAAGGCTTTTTGTGGAACATCCCGGGTTTGACCAAATTCAAAATTTAGAGAAATCGGCCGTGTTGTTGGCTGAACGGGGTGGGGGTAAAACAGCCCACCGGCTGCGCTTTGCTCAAAAGCTGAAGTTGCGTCCAGATTGGTTAGTTGTCACATACGATAGTTTTGAGTTAATCATACAGAAATTACCGAATATTAAAACATCCGATCATTTTAAGCCTTTGATGGCTTGTGTTGCCAAAGCGCTGCTTTGCTATATCAAGCAACCGCATAACAAAGAACGGTTTTTGGAAGATAAAGATATGCCCCTGGCTGATCGCAGGTGGTGTTGGGCTTTTATTAAGGCTTATTTAGGATATGATCTGCAATTTGAACTCGATGATGATCTTAGAAGTGAATTGAACTATCTTGAAACGGATTACATTGGGTCTCCAATTCAAAGTAATACTCCCCTTGCTCGCGCCCTCAATAACATAAGAGAACATATTCATCCATTAGGAATCTCCCGCCTATTTATATTGATAGATGGCGTGGATGGCTTAAACGAGTTTGTAGATTTCACCAGTATGACAGCATTAGTGAATCCACTGCTAAATGGATTGTCTTTGTTATCCATTCCAGGCGTTGTCTGGAAGTTTTTTCTTCCAAAATTGTTAGAACCGACTGTGTTGGAATCAAGTGGATGCAGAACCGGCCGTTTACATCCTGTGCCCATAGAATGGGATCATGAAAGCCTTGTTCAATTTTTAAACTCGCGGCTCAAATGGGCCAGCAAGCAGTTTGATCAACCATCGCTTTATCAGCGAGTAGAAGATTTATGTTCTCAAGAATTATCAGCGCGTGTGAAAGTTGAAAAAGAGCTTACCAAGATGGCTCTTAGCCACCCATATTTGGGGCCACCTCGCACACTCTTGCAATTAACCAGTCAATTGGTCAGTCAATCAGCGTTTCGTAACGGCCGTATCTCCCCAGAAGATTGGGAGAAATTCCACCAAAGTGTTCATCAATAATCACAAAGGGTATCATGATGGCCAGTATGTTTGAGGCAGAAGAACCGTATCGTCTAAGTTTATTTGTCAATCGAGAGAAACGCCTGCGCTGGATATCGGGCATGGTAAAACAAATCCAGTCAGGGGGCATCGCGGAGTCGCCAATTGTTAACATTTGGGTGGTGCGCGGCATTGGCAAATCGTGGTTCATCTCTCACTTAAGGCAGTTGTATCAATATGACGGTTCCCTCCCAGACAAACTGGCTCCGGCCCCAACGTTTTCCCTTTTTCACCGATTTCCCAAAGAGAAGAGTGGACAGATTGATTATAAAGCGTTCATTTCTGCTTGTCTGGAGCAAATTGAAGAACGATTACAAAAAAAATTCTTGCCTCATGAACAGTCTGCCTATAAACAGGCTGATAAAAACAAGACGATCGCAGCTTTGGTCGAACTCTTAAAAACTCTTTCCCATCGTTTTGCGCCGGTTATCCTCCTGGATCAAGCAGAATCGGCATTTGATGATTGGGCAAATCTGGAAAAATCATTCATCGAACCATTGGCAATGACCAACCGCATTGTTTTCGTCATCGCCGGGCGACGGCCGATCCCCGAATGGGTTCGCTTTGAGACGAGACGACGGGTAGCGCCTCTGGAATTAAGCCGTCTCAATGGTTTTACGAAAGAGAATATTCAGGAGCAAATCAACCGGCTATCCGGCCGCTCCATAGATGTTGATGATATTTATAAATGGTCAGCCACCAGCCCGCTCATTGCCAAAGAGCTGCTGGTAGAAAGCGAGCGGCGGCTTGGGGAAGTTCCGCTCACGGCCGCAATCTGGAAACAGCATCAGTCAGAGATTTTACCTCCTGTTTATCAAGCAGCGGTTGATTATTTGTTTGAGGACGTGCCTGACCGGTTGATTAAGGTGTTAAAAGCGGTTTCAGTTTTGCGTTACTATCGGCTGGAAGGGGTTCGGCACACGCTCCAATTGCAAGGGGAGGAGGAACGGCCGTACAACTACTACCTCAAACTCATCCGCGCTCTGGAACAAAACACCGAATACGTCTGGTGGAACCGGGAACGCCGCGCCTACACCACCAGCCGCATCGTCCGCTCCCTGCTCAACCAACAACAAATGTTGGCCGACCCCGGCCGTTTCATCCAGCAGCACCGGCAAGCGATAGAGATGTATGAAAGCTGGATTAACGAGTACCCTGAAGCCAGCGAAGATTTCATCCTGGAAACGTGGCTCCATCAAGCCAGTATCTACAGTTTAGAGGGGGATGCGGAAAAATTAGAAGACCAACTGAAACAGAGCCTCACCTTTGCCTTAGAAAACCTCAGCTTTGATAGAGCCAACACCCTGTACAATCAATTTGAATCAGATGAAGAATTGAGAGAGTTGCTTCCGGAACCACTTTTTGCTATATTGGCAAATCAATTAGCCAGCGCCCTGGCCGAGGGCAGAGAAATACCCGTTCCCCATTAACAAGTCACGTTCGATCGGCCGGCATATCTCTTGCCCGCGCATAAAAACAGATGATAAGGAGAGCCTCATGTCCCCCTCTGCTCACGACCAAACGCCCTCTCGACGCACTGAAAAAATCATTGGCCGCAAGAAACCATTAGCAGCAATTTATAATGCCCTCAAAGATGAAGGCCGCACCTGGCTGCTCTATTTTCATGGCCCTGGCGGCATTGGCAAAACCCGTTTGCTGGAAGATGTGGCGACTGAAGAAGGCAAATGGAGAGGGCTTTCTTTCCGCTGTACTGACATTCTGGATATGTACCACTCCGATTATCAAAGCAGCGACGGCATCCGTCATGGCATTGTCGCCGGATTGGAGGAGGAAGAGTCGAATGATTTCCGGGAATATTACGCCAAACGGAAAGAGTTGATAGAAAAGCAGACGGCCGGCGCTTCCAGCGGAGAATTGCAGCGGCTGCAAGACGAGACGGAGACAGCATTCCTAAACGACTACCGGACACTGGCGCAAAAGCATCGGCTGGTGATTCGCCTGGACACGATGGAATTGATGCAGCATGAAAGTGATCCAGTGCAAAAAATCTGTCAGGTAGAAACAGTAGATGCGTTGGTGATGAACTGGCTGGTGGAGCAGCTGCCGGCTTTGCCGAATACAGTCATTTTGATGGCCGGCCGGCCGCAGAATCGAGAACGGATTGAAACAACCTTTACTAAACGGTTCCACGCAAAAGACAACACATTCGACGCAGAAGAATTGAAGGCGTTTTCCCCGGAGGAAACTAGCGAATATCTGAATGAGATATCCAAAAAACTAAAAGAACAGGGTGACGCCAGCCTGGACGAAATTCTGGGCGAGTATGAAAATTTGGACGCGCACTGTCACCGGGTGGCTGCCGGCCGTCCCGTTTACCTGGCGTTGATCGTTGACCTTTTCTTGACTCAATCGGAAGGCAGCAAACAATTTGTCAATGATATTTTGGCTGGTCGTGAATTCCCGGAAGACAAGTTGGCCGAACAATTGATTGATGATTTACGGAGATTGCCAGACCCGCACGGCCGTATCATCCAAAACTTATTCAGAGCGCGCAAAGGGTTAGATGCTGAACTGCTGACATACCTAGGAGAAGAAGAGAAAGATATTGATTCCCTATTAAACTGGTTGGAGAAATTAGCCATTGTCAAGGTGCGGCAGGCAGGCGACTCCCAGAATTCCCACAAAACTTTCTTCTTCCACGATGAACTTTATAACATGTATGATCAATACTTTAGGGGGGCCGCGTCTGAATCCATAGAGTACCAACCATTTGTCGAATACTACCGCCAAAAATTACAAGACAAATCTGGCCCGTCACCAGAAAAATTAGCCGTTGACAGCCTTTTTTATGAGTTGCGCGTCAACCCATACCAGGGGTATCACTTTCATTATGCCTGGCAGGATCATGATGCGATTCAAGTGCATGAGCATAGTTATGACATGCGCCTGCGTAACGAAGTGTTGGGCTTTTTGAACCGGTATGTGGATCCTCAATCTAAGTTTTATGACGCACTGATCGCCAACCGATTAGATAGAGACAGCGTTGATCGGGATTGCGCCGTGCGCTGGGTGCGCCGTCATTGGGCCCGGGGCGATTCACAAACGGCCCGCGAAGTCGCCCTGGATTTAATTGCCAGTGAAGATCCATTATTCGATTGGAATAAAATTGACGACGATTTTTACAAGGCGGATTTGCTGGTGGCGTTGGTGGAGGCGGCCGTTCAGGAAGCGGCGCACATCAAATCAGCTGCGGCCGTATTGAACCAGAAATTACAGTTAGCTTTCAAAGATGTCCCCGACTTTCTCGAATATGCCATCAATATTTTGAAAGCAAAAGGAAACCAAAGCAGCCTGGATAAAGCTCAACAATGGCATTACCATCGCATTTCAGGCGCGGCCCACAATCGTTTGGGCTATTTCTATCGCACAACAGGCAGGTATGGTCTGGCTTTGTCCCATTACCAACAAGCGGTTGCCCATTTCAGCCGGGCTGATGTTAAGAGCGAGTTAACCTTTGCATTAACAAACACCGCCTACTTGCTGGGACTTAATGCGCGCCCGACGGAAGCGTTTCGTCTCATCTCACGAGCAATCGAACTCAATCGAGAGTCAAAACGAGATTACCCGTTGGCATTGGCGTTGAATACCCTGGGTATCATATACACCCTTGATAATCATCCAAACTGGGGAGTTAAGGAGTGCCATGAAGCGCTGGAAACTGTAAAGGCGATTGGGGATGACCGAGGTATCGGTATGGCCCTTATTGGGCTTGGCTACTCCTTACGCAAACAGGCCAACCAATGGAAATTCGGCGGCATCAGCGCAAAAGAAGCAAACTCGATTTTCCAGCAAGCGGCAAAGACGCTTAATGAAGCCGTAGATATTTTCTCTGCATTTGACGAACCTATCAGGTTGTGGGAGGCAAACAATGAATTGGGCAGCCTCTACTGTGACTGGGCCTGGCTGATGCGTTCGCGGCTGAATGATCGTTCCCAGGCTTTAGCCTATTACGACCAATCTATCAGTTACCAGGAACAGGCCAGAAAATTAGCTGATGAGCATGATTTAGAATCTCAAACTTGGGATTCTCTGGATGATTTGGCGCAAGCGTATGGCGACCGCAGTACCCTTAACATTGAAATGGATGATATCGAAACGGCGCGCCGCGACCGGCAGCAGGCAGAGCGGTATCTGATTGAGGTGGATGGTTCCATTGACGCTAAATTCAAACTTGCGGTTGGCGGCTTTGATTCGGAGACCGGTGAAGGCGAAGCCCAATGGGTGGCGATGGGCAAATTGCATCTGTGGCGCGGCGTTTGGCGCTTCCGGGATGTGGAATATAAACAAGCAGCGGAAGGGGAAACGGAGAGCCGGTTAAAAGAAGCCATGGCAAACCTTTTCCTGTCCAGCATCTATTTCCGCCAATACTGGCCCACATCTTTCGATTATGACCGCACGATGGGGTACTTAACCAACTATCTGCCGCAGCTCGGAGATTATTTACCCCGAACCCAAGAGCCGGCAACATGGGCTAAAGCGCAGGTGGAGTCAATCGAAACAAAGTACGATATTCAACTGCCGGAATTACGTAACTTGATTGATAGAACTGTGATGTTTTAGCAGCCTCATTAAACAACGCTCCTGAACGCAGCGTGTAAGAGCAATTAGCCACACTTTGGCGGGAATTTGTCAAAGTGTGGTTTTTTGTTGCTGCCAAAATACAAAAAATCTGAGAGGGTCTGGACAAGGGTTATTTTGACTGCTAAGATATGGAGGCGTCAATTCATCGTGAATAATGGAGCAAAACCATGCCAGCGTGCCAGAGTTTAGCCTATCAAGATAACCAACAAAAATTTCGTTTGTGAGGAATTGAACGGCGATCTGTCATATTGCTGGCTTCTAGCGAGGAGTTAGCATGTCCCCGAATACCCCACTCATCTTTATTTTAGCTCCGCCCGCCGGAGAAAATGATTGTTATGCGCCAGATGCGCCGGTTCGCTTTTTTGTATCTTCGGCCGGGGAGGATGATTGTTTTGCGCCGGACGCCCCCGTTCAGTTTTATGCGGCGGGCGCGGGCGAAGATGATTGCGCCTGCGCCCCCGCCTCTCTGGTTGCGGAAGAAGCTGGCGGTGAAAATGATTGCGCCTGCGCCGTTGCGCCATTGTCGGCGCAGACGGCCGTCACACCCCACTCCACCCACTACCGCCAGACGCCCAACCCGTTTTTGCTAAAACTCTCGCCAGATTTTCACCTAGCCTTAAGTCCTTTTGCGCCGGGCGGGGCGGCGCTGTTGAACCGGGCCGCCTGGGAGCGGTGGCGCGCTTTTGCCCAGCCGCGCCCGCTGACGGCCGCCATTGACCATGAATTCGCCCGGCAGCGCCTCATTCAGCCGGCCGGAACGCAGATAAGATGGCGGCAGCCCCAACCGCAGACGCTGACGGTCTGGCTGCACGTGACCAATGCCTGCAACCTGGAGTGCCCCTACTGCTACGTGCGTAAATCATCGGCGCGGATGAGTGAGGAAACGGGGAAGAAGGCGATTGAGGCGGTATTTAACACGGCCGTCCGTCACAACTTGTCTCAAGTCAAACTAAAATACGCCGGCGGCGAAGCCACCCTGCACTTTAACATGATTCGCCAACTGCACCGGCTGGCGCGGCAAAAAGCGCAGGAGACAGGAATCAGGTTGACGGCCGTCATCTTAACCAACGGCGTAAATCTGCGCCCCGATGATGTAACCTGGATCAAAGAAAACAACATTCGGCTCATGGTGTCGCTGGACGGCGTGGGCGAACTGCACGACCGGCTGCGGCCGCGCAAAGGAGGCGGCGGCACATTTGACCGGGTTGCCCACACAATTGACCGCTTGCTCTTGCCCCACGCCGTTCGCCCCCACATCACCATGACCATCACCCGCGCCAATGCCCACGGCGCCGCCGGCCTGGCCCGATGGGCCATCATAGAGCGGCAGCTTCCCGTCAACTTCAACCTGTACCGGCAAAACCTGCTGTCTGCCTCAAGACAAGAATTGGCGCTGGAAGAAGAAGCCATCATTACCGGGCTAAAAGCGGCCTACGCCGTTATTAAGCAGGCATTACCTGATGAACCCATTCTGGGCGGGCTGCTGGATCGAGTGCAGGCGGCGGCGCACACCCACACCTGCGGCGTGGGGCAGAACTACGTCGTCATCACCCACACCGGCCAATTGGCGGAATGTCACATGCGCCTGCAAACCTCCACCCCGCTCCCGGACGATTTGTTAGCGCCCGGCCGCCGGCAAAAAATACACAATTTGGCGGTGGATGAGAAAGAGGGATGCCGTGATTGCGCCTTTCGTTATCGGTGTACTGGCGGCTGCCCGCTGGAAACGGTTCGGGCCGCCGGCCGTTGGGATGTCAAAAGCCCCCACTGCCGCATTTACAAAACATTGCTTCCTGAACTGTTGCGTTTGCAGGGATTGCAGGCGTTAAAAGCAAACGGCCAATTAACGCCCATCATTTGAAACTGACAAAAGATACGAGAGTGCGCCACACAGCATAATCCGTTAAGTATCGGCGAGGGAGATCATGAACTTTCTATTATCAGTTATTGCTGAGATCATTTTGGAGCAGTTGCTCAAAACGTCCCTTAAGAAACTGCCTGAGAGTCTAAAAAACAAACCCAACCTGCGTTTACCCTCCTGGTCATGGCACCACGCATCCGTTCGTCGCCCCGATTTTGTTAACCGCAAGAAAGAGATGGAAGCGATTGACAGCGCTATCAATGAGGCAGGGACAACCCGTATCTTGTATTTTTATGGGCCGGGCGGCATCGGCAAAACGAGGTTGATTGAGGAAGTCGAGAAGGTTATCCAGAAAACTTCTTCAAGGAAACGGCCGTACTGGGGCGGGTTATACGATCTTTACCACGCCGATTTACATGACGTCCTTGAATTTCAAGACGCAATTGCAGAAAAATTAGACCCGGATAATCGTTTCTTCCAAGAGTATATTTCGGCGCGAGCGCAGTTTGAGGAAATGCGTCTGCAAGGGCGAAGCAGCGCGCCAGCGGTTCAACAAGAATTGGACACACTATTTATTGAAAACTTGCGCGCATTTTCCCGGCAGCAAAATCGCCTGGTAATCGCCTTGGATACCGCAGAAACATTAGCTTTTGAATCTGAGTTAATCCAGTCCATTTGTCAAATTAAGAGCATGTCAGTGGCGGTTCGTGATTGGCTGCTGCAAAAGCTTGAACATTTTGAAAACAGCGTTATCTTGTTGGCGGGACGACCTGATCCCGTTTTGCAGCAAGATTTAGACAAATTAAGAGAAGATAATGCCAGTCTGGTAGAGAGCATCATGGTACGGCCGTTAACGCGAAAAGAGAGCCGTGATTTGTTGCAAACATTACTGGCAGACACGCCGGAGTTAGTAACCCATCTGGATAAATCTGATAAATTGTGGCGGGAAACTCAGGGAAATCCAGTGATTCTCACGCTCGTCGTCGAGATATTAAAGCAAGCCAAGCAATTTGGCATGCTGAAAGATATTACAGATTCGTCAAATATCGGCGAAAGTATAGTCGCCAGTTTATTTAACTATGCTGATCCAGCCTCCCGCACCTTCTTTTTTCTAGCGCTGGCCCGCAAGGGGCTGACCCCCGAACTCTTGCACTACTTGGAACCTGCCTGGTCAAAAGAAGAGTGCAGCGCCAATTTATCAGAAGCATCCGGGCTGGGCGTGGTCAAGAGCCGTTCCCATAACGAACTATTTTTGCATGACGCTTTGTACGAGCTGTTTGATCAATACTCGCCGCCTCGCAGCCAACTGCTGCCCTGGTATGAACGCATTGCTGATTATTACCGCTCTTGTTTAGCGCGGACCAATGGGGAACGGACAATCTGGATACAAACTGTTACCAAGTTGTTTTACTACGAGCTGCGATTAAACCCCAAATCAGCCTTTGAAAAACATTACATGCGTTGGGATGAAGAAGCGATACGCGGCTTGGAAATTGGTCTTGATATGCAGCTGCGGAATGAAATCTTGCGTTTTATCCGTTCCGCGTTCAATCAGGATTACCTTGAAGAAGTAGGATTATTCCTCGAAGATGTAGAACGAGACAGCGCTTTAAGGTGGGTTAAACGTTACCTAATTCAGGCTCAATACCAAAATGCGTTAGAAATCTCTGAGACCATTGTTGAATTCAGTCCGGATCAATATCAGAAGATGCGCAACCGGGTATCTGAACCACGAGATTTGTCTGCTGATGAAGAACAACAAGCGCGCGCCTTGTTTTCTCTGGAAGATGAATTCTTTTGGGGACAGTTTCTTAGCCTGTATGGGGAAACATTGGTTTATGTTGGCGAACTTAATTTTTCTACTCAGGCGATACTGGAAAATGCGGCAAAATTATTGCACCAACTGCCATTTAAAAATGAATCTTCTCTCTCGTGGATACAGGAACGGAGTCTTGGTCGCGCTTATGATCGTTTAGGTTACCTCTTGCGCAGCAACGGCCGTTACGGCAAAGCGTTAGAGCAGTACGAACACGCGCTTTTTCATTATGAAAACGCGGAAGTCAAAGACGAACAAGCCAATACCCTGAACAACATGTCATTCGTGCAAGCCAGCCTCGGTTTAGTAGATGAAGCGTTTGCCCAAGTCAACCGCGCCTTAACCCTTCGCCAAGAATTAGGCCAGAGCTATCCCATCGCGCTCAGCCTCAATACCAGGGGCCTCATTCAGATACTTCGCGGGCAAATTGAGCCAGGGATTCGAGACTGCCAGACCGCTTTCAACATCTTTGCCGAAATGAATTCAGATAGAGGAACCGGGTTAGCGTACAATGCGTTGGGGTGGGGTCGCCGTCAGAAAGGGGCTTCATTGTTTGCTGACGGGATGGCTTTGGAAACCGTTGCGCCAAGTTATCAATCCGCCATTCTCTCCCTTGAGAGATCGGTCTCCATATTTTCCCAGACAGTAGACGAACCCATTCGATTGTGGGAAGCGTTCAATGAGATGGGAAGCGCCTATCGGGATTGGGGCGATTGCGCGCAAGCGGTGGATCAAGAGTTATCCGGACAAAAATATGACCAGGCGCAAGCATATTACCATCAAGCGTTAGAAATAGCCGAGGAACATAATCTACTCTTTCAGTTGGCGGATACCCATGATGATTTGGCCCAAATTGCGGTTAGTCAGGGCAACCCCCAATCAGTAGCATCTTCATTGGACATGGCAAACAAGCTGGTTTCAGATTATTTGGCGGCGCGCGGCCCGTTGGAACAGGGCGATGCCTACTGGTTTGTTCTGGGCAAGATCGGCTGGCAGCAGGCAATGTGGAATATATCTGAGATCAAACAGGGGCATTTAACGGACGCCAAAAAACATCAAGCTATCAGAGAATGCGCCAACCATTTTTCTGCTGCGATCGTTCATTTTCAAAAGTATTGGCCGGATACGGCGTTGGTGGCATCCAGATATGAAAAGATGCTTTCTTTGCTAACTTTACTGCATATTCCTCTAAGTGAAATACGCGACAGCCTGACAGCAGCCGCTGAAAAACAAGGCTGTGATTTAAGCTTTTTGTCACGATAACCGTCGTCAACACTCATGCGGCATGGTGACAGACAGCCCGCCGCTGACCATCGTGTCCGTTTGTTGTCTGAAAAATAGAGGGGCGCTTGTTCTGTAAACGGCCGTCTCCTGTCCAGCAATCCCTCCCTCCTGCCCATACAATACAACTATCTGATACTCGCCGCTTTCACAAAAATTGAGCGGGTGAAAGCATTCGATTGAGTTATCAAAAGGAGATTTGTTTATCGAATCAATTGCCGCTTATTCTGGCGGAGTTGACCAGCGCAAGTTTACCGGTCAACTTCGCCAATGCGGATAATTGATTCGACAAAAGGCGACAAGACAAAGATGGTTATGAATACATTTAAGGGAGTATCCACTATTGTGCTTTGCGCCGCTATTCTGGGGTTGCTCGCCGGTTTAGCGTTAGCCGGGTCCGATCTGGCCAATCCTTGGACAAGCCAGGCTCAAGCGGCGCAGATAGAGATGCAAACCGTTTATAACGCCAAAAAAAAGGAGGTTGACCTCATTTATTATCGGCGAGAACGAGAAGAGACAGCCCAGGCCCAAATCGCCAAAACCAACGATGACATCGTTTATCATCGCCAGATGAACCAGGTTAAATTGAACCTTTTAGATTGGGCGGGTAAAGCAGTCATTGGTTTTGCTGTCTATGCGGCAATCCTGGGCGGGTTCCTGATTTTCTGGCATCGTTTTCACCAGATAATGGCTAACAAGGAAGCCGCGTCACGGCCGCAGCCCCGGTTAACTCAAGCTTATCTCCGCCCCACGAATGGGGCGGCGCATAATGGGAATGGAAACGGCCGTCCTCCCCGCCACCATCCTTCCCTCCACCCACATATCCCCATCAAAGACGCTGCCATCATCTGACCCCCTCAACCTAAAGCGCCGCAAGTTGACCGATGGAAAGGATCCCCCCAAAGAAAAAACGAATCATATAGCGCCGGCGGCCCCTACTCTCAAGCGGTGCGGGCGGGCAAGATGAACTTGACTATTCTTAAACCTACTTAACTTGTCACCAATATCCTAACCCCTCCACCAAAACCGAAGTACTAGCCTAATCCCGGAATGACGGACAAAAGTACCGCATACAAACCCACTCCCTTCCCGGTAAACTAACAAGGGTGAAGAGGTTAATGACCTACCAAGAAACAAACTTTATGTCAACGTTTCTTTGGGCGCGCAGGCAGTCGCCCCCAAGGGGTCGCTGTACAGTTACAATTGTTTAATGATTTATGCGCGGAAAAAAAATACCCCCAGGATTTAAGCTGCGGCATACGTTGCGCGCGGGCAACCGGCCGTTTACCCGGATGGCTTGGTCGCCGGACGGCCGTACTTTAGCTACCGCCAGTTATGATCAGACCATTCGCATCTGGAACCCGGAAACGGGCGACATTAAGCGAACCATCCCTGGTCACAATAGCTCCGTTTTCGCCGTCACCATCGCGCCCGACGGCCGCTTTGCCCTGTCCGCCTCCAAAAACAACCTCAAGTATTGGAGCCTGACTTCTAACCGGCGGCCTGTCACCCTGGTAGGACACAGAGATTATGTGTATGCAGTGGCTATTTCGCCAGACGGCCGTCTGGCCGTTTCCGGCGGCTATGACCAAAGCGTGAAAGTGTGGAATTTGGAGACTAATCGGGAACTGCACACTTTTCGCGGCCATTGGGGGCGGGTCAACAGCATCATCATCACCCCCGATGGGCAGTTTGCCATTTCTGGCGCCGGCGACCGCACCGTCCGCTTTTGGGCATTGCCGGAGATGCAACATTACCGCGCCCTCACCGGCCACACGAATGAAGTGTTGACGTTAGCCCTCTCTCCCGACGGGCAAATTTTAGCCTCAGCCGGTGATGATGGTTCCATTTATTTATGGGAGATGGCTTCGGGCAGCCGCTGCCACGTTTTATCTACCCATAGCAAAGCGATCACCAGTCTCTCCTTCGCCGGCAACGGCCGTTTCCTAGCTTCCAAATCGGCCGACGGCCAGGTGATTTTATGGCACACTGATACCTGGCAACCGGCCGGCGTCCTGACCGAACCCCACTCCGGCTTTTCCTTTGCCAGCCTGGCCTTCCATCCCGCCGCGCCGGTGTTGGCGACCCAAGGGCACAACGAAAAGATGATCCGCATCTGGGACATTGATGAATCACTCCTGCTTGCCGCTCAAGAAGAGTACTCGACGCTGTTCGCCAAACCCTCTCTTATAAAAGTCCCGATCCCCAATACACCGCTCATCAAATAGGTGTGTTTCATCTGCTTTAACAACACGGCAGATGAATCTGCGGCTACGGTTGCCAAGTCGGCCTTCGCCGACTGATCGCTAACCGGCGCAGGCCGGTTTCGCAGTTGTGGCCGCGAATTCATTCGCTTCCTGGCGGCCGCTTCACTTAACCTTCCCCTTTGCGTTATAATCCATTGAACCAAGAAATCCGATTTCTCCCAGAAATCAGATTTCTAAAAGTGGGGCAAACGAATCTGGACAAGAAACTGGAAGGGATTGTCATCAAGGCAATCAGCGGCTTTTATACAGTAGAAACGCCCCAGGGCCAGATTGTGGCCCAGGTGCCGGGGCGGTTGAAGCGGGAATGGCAGCGCACCACGTTGGTTGCCGTGGGGGATCAGGTCACGCTTTCTTTGTTAGCAGATGGGTCTGGGCAAATTGAGTCGGTGGCCGAACGGCGCGCGGCTCTTTCCCGCACCCGCACCCGCGCCGAAGATACCCGGCAGGCTTCCCGCGACCAGGAACAAGTGCTGGTGGCTAATCCAGACCAGGTGGTGTTTGTGTTTTCTGTCAAAAATCCGACCCCCAGTTTACGCAAACTGGATCGATTTTTGGTGGTGGCCGAAATGAATGAACTACCAGCCATCATTTGCGCCAATAAAACTGATCTGACGGGGCAAGATGCCGCCCGTGACCTGTTTCAAATTTACGAGAAAATTGGATACGCTGTCATTTATACCAGCGCCAGCGAAGGTGACGGTGTGGCCGACCTGCGGCAGCGGTTGCGCGGCAAAATTTCGGTGCTGGCCGGGTCGTCGGGCGTAGGCAAATCGAGCCTGCTCAACGCTGTCCAGCCGGGATTGGGCTTGAAGGTGCGTGAAGTGAGCGAGGCCACCGGCAAGGGGATGCACACCACCCGGTTTGCCGAGATGATTCCGCTGGAAATGGGCGGTTATGTGGTGGATACGCCGGGCATTCGCGGGCTGGCCCTGTTTGATGTGGAGCCGACTGAATTGGACGGCTATTTTCGGGAAATAGCGCCGTTGGTGCCGATGTGCCAATTTAATGATTGCAGCCACCGGCATGAACCGAAATGCGCGGTGCGAGCAGCGGCGGCCGACGGCCGTATCTCCCCCGCCCGCTATGACAGTTATCTCCGATTGCGGGAAGATCATGAGACATTGGAACATGAGATGTACGGCCGTCGCGCCTGAGAATTTGTTGATGAGAACGTCTCAATTCATCCTTCATCCTTCATCCTTCATCCTTTTCCTGTTCTGGCTGGCGGCCTGCGCGCCAACACCCGGCCCCGCCAGCGACCCCGCTGCCCTTCCGGTGGCCGAGCCGTTTCGCGCCTTTTATGAGGAGATGGGCGGCCGCGCCGTTTTTGGCGACGTGTTGGAACCCGCTTTTCCGGCCCCGGATGACGGCCGTCTGCTACAATACTTTGAAAATCTGCGGCTGGAATTAGAGCCGGACAGCGGGGCCGTGTTGGTTTCGGCGCTGGGCGCAGAAATCGCGCCGGATGTGAACAATATGCCGGTTCCCGAAGACGCCGAAGCGATTCAAGCGGCGTTCAATGCGTTTTACGCCGAGCATCAGGGAGCGATCCTGTTTGGCCCGGCCATTTCGCCGGTGATTTTGGAAGGGGAGCGGGCAGTGCAGTATTTTCGCAACGGCCGTTTGGACTGGTATCCTGAACTGCCACAAGGAAGCCGGGCGTTGCCGGGGCAGTTGGGCGCGGCCCATTTTGCCGACAAGATGGCGGTGGTTTTGCCCGACATTCGAGACAATATCGTGGTGCCGGCGGTGAATGTGACGGCCGTTGACGTGTATGCGTCTGTGCGGGCGCCGGTGCTGTATAGCGGGGATGAGCAAACCCTCACCATCAAAATCATCAACCAGGACGGGGGCGAATCGGTATCTGATTTGCGCGTGGAAGCGGTGATGCGCTTTGGGGCAGAGGAGCGGCTGCTGGATTTAGGCGTCACCCAGGAGGAAAGCTGGGTACACGCGCCGCTGGACATGACCGATGTGCCGCCGGGCGTTCAGGTGGATCTGGAGATTAACGTCTACGCCCCCGGCGACCGGCTGGTGGGCGCGGATACGGTGTCGTTTCAGACGTGGTGGTAAACAGCCAATCCATCTAAACGGTCTGACCCCAAATTTTAGCTTTGGGAATTTGCCGCAAAACGTAAAACGCAATACCTTTTCATCACAGCCATTCGTTTTACGTTTTTCGTTTTGACAGATTCGCGCGATCTCCAGATAACGTTCCAAATGGCGGGCGGCGGGCAGAGGTAAGGCGGGTTGTGCCAGCCGCGTCTATCCTGTAGCAAGAACAGTCTCCAGGCAAAAAATCAGGCTGGAATTGAGCAAAAGGAATCCCCGCATGGACGATGTAATTGGTTTTCTCACGGTTGAGCAATGGCTGGCGCTGCTACGGATTGGCATTGGCTTGTGGTGGGCCAAGAGCGTGCTGCACAAGCCGCTGCGCCAGTTTGTCAGCGGGCAAATGGTGAATTGGACGGTGGCGCTGGCGGATAACCACCCGGTTCCGGCGTTCGGCCGCATGATTAAGGGGCTGGTGGCGCCCAATGCTTCCTGGTTCCCGTATTTGATTTTGACGGGGGAAACGGCCGTTGCCATTGGCCTTATCTTCGGTTTTCTCACCCCCATTTCGTTGATCGCCGCCATCCTCCTGAATCTGAACTACCTGACGCTGGCCGGCGTCCGCCCTAAAGACATCACTATCAATAAAGCGTACCAATGCGAGCAAGGCCAAAACTGGAACATGATCATCGCCCAAATCGCGCTGTTGTTCACCGGCTCCTGGTTTGTGTGGAGTGTGGATAGTTTGTTAGGTTTGTTTGGCGCTTAAATAATTGAGGCCAATGCAGACATCCGATTTCTGGCGAAGAAATCGGATGTCTTGTGTCGAGGAGAAAAAATGTCCAATCACATATTTCCCGATCTGACTGACGGCTGGGAAGAAACCCGCCAGACCCTGCACTTGTATGCCAATGCCATCGGCGTCATTCCCCGCGTCCATGCGGAAGCGCATCCCAAATGGTGGCATGTCAGCCTGAAAGTTTCGGCCAACGGCCTGGGCACGAATGAGATGCCTTTGTCCAATGGCGACGCCTTCCATTTGCGGCTTGACCTGGAACAGCACAAAATAGTGTTGGAGACGACGGGCGGCGATGTGCAAGAATTTGACATGACGGCCGTTCCCACCGCCACAGAAATGGGGGATGCCATCATCAAAGCCGTGGCCGATTTGGGCTTGACCGGCGACTATGTCCGCGAAAAGTTCGAGAATGACGAACCGCGCCAATACGATCCCGCCGCCGCCAGCGCCTTTTGGACGGCCGTGCAAACCGCCCATGCCGTATTCCAAAAGCATCGGGCCAAATTAACCAGCGCAGATGTCAACCTGGGCATCATTCAGCTTTGGCCGCATGGCTTTGACCTCTCCTTTGAATGGTTCGGCACCCGCCGGGTGGAATACGAAGAGCATGGCCAGGTTCAGAAACTTCCTTCCCAGCTCAACCTCGGCTTTTACCCCGGCGGCACGGCCGACCAGCAATACTTTTACTCCAACCCCTGGCCGTTTGAGACGGATGACCTGGTACACAAACCCCTGCCCGCCGGAGCCAGATGGTTCACCGAAAGCTGGCAGGGATCAATTTTCCCCTATGCCGAACTGATTGACGATGAAAATGGCGCAGCCCGTTTGCAGGATTTTGCCTGGGCGGTTTATGAGGCAGCCAAACCAACCTTGATGGCATAACACAGGGAGACCTGCGAAGTTTCTAAAACCTCCCAGGTCTCCCCTTTTTGTTGCCCTGACGCTATCCAGAGAGTACCATACCATCAGAGTTGAGCATGACGATAATGTTAGCGCTTGCCTATACAAGTTGAACGAAAACCCATCATCGGCTGAGAAGGGAGACAGGATATGCCCATTGAATTAGCGCCAGACAAACTGTGCCACATTTGTAGCCAAAATCATTTCAACTTTGAGACGACGGCCGACTTACCTGGCAGCGCCAAAATCATCGGCCAGCCGCGCGGGACGCGAGCCATTGAATTTGGAATCGGCATCAAAAGCCAGGGGTACAACACGTATGTCCTGGGGGCGACGGGCACGGGCCGGGCGACGGCCATTGAGCGGTTCTTGCAAGATCGAACCCGCCAAGAACCGGCGCCGTCTGATTGGATATATGTCCACAATTTCACTGTGCCTCATCAGCCGCGGGCTATCGCTTTCGCCGCCGGGCGGGGCGCCGCCTTCAAAGACAAGATGGCGGCATTAATTGACCAACTGCAGATCGATCTGCCTCAGGCATTTGACACGGATGCTTACCAGGAAGAGATTCAAGGCGTGCGCCAGGGATTTGAGCAAAAGCAGACGGAATTGCTGCAAAACTTCCAACAAAAGGCGGCGGAGCAGGGATTTGCCTTGCTAAATACGGCCTCTGGTTTTACGCTGACGCCGATGATGGATGGCAGCCCCATGACCCCAGAAGCGTGGCAACAACTGCCCGTGGAAAAACGACGCGAATTGGACGATACTCGCCAAACTCTGGGCGGCGAACTGGAAAATATCCTGCACCAGCTTCGGGAAACAGAAGCCAACACCCAACAAACGATAAAGCAAATTGATAATGAAGTGGCGCAAAAGGCGATCCAGCATCTATTTGTTCAACTCAAATCCGAATATACTGCCAATGAGGACGTGCAAATTTACCTGGAAGCAGTGCGGCAGGATGTGCTGTCTCAAATTGACGCCTTTGCGCCGCCGGTGGACAAAGAAGCCGACATCCAAATGGATTTGAGCCGGTACCAGGTTAATTTGTTGGTGAACAACGGCCAAACCAGCGGCGCCCCGGTCATCATCGAGCAAAACCCCACTTACCACAACCTGTTTGGCCGGATCGAGTATGAAATGCATGGCGGCTTTGTCTCCACCCATTTCACCAACATCAAATGTGGCAGTTTGCATTGGGCTAACGGCGGTTATCTCATCATGAACGCCAATGAACTGATGAAAAATCCGGCGGCGTGGGAAGCGTTGAAACGGGCGCTCAAAACCAAAGAAATTTTTGTCCAACCTTCGGCTAACATGGACAGCGGGCAGGTGGTGGCTAAATCGCTTGACCCGGAAGCGATTCCGCTGAAAGTGAAAATCATCCTCCTGGGCAGTCCATCAATGTATTATCTTCTGTTCAGCCGGGATGAGGATTTCGGCGATCTGTTTAAGGTACGGGCTGATTTTGATACCTTTATGCCCCGTGATGACGCGCATGAAGCAGAATATGCTCAGTTCGTGGCCACGCTTTGCCATGAAGAGGGCCTGAACCATTTTGACCGGGCTGCCGTGGAAAAGATGGTTGAGTTTGGTTCCCGGTTGGCCGATCATCAGGACAAATTGAGTACCCGGTTTGGTATGGTGGCCGATTTGATTCGGGAAGCCAGCTATTGGACAGAGGTCAACGGCCGTACCACCGTCACCGCCGCCGATGTCAAACAAGCCCTGGACGAACGCCGCTACCGCGCCAACAGCGTGGAAAAGCAGATGCAGGAGCACATCCTGGAAGGCAGCCGCTTCATCGCCACCGAGGGCGCCGTGGTCGGTCAGGTCAATGGGCTGACCGTGCTGGATACCGGCGACTACGCCTTCGGCCAGCCCTCCCGCATCACCGCCCGCACCTTCATGGGCGAGGGTGGCGTCGTCCATATCGAGAGGGAAACGGAGATGTCCGGCCCCATCCACGACAAAGGGCTGCTCACCCTGCGCGGCTATTTGGGCGGCAAGTACGCGCAGAACCAACCGCTCACCCTCACCGCCAGCCTCACCTTCGAGCAAAATTATGGCGGCGTGGACGGCGACAGCGCCTCTTCCACCGAGATTTACGCGCTTTTCTCCAGCTTGAGCGGCATTCCCATCAAGCAAGGCATCGCCGTTACCGGCTCGGTCAACCAGTTGGGAAAAATTCAGCCCATCGGCGGCGTCAACGAGAAGATCGAAGGCTTTTTTGATGTGTGTCAGGCGCGGGGGTTAACCGGCGAACAGGGCGTGATGATCCCGGCCAGCAACATGGATAATTTGATGCTGCGGGAGGATGTGGTCACGGCCGTTAAATCGGGACAATTCCACATTTGGACCATCGAAACGATTGATGAGGGGATTGAACTGTTGACCGGCGTTCCGGCCGGGGTAGCGGACGAGTCGGGCAATTACCCCGAAGGAACCGTTCACCATACCGTGCAAAAGCGGCTGCTGGAACTGGCCGAAGAAATGAAAGCGTTTGGCTCCGAAGATTAGCTAGAGCAAGAGCTAGAGCTAGCAGGCTGTCGGAAAAGTATCTGTAGCGGTTTCTTACCGCGTTCCCAGAGGCGAGGTAAGGATACCTCGGCTACAAAATAGGGTTCTCCGACAAACTGCTAGAGGGGGGAAATACTGCCCTAACTCTAGCTCTCGCTCTAGCTCTTGCTTTTCTACACATTCGGCAAGATGTCGGCGTAGATGCCGAAGAGACCGATGCCGATGAGCAGGACGCCGGAGACGCGGGTGAGCAAGCCGTAGTTTTGCGTCATCCACCGGGTAAAGCGCTGCTGTAACGGCCGTGCCAGCAACGGTAGCAGCGCCAACGGCCAGCCAAACCCCAGACCAAACACGAAGAAAAAGCCCAATCCCTCTGTCAGCCCAGACAAGCTGCCCGCCCCCAGCAAAAACGCGCTCACCACCACCGGCCCGGCGCAGGGCAGGGTGATAGGCCCCAACAGCAGACCATACACATACGCCGCCACATACGGATTGCGCAGCGCCGGCGTCTGCATCTGACTCAATCGGTTGAACGGATTGCGGCCGGTCAGCATCAACAGTCCCAGGCCGATGATGGCGGCATAGATGATAGGCAGCGCCACCGGCAAAACCGCGCCGAAGGTTTGTTGCAGCAGGTATAACAGCCCGCCAACGGCCGTCATCAACGTCAACACTCCGGCCAGCACCAGCGCTCCCATCCAGCGCGTGGCCCGTTCCGCTTGCTCGTTCCCGGCATTCCCCGCCATAAACGCTACTAATCCCGGATACAGCGGCAAAATACACACATTCGTCAAAATGGCGCTGTTTCCCAACACAAATGCTTGAATTAATTGATCCATGATGAAGTGATTTTCCCGGAAACTCGGAGTTTCCGGGAAAATGAAAGGGATTACCCGCTGGCGGCCAGCAGTTGGGCCGAAATTTCTTCTGGCGACTCAATGCCAGTCGCCAATTCCGTAAACGTGCCATCCGGCCGAATGACGAAGTGAGGCGTGGATGGCGCCGAAGTCAAGACTTGCCCGAAATCCTCGGCCATCGCCTGCAAAAGCTCCGGCGTCATGACGGCAAACAGCCACTCATACCCCTGGTTATCAGCGTAGGCCGCCAGGGTGGCCGCGTCCAGGTTCGTTTCCAGGCTCAGGCCGATGAAGACGATTTCATCACTGTTTAGGTCGGTGCGCGCTTGCTTGACATTGTTGAGCTGGCGGCGGCAGTTGGTACACCAGGTAGCCATCGGCTCAATGAAAATGGTTTTGCCGGAAAAATCGGCCAGGGTGAAGGTTTCGCCGGTACGGGCGTTAACGAGGGGGATTTCCTGCCAGACAGCCAGCATCATCTCTTCATCCGCCATCTCTTCCCCTTCAGCCATCGCGTCGTCCTCAGAGTCCATGGCGCCATCGTGCGTGTCGTCGTCAGAGTCCATCATGTCGTCGTCAGAATCCATGGCGTCATCCTCCATTTCCTCTTCAGAATCCATCATGTCGTCTTCGGAGTCCATGGCGTCATCTTGCATTTCCTCTTCGGAATCGGCCATCTCATCTTCCTGGCTCATTTCATCTGCCGACTGCACGGCCGTATCCACCACCGCCGCTTCTTCGACGGCCGTGTTACACGCCGCCAGCAACAGCAGCGCCAGTAACAACAAACTCAACATCGTTAACTTTCTCATCAAATCACACCTCTTTTCCATAAATTTTACCGTTATGCGGGCAGGCAAAATTGCCTGCATCCGGCACAGTGTAGAAAAGGCAGCTTAAAGAAATCTGTCTAAAAGATTACGTGAAGATTACGGGGGAAAGAGTTAGCGAAGGAAGATGTTTTTGAGGAGAAGGGTGAGCAGGAGGACGGCCGTCCATGCCCCATACCCAATCCCAATCATCGGCCCCAGTTTGGCCCCGGCCCGCGCCGCCAGCCAGAGGGCGATCAAAAAACCAACGGTGGGGATGACGCCGATGAGCATACTTTGGGCAAACTGGGTCGTCGCTTCTTGACGGCCGTCATTAAGCGAATAGACCACCCACAAAGCCAACGGGGCGGTGAGCGGCATCGTCGCCGTCACCGCCGCCGCCAGCTTGCTGTACTTTTGCAGCGCCGCTACCAGGATGATGACCAGGATGGAGATGATGAGAGGCACAATATCTTGCCATTTCATGAAGCACTCAAGCGCAACAAGTTTTACAAGCAGGCGTGAAGCGGGTATTCAATCATTCATCCTCTCGCCAACTGTTCATCAAATCAGGGAGCGTCTGGATCATTTCAACCAACTTTTTCGCCGATTGTAAGGCATCCTCGGCTGTGCGCTGGGTAAACAAATCCCAGGGTAGGATAAAATTAGCTTCATCGCCATAATCTGTAAGGAAATGGGACTCTGTCCCCAACACCAACAAATCTGGCAACATGGCGCGCAACAACTCGCTTATGTTCTCTGGCAATTCCTGCCCGCGGAGAATGGCGGCTATCTGGCGGGCTGGATCATGCGTTTTGGGCACAATGCCAAACAAGGCTAAAACCGCCTTCCCCACATTTTCCACTGTCAGTTGCGCATTATCCACGCACGATCGCCACCGCTCAAGCGTGAAATCTTGTTCGGCTTCACGGAGAAAACCAGTTGCCAGAGCAACACGATACGCTATCTGTTTAGACAGGTTCACGATAGCCTTCCCAACTCATTTCCCACTCTTTTTCATGCAGGACAGGGAATATCCACATCCAGGTTCCGGCCAGACGACGGCGTTGTAAACCAGCGTCGTGTAACAATTGTTCAACTTTAGCCTGTAAAACAGCAAAGTACGCTTTTCCATACAAGCTGATTCCATCCATACAGACGTCTATCATCAGCGGCGTGAGGCTTTCTGTGAGTTCTTGGGGCGTTTTAGCAATAATGGATAAATGCTTCGGCAAATCAAGCAGGAAAGGCAACAAAGGGATCATCACTTCTCGCTGACGCGCCAGAGGGTCTATTGGCAGATCATCAATAACAACAAAGATGTCATGGTCGCTGTCTGGTTTTGCTTCGCCACGGCTTTGTGAACCAAAGAGAACGATCATCTTTAACCGTTCACCAAACTGTTCGGCCAACGCACCTGCTAGCGCTTTGTATTTTTCTTGTCTCTCCATGTCTTTACCTGAGATGACGATTGCTCAATTGTGATGAAACGGCCGTTGCCATACGATGTTATTGTACCATATGCAGAGTGACAGCCAGCCATCGCCCAACAGATTTTATTTGGCAGACAGCGACATAAACTCATCTGTTGTCCAAAACTGAGATGCCCGGCAGTTCTTTCCCCTCCAGCAGTTCCAGGCTGGCGCCGCCGCCAGTGCTGACGTGGGTCATCTTGTCTGTCAGCCCCGCCTGGCGCACGGCCGCTGCCGAGTCGCCGCCGCCGATGATTACCTGCACGCCCAAACCGGCCAGTTCAGCCAGCAAAGCAGCCAACGCATTGGTTCCCTGGGCAAAATGCTCAAATTCAAACACGCCCATCGGCCCGTTCCACACCACCAGCCGCGCCCCTTGCAAAGCGTCATTGAACAACTCAATCGTATCCGGGCCAACGTCCAGCGCCATTTTATGCGCCGGGATAGCGTAAATGGGCGCGATATCGGCCGGCGCGTCGGCGGCAAAGGCGGCGGCGACCACCACGTCGGTGGGCAAGACGATCTGTTTGGCCGCCTTTGCCAACAGCCGTTCGGCTTCGGGCAGGGCGTCAGCTTCCACCAGGGATTTGCCCACCTCATGTCCCTGTGCTTTCAAGAAGGTGTTGGCCATGCCGCCGCCGATGAGAATTTTGTCGGCGCTGTGGCGCAGGTTTTCAATCAGTTTGATTTTGTCGGAGATTTTAGCGCCGCCCATGATGGCGATGTAGGGATGGGGGGGATTGGCGACGGCCGTGCCCAACGCCGCAATCTCCTTCCCCATCAAAAAGCCGGCGACGACGGGGCCGCCTTTGGCGCGGATGGCGCGGGCCGCCCCCTCGGTGCTGGCGTGGGCGCGATGGGCCGAGCCAAAGGCGTCGCCCACGTACACGTCGGCCAACGCCGCCAGTTGGCCGGACAGCGCCGGGTCGTTTTTCTTCTCGCCGGGGTGAAAGCGGCTGTTTTCCAGCAGCATCACCTGCCCCGGCTGCAAGTTAGCGGCGGCGGCGGTGACGCTGGCTCCGACCACCTCGTCCAGCTTTTGCACCGGCCTGTCCAGTAGTTGGCTCAACCGCGCCGCCACCGGATTCATGGCAAATTGGGCGTCGGCGGGGGAGGACGGCCGTCCCAGATGAGAACACAAAATCAACGCCGCGCCATTGTCCAGCAAATAATTCAGCGTGGGCAGCGCGGCTCGGACGCGCGTGTCGTCCGTCACCGTAATGTCATCATTCGGGTCTTTACTGCTCAAGGGCACATTAAAATCTACCCGCACCAGCGCTTTTTTGCCTGTCACATCAATATCGGTAATCGTCTTCTTGTTCATAAAACCTCTTGTAGGATTTCGGATTTGCAATTTTGGATTTTGGATTGGGAATGTGTCACTCTGTCACCTTGTTACCCCGTCGGCGGTAGCCATATTTGAAAATCCGCACCTTCTCCCGCGTGATCAGCCCTTCCTCGACCACTTCGTCGAGAAAAGGGAGCAGCCGGTTGATATACTTTTCGCTATCCACCACTTCAATCACCAGCGGCAGGTCTTCAGACAGGCGTAGCAGCTTGGCGGTTTGCACCCGGCTGCTGGCGCCAAACCCCATGATGCCCCGCGTCACCGTGGCCCCGGCCAAATCCAGCTCTTTGGCCTTGTGTACGATCTGTTCGTACAGCGGTTTGCCCTGGTAGGTGTCTCGCTCACCGATGAAGATGCGCAGGAGGACGCCTTCTTCTGGTAGTTTCATCTCCGCCTCCGTTGTAAATAGCCACAGAGTTCACCGAGAACACAGAGAAAGAGTTGAGGACTTGTGACATGAGTTCAAAGTGAAACGAATAATTTTTAATCCGTGAAAATCCGTCGAATCCGTGTTATCCGTGTCCCATTCTCAATAATTTCTTACCGTAGCACGGCCGTTAACCAGCGGCCCAACACAAACCCCAAAAACACGGCCAGGATGCCCAGCCCATTGCTCACCGCCATGTTGGCTGCGCCCAGCCGGAACTGCCCGTCTCGAAACAAGTTCAAGTTTTCCAGGTTGTAAGTGGAGAAAGTGGTGAACGCGCCCAACCCGCCGGTGAAGATGAGGGAGCGGGTGTTGGGAGAAACGGCCGTGTCCGCGAACCACTCCCACAAAAACCCAATCAAAAAAGAGCCGATGACATTCACCGCCAGCGTCCCCCAGGGGAAATCAGACCCCAGAACATTGTATGCCAGACCAGAAGCGGCGAAACGCAGCAGCGCCCCCACCGCTCCGCCCACAGCAATCGCTACCAATTGCAAAGCATCCCCCCATAGAAATGACAGGGTGACAAGGCAACAAGGCGACGGGATGTTTCATCCTTCATAATTCCCTTTCACCTGCCGCCCAGCCCCAGCGACAGATACCGGGTCTCGTAATCGCCTGAAAGCGGCGGGTCAAACAGCAGCATCAGCCCGGAATCATCCTCTTTGGCCCAAAACACCAAATACCCCTCCACGCTGCCGCCGGGATACAGTTCAAAAAACAAGTCTGGTTCCGGCTCCACCACGGAAGGCGTGTCATAAGCAGACCCCTGGCCGTTCACCAGGGTGAAACTGCTGTCGCTAACGGAGACGCCATCTTCCTCCCATCCGATGTATTTCACCCGCACCCGGACGACCACGTACATGGCGCGGTCAGGCGGCGGATCGTTGAACTGGTTGGCCTCATACACCATTTCCCAGGCGGCCTGACCGCTGACCGCGTCTAAAACAGCGACCTGCCAATCTTCGCCGGTGACGACCTGGCCCAGCGGCGCCGGTTCGCGGCTGTCTGCGCCCAGGTTAGTGGCGGGGATGCTCTCTAACGCCGCCTGCCCGGATGGGATGGCCGCGCCCGGCTCCAGCGCCAGATATTGCGGCGGCGTGTCGTATTCCAGAAGCGAGTCAATGACCGCCACCAAATTGCTTTCGCCGCGCCAGATGCGGTAAGCAAGCCAGCCTTCGCTTTCGCCGCCGCCGGGCAATGTGGTTTCCAGGCGGGGTTCAGGCTGAACCACATCGGCGTTAAAGCTGTAATGCAGCGCCAGGTTGTCGCCGGTGACGTGCAATCCCAAATAGGCGTCATCGGCGCTGCCGCTCTCATTTTTGACGCGGTAACGCGCCAGGAGATACTCTTCGTTGTCGCCCGGCGGTTCGTTGTTTGGGTTGGCGCGGCGGATTTGCTCCCAGGCGTCGTCGCCGCGCGCGATTTCTAATACTTCGATGCGCCAATCGGCCAGGGTGACGGCCGCGCCCACCGGCAGCGGGTTGGCCCGGCTCAGTCCAGCGGCGGGGGTGGGGGTGAGGGTGGGAAACCCTTCCGGCGCATCAGGTACGGCCGTACTCGAAACCCCCAAATCCACCAACGATTGGCAGGCGACGGCCGTCAACATCAGCAAAAACAGAGCGGTGAAGTTAAATCGTTTCATCAAGGCACACAAATAACCGTTCCGGCATACACCGTATAATTTTCGTCCAGGCCATTAATCGCCTGAATCTCCTCGGCGTTGACGCCAAACTTCTGGCCAATGGCGAACGCCGTCTCCGCTTCCTTCACCACATACGGCTGACGGCCGGGGCAAATCTCCGCGTTCCCCACCGGAACCGCAATCGTCTGCCCCGCCACCAAATCATCCTGAGAAATCCCCCGCTCCGCCATCAACACAATCGCCGTGTTGAACAAGTCGGCGATTTTGTACAGCGTGTCCCCTTCCTGCACCACATAATCAATGGTGATGATCGGCTCGGCGGCGGGGAGGGGCGGCGGTTCCGGGGTGTTGGTGGGAAACGGCGTCGGCTGCTCCGTTTGTTGGTTCTGCTGATCGGCCGGCGGGTTTTGGCTGTCCTGTCCGCCGTCAACCGTCTGGTTTTGGTCGGTGGCGGCGTCTGTGGCCAAGGGAATGGTTTGCACATCGGCGGGATTGATGATGCGGACTTGCTGGATCAAATCGCCCCGAAGCTGTACATCAATCCCTTCCACGTTGACGGAGACGCCGCCGACGTTGTCGCCGCCTGCGGGAGCAGGCGCCTCTGCCGGGCGGCGCTGCACGTAGGAAATCGCCAGAAAGCTGCCGACTGCCAGAATAATCGCCATGAAGATAATGGCGAAGATGACTGGAGATAATTTTTTCATGGTTCGCCCTCACTTAGAAGCCGTGCCGACGGTATGGGATTATGTTACACTTGCCCTCAGTTTATGGCAAGTTGCCCCTGATGGAGAAACTGATGATTTACTTGCGCGAACAATTGGAAAAAATGGAAAACAAAGCCCTGGCACCCTATGCGCTGCGGGCGTCCGCCAGCCAGGGACGCGTCTATGAAGAGCCGGAATCCGCTTCCCGCACCGCCTTTGAACGGGATCGAGATCGGATCATTCACACCACCGCCTTTCGCCGCCTGGAATACAAGACCCAGGTATTTGTTTTCTACGAAGGGGATCATTATCGTACCCGGCTGACGCACACGTTGGAAGTGGCCCAATTGGGCCGCTCATTGGCGCGCGGGCTGGGCGTGAACCAAAACCTGACGGAAGCGATTTGTCTGGCGCACGATTTGGGCCATTCTCCCTTCGGTCACGCCGGTGAGCATATTCTCAATAAGTTGATGGCCGAACATGGCGGTTTCAACCACAACACCCAAAGCTACCGGGTGGTGACTGAATTGGAAGAGCGTTATCCTCATTTTCCCGGCCTGAATCTGACGCATGAAACCCGCGAAGGCATGATCAAGCATGAGACGGATTATGACAAAAGCGACGCCGGTGAGTTTGGCGTGGAGACGCGGGCGTCGCTGGAGGCGCAAATTTCCAATCTGGCGGATGAAATCGCCTACAATGCGCACGACCTGGATGATGGCTGGCGCGCCGGACTGTTTTCGTCGTTTGATTTGGATGAGCTGGCGATTTGGCGGGAGTTGAAGGAGAGAGTGGGGTGGGAGAACGGCCGTGGGGAGAACGGCCGTCATTTCACCCCCATCATCCGCCACGAAATCATTCGGGAACTCATTGGCCTGTCCGTCGGCAACGTCCTGCGCCACACCGAAGCCAACCTCGTCACCCACAATCTGAACTCGCCGGGGAAAGTGCAGTCCCATTTTGAAAACGTGGTCGGTTACACGCCCGAATTTGGCGGAAAAATCCGGCAGCTCAAACAGTTCTTGTTCGCCCGCATGTATCGCCATTACCGGT
Source organism: Chloroflexota bacterium (assembly GCA_024277135.1). Lineage (GTDB taxonomy): Bacteria > Chloroflexota > Anaerolineae > Promineifilales > Promineifilaceae > JAJRVV01. Next base: position 14,955 of record JAJRVV010000103.1, on the reverse strand, counting down.
TGGTGCGTATGCAAGAAAAAGCGGAACGGTTCATCTCCGAAATCTTCAATGCCTACCTCAAAGAGCCGCACATGCTGCCCGCCGCCACCTACACTCGACTGGCTGCCGTCCCTTTGCCCCGCGTCATCACCGACTACATCGCCGGCATGACGGACCGGTATGCCCTGGACGAGTGGAAAAAGCTGTTCGATCCATATGAAACGGCGTAAACGGGCTTCATAAAAAAGACCCTGGCGCTTGACCAGGGTCTTGTCCGTGTTCAGTTGACGGCTTACACTGGTCACTGAATACTGATTACTGAATACCGTCTTAATAGCCGATCAGTAATTTAACAGCTCATCCACCCGCCCTTCGATATCCGGTTCCGGCACATCTGCTTCTTTGGCCCAGGCAGACAGTTCAAAGGTCATCCGCTCAAAGAAACTTTGTGGGGGCAGGGTTCCGGCGCCATATTCCATCGCTTTGATTTCGGCGTTGATGATGAGCGACGCTGTTTCCAACACGATGGTCTCATTTTCCCGACCTAAAACCGGCTCGCCCTTGGGCGCCAATTTGGCCTTGATCGCCTCGTCAAAGAAAGCGTGATCGCTCATTACCACTTTGGTGACGGTGCGAATGTCATTCTTGTCGAACAGCCAAACTTCAAAAGCAGTGACATTCTTGGGCAGGTCAGAGCCGATGGATTCGGAGATGCCGACGCCACATTCGCCCATGAATTCACCGTTGATGTTTTCGATGCTGAAGGAGTCGTCGAAGGAATCGTGGCCGAAATTGTAGGTGGTTTGGAAACGGGCTAACGGGGTAGCCATCACCCCTTCATCGGCGGTGACTGGAGCGACCTCTGGCACATTGGCGTAGCGGGTTTGACCGCCGCTATCGCCGCTGGTCAGGGAGCGTCGCCGGTTGAGCACCACCAGGATGGCGCCGCCCAGGAAGAATGCCACCAGAATGATGACGATGAGCTGCCCTACGGAGGAACGGCCGTCTGTTTCTGCGGCTGGTTGTTCCCCGGTCGCTGTTGGCGCGGTACATCCTTGCCCGTTGATGATGCCGGCCACCGCTTCCAGCCGTTTCGCCTCGGCGGGATCGACTGTGGTGGCCGCCATTTGACAGGCAAGCTCATCGCTGTTCCAACCGCCGAGGGCTGTTTGCACCTTCGCTACATCCAGATCGCGGGAGTAAAGTTCCGAGATCGCCTGAATGTAGAACTCTTTCTCGGCCTGTGCCATGTCTTGCGGGCCGCCGCCAGTCCATTGCAACGGGAACACATACCAACCGAGAACAACCAGCCCAAAGAGCGTGCCCAGCACAAATGCGATGATTGCGTTTCGGTTCAATAACTTGCTGATATTCTCCATATTGTCACCTACCTTTGACCCCTGGGAGCGCCATACAGTGACATCCCCTCTGCGCTGATTATCTTACCATAACTCAGGAGGGCAAACAACTTATGTTTAATTGGGGATGACTCATCCTCCCGAAGGTTCCGACACCTCCGGGAGGATCCGCCGCAAACTCTAATTTGGCGCGTCGGCAGATTTCAGTTAGTTTACCGGTATGCTCGACTTTCCTCGGAACCGGGTGACGGCCGTCACGCTAGGCATCATGCAGGACGGTGGACTGCCCCACATTGGCTGCCGCTGCGTCCGCTGTACAACCGTTCACGAGGGTCGGCGGCCGCCGGAATATGCCGCTTGTTTGGGATTAGTGGACAGACGCGGGGAGCGCACGGCCGTCTGGCTGTTCGACGCCACTCCGGATATCAAGTACCAGCTTCATTTGTTGGCTGCCGGCGTCCAGATCGCCTATACCGGGCAAATATTTACACTATAAAATCTGCCTTTTGCCTGTTACCCGCTGCCTTCCGTAAGGTCTGTTCCATCTCCATCGGCTGGATTTGGCTAAACTGAAGGTATGCGAAACCGACGTGTAGCAGGAATGATTTTCGGCCTTTTGTTTCTAGCGGCTTGCCAGACGGCCGTTCCCCTCACCGCCACGCCGGTCACTTAAGCAACCATCCCCTCTACCCCGACGCCCATCCCCTTACCGCCAACAGAAATCACCGTAGATCTAGACGCCATCCCCCCCCATCTACCAGCCGCTCTTTGAGCCAGCTACGGCCGCCAGCGGTTGGCTGCGAGAGCACGACATCGTTCTCGGTTACGCCTATGGGGACGAAGCTTTTGCCTATCCCATCCGCATCCTCAACTTCCACGAAATGGTCAGCCACAGTGTGAACGGCCGTCCCATCCTGGTTAGCTACTACCCTCTGTGCCGCAGCGGCGGCGTCTATGATCGCCGGGTGGACGGGGAGACGTACCTGCTTGGCAACACCAGCGCCCTGTACGAGTCGGACATGGCGATGGTAGATCACCAGACCGGTTCTTATTAGATGCAGGTCAGCGGCGAAGCGATTGTGGGCCGGTTGACCGGGACGCGGCTGACCCCTTTGCCGGATACGGCCGTCAGATCAACGAAACGGGCCGCTTTGCCTTTCCTGTGTCCGAAAACGGCCGTGATCCCCGGCTCGACCCCCGGCGAAGTGGCGTTGGGGGTGGACATGGGCGACACCCTGCGGGCTTATCCGATTGAACGGGTGGGAGACGGGGTGATCAACGACGAAATCGAGGGGACGGCGCTGGTCATCTTCAGCCAGGAGCAGGGGCCAACCGGCGCGGCGTATTTGTCCAGCGTGGACGGCCGCGCCCTCACCTTCACCTGGGCCGACATCCTCATCACTGACAACGAGACCGGCTCCACCTGGGCCTTCACCAGGACGGCCGTTGCCGGGGAATTGGCCGGAACCCAACTCCAGCCGCTGCCCGTTCGTTCCGCCTTCTGGTTTTCCCTCATCGCCGCCTTTCCCGACCTGACGCTTTATCAAGAATAATTGCCTCCAATTCGCCGTGAGCATGGGGAGCAAACGATGCCCAATGCTGCCGCGTTAAATGTAAAGCCACACAACTTGACGACCATTGTACATGATAGTAATATACAAACATGATTGATTTGAGCGATGTTGATGGATTTGAATGGGACGATGGCAATCGGATCAAAAACTGGACAAAGCATCAAGTCTCAACATCCGAATGCGAAGAAGTTTTCTTTAACCTACCTCTTTTGCTCGTAGATGACGTGCCGCATTCACAAGTGGAGAAACGGTTCTACGGTTTAGGACAAACAAACGCGGGTCGAAAACTTTTTATCTCATACACCACTCGTACAAATAAAATTCGCGTGCTTTCTGCCCGCGATATGAGCCGCAAGGAGCGACGAACCTATGCCAAAACCAACCCCTGAATTCGAAAATAAAGATGAAGAACGAGAATTTTGGGCTACTCATGATTCCACTGATTATCTCGATTGGAACCAGGCAGAACGCGCGGTGTTTCCCAAGTTAAAGCCGTCTACAAAAACGATCTCGCTGCGTATGTCAGAGTCAATGTTAAATGAGATACGAGTAATGGCAAACAAACGAGATATACCGTATCAGTCGCTTATTAAGGTTTTTCTGCGAGAGCGGATCGACAGTGAGCTTTATAAGCAGCGTGTCCCCTAGCCATAAATCAATGGAGACTTCGCATATATTTCAATATAGAAGGAGTCTTTCAAATGGGCAGGAAAAAGCAATACGTAGTTCATTTTTGCCGGATTTCCAGTACGCTCGAATTGTGTTGTCCGCTGGTCATCAGTAAGGCGGTTTGATTAAGCAAATTATGTCAATTTCATCTCGTATTCGCAATCCGCAAGCGCTGCTTCTGTTAACGGCCGTTCTGTCGGGCATGTTCACCACCCTCTGGACGGTGCAAAAGGCGCGGGAAGCGCAGCCGATGGCGCCTTTGCCGTTGGTGGCGCTTTTGCCGCTTATGGCGGCTGTTTTGCTGCTGAGGTTGGGCCGCCGTATGGCGGAACGGCCGTCTGCTACGCAACCAAATCCGCCCATTGAACCGGCGCCACTGCCAATTCTGGGATTCGCCTGGACAGCCACGCTGGAAGAACACGGCCGTTCGCTGATGTTGGCGGCGGCGGCGCTGCTGACCTGGATTAACTGGCAATGGCTGCCCACCATCCCCAAAGATGGAGAGTTCGGCCTGGTAACATGGTCGTGGCTGGCCGCCATCGGGTTGTTTCTGGCCGCGATACCAGCGGTATCGCCACGACTGAAATGGTCTGGCTGGCGGGTTTGGTGGCGGGCGCATTGGCGGGAGAGCGTGACGGCCGTGGCCATCGGCCTGCTGGCGTTGGCGCTGCGGGCGTGGCGGCTGGACAGCATCCCCTACGCCCTGAGCGGCGATGAAGGCTCGCAAGGGCTGGAGGCGGTGCGCGTCCTCAACGGCCAGATTCGCAACCCGTTCAGCGCCGGCTGGCTAGGCGTGCCCACCCTGAGCTTCATGTTCAACAGCCTTTCCATCCGCTGGATGGGGCGCACCACGTTGGCCTTGCGCCTGCCCTGGACGCTGGTAGGCGCGCTTTCCGCAGTGGCAACTTATTTTTTGGTGCGCCGCTTGAAGGGAAACAAGTGGGGCTGGCTGACGGCCGTGCTGGTCGCCACCTACCATTTTCACATCCACTTCTCCCGGCTTGGTTCCAACCAGATCGCCGACACCTTGTTTATGCCGCTGGCCCTCTTTTTCCTAGTGCGGGCGATGGACGAGGATAACCGGCGGGATTGGGCGTTGAGCGGCGTGATTTCCGGGCTGGCGATGTATTTTTACGCCGGAGCCAGATTGACGCCGCTGGTGATGCTGGCCGTTTTGGCGTATGCGTTAGTGCGGCAGCCGCGCCGGTTTTGGGGGAAATATCGACAGGGGACGGCCGTGTTAGTCATCGCGTTTTTCATCACCGGCGCGCCCATGATTCAGTACGCGCTCAACTTCCCCGACGACTTCAACGCCCGCGTCAATCAAGTGGGCATCATCCAAAGCGGCTGGCTGGAACGGGAAGTGGCGGTTCGTGGCCAAAGCACGGCCGCCATTCTGTTTGACCAATTTCGTCGGGCGGTGTTGGCTTTCAACTATTACGCCGACCGCACCGTGTGGTACGGCCTGAAAGAACCGCTGCTTTCTCCGTTTTTTGGCACAGTTTTCCTGATGGGGTTGGGGTATGCCACCCTGCGCCTGCTGGGGCGACGGCCGGACGGCCGTTCGGCGCCGATGGTGGCCTGGTGGTGGGGCGGTGTGCTGTTGGGCGGCATGTTGACGGAAAGCCCGCCATCCAGCCAACGGCTGATCACGCTGGCGATCCCGGTCTGTTATTTCATCGTGCTGGCCATTGGGGAGATTTTAGAATTAGCCAAGACGGCCATACGCGGCGTGCCGGAGCGGGCGATATGGGCATTGGCGGTGGCGCTGTTCAGTTTGAGCAGTATCGCCACCTATTTTCTCGACTACACGCCGCAGCGGATTTATGGCGGCCCCCATGCGGCGCTGGCCGCCGAAATCGCGCCCACGCTGAACGAACTGGCCCTGACCAACCGATTCTATTTTGTGGGCGCGCCCTGGATGTATTGGGGGTTTGCCACCCTGCCTTACCTGATTCCAGAAGCTAAAGCGGTGGATGTGATTGAGCCGGAGACGGCCGTGGCCACCGCCTTATCTTACCCGGATGATGGGCGGGGGGCGGTGTTTATTTTCCTGCCACAGCGGTTGATGGAGTTGGCGGCCGTGGAACAGGCTTTCCCCGACGGCGAGTCCCGTCCCATTTATTCACCCGTCAATGGCGAACACATGGGGTTGTTGTATCTGGTTCCGGCCGGGTATCACGACAGGACAACGAATCACGGAGGAAACGAATGATTTACTCTGAGAAATTCGTTCTTTCCCACATTCGTTGTCCACACCCGATCACTCCGCCATACCATCCGGCCTCATTAAATCTGTGCCAAACATCAAGCTGCTTTTGACCGTCCAGCCATCCACACTGTCGTTGGCCCGCACATGGTCATAGAAACCCTGCACCCGGCTGTCCAGCATGTCAATTTGGTGCAGGATAACGGCTTCCAGCGTTTTGGGCACGACCGGCGATCCCCACTCCTGCTTGCCATGATGGGAAACCACCAGGTGAACCAGTTGGCGTAACTGCTCGGCGGACAGCATTCCCGGTTCGGCGGCGGCTTTTTCAATCATGGTGATGGCGCGGACGATGTGACCGACCAGACGGCCGTCATCCGTGAACGAGAATCCGGCGGCCGTTTCATATTCGATCACCTTGCCCATGTCATGCAAAAGCGTGCCCGCCACCAGCAAGTCTTTGTTGACATAAGGGTAAGAGTCTGCCAGATAGACGGCCAGGCGGGTCATGCTAAGCGTGTGTTCCAGCAAGCCGCCGATGAAGGCGTGGTGGAAACCGCGCGCCGCCGGGGCGCTGGCAAATTGGGGCAGAAACGCCTCACTTAGCAAAAGCTGGCGCACCAACCCCTGCCACGGCTGGGCCAAATCAGCTACGAATTGGTGTAGTTCAGCCACCATTTCCTCTCGTTCTCGCTTGCTGGCCGGCAAGAAATCAGCCATGTCATGCTGAGAGCTGAGGTTGAGGTCGGTGGTGGTGATTTGCAGCGCGTCTTTATAGCTGACGACCCGGCCCGTCACCAGCGCTACCACACCGGTTTTGATCCAGCTTTGGATGTAGTCGGGTACGTCCCAAAAAACGGCCGCTTCCTGCCCTGTTTTATCGCCCAATGTGTAGAGTAGAAAGGGACGGCCGTCCTTCGTCGTCCGCCGCACCATGTCCCGCACCAGGAAAGGTTCGTTATCCAATTCGTCGCCAATGCGCAAGTCTGAGATAAAATGTGATTTCATGTGGTATCCTTTTGTTTGCGTCACGCCGGAAAAGGGCCGTGCCGCGCCATTGTAAAAGCATTTTCGCTTTCCAGCCACTAATCCCGGCAAAAGGATGAAGGATGAGGGGTGAAGGATGAGTAAGAGACGGATTATTATCGGTATTTCGGGCGCCAGCGGCGTCATTTATGGCGTCCGGCTGTTAGAGGTGTTGGGCAATGTGGCTGATGTGGAGACCCACCTGGTGATGAGCACGGCCGCCGCCGCCACCCTGCGCCTGGAAACGGCGTACACCCCGGATGAGGTGACCGCCCTGGCCGACGCGGCCTATAGCTTCAAAAACATCGCCGCCGCCATCGCCTCCGGCTCCTTCCAAACGGACGGGATGGCAGTCGCCCCCTGTTCGATGAAAACGTTGGCCGGCATCGCCCACTCGTTCAGCGACAACCTGCTGCTACGCGCGGCCGACGTCACCCTCAAAGACCGGCGGCGGCTGATCTTGCTGACGCGGGAGACCCCCTTGCACCTGGGCCATCTGCGGCTGATGGCGCAGGTGACAGAGATGGGCGGCATCATCGCGCCGCCGATGCCCGCCTTTTATCACCGGCCGCAAACGATTGACGACATCGTGAACCAGACGGTGAACCGGGCTTTAGATTTGCTGGATGTGGAACTGGATGAGGATTTATTCACACGCTGGCAAGGAGGCGGACACGGCCGTGAGCAGTGACCTGCGCCGCCAGACCCTCGAATATCTGCAAACTCATCGGGTGATGACGTTGGCTACGACGGGGCCGGACGGGGTGTGGGCGGCGGCCCTGTTTTACGTAAATGACGGCTTCGACCTGATCTTCCTCTCCGCCAGACACACCCGCCACGCCCAAAACATGAGCAGCCAGCCCCAGGCGGCGGCGGCCGTTCATGAGGATTATCGGGATTGGCCCAAGATTCAAGGCATTCAACTGGAAGGGACAGCCGCTGAATTAACGGGGGCGGCCAAAGCCACGGCCGTCGCCCGCTACCTGCGCAAATTCCCCTTCATCGCCCAACCCAACCCACAAATTGCGCAAGCTCTAACCAAAGTCAACTGGTATCGGCTGCGGCCGTCACGCCTTTATTTCATTGACAACAGCAAGGGGCTGGGACATCGTTCGGAGATAGCGGTATAAGAAGTATGTCAGTATTCAGCGACCAGTGATCAGTGGCCAGTGACCAGTATGAACCGCCAACTGAATACTGACAACTGGATACTTATTGCTGGCGGGATCAACTCTCCACCCACTTGTCCATCACTTGTTTCAGGTAACGGCAGTACGCCGCCGAATCATACAAAGCCTCTGCCGCCGCCTGTAAATCAAACGGCTCATCCAATTCCAGAATCTCCCGCAAATACACCGCATCGCACTGGATCACCGCTTCCTGAAACGAGCTGCATTCTGCCAGCGAAACTGGCGCAGAGGCCAGCGCGCGCCCCTTTTGCGTCAGCAAAATTTGGGCGTGGCGGGCCGCCAACATCACCGCATTGATCATGTTTTTGGAGATGTCTGAACCGGCCGTCTGATACTGCTGGTACATTTCGTCAACCAACTGCCGCCAGCGGACGCCGGGTTGCCGCTCGACATGAACGATCAAATCCTTGAGAATTCGCAATCGTGGCCGGGGCGGCGTCACCCGCAGCTTACGCCGCTTCAACTCACTCCGGTAACGCAGAGGCAACGGCCGTGTTCTTTCCGTCACAGGATAGCGCACATACGTCGTCGAACCCTCCTGTTCCGCCGCCACCAAATCGGGATATTGCTCCAAAAAGCGGCGAAAACTTTTGGGAGAATAAAACGAACTGTCAAACACATCGTGGCTCAACGCCCTCATTTTTTGATTGAGCACGCTGGCCCGCACCCGTTTTTTCCCTTTCAGCAATTCAGCCAACGCCTGCTCCAGCAGCGTCCCCACCTGGAGACCCGGCTTAGCGGATTCGGGAACCAGGTCCTCATAAAAAGTGTACTCATCACATAACTGCACAAAACTGAGGCTGGCCGACGGGCGAATACCCACCCCGATCACCCGCTTGCCCCGCTTCCGCAGCGACTGCACCAGCGGCGTAAAATCCCGGTCGCCGGTGATGAGGACGTAGGCGCTGTACTGATGACCATCCACCAGCGTATCCATCGCATCCACCACAATTTGCATATCGGCCAAATTTTTGATGAAGTTATTGATGCGCACCGTGGACTGGGTGGTGAATCCCGCCCTAGTTAGGTCTTGCAATAACTTTTGACTTTGCCGCCAACCCCCATACGACCGACGCAGGACGACACGGCCGTTCGTCTTCTCCTTGATATGATCCAGAATCAGATTGATGTCAAACGTCAGGTTGATTTGTTTGGCCCCGATGACGAGGTTATCCAGATCGAGAAAGATAGCAATATCATGACTCATAGCAATTCCCAGTACAGGTATGTGGCAATTCTACTTGATTCACTCATTCCCGCAATTGTTTCACGGGAAACAGAGAGAAGCTGGCGGGTAAAATTGTTTCACGTGAAATAATTTCACCCGCTACCCTCGCCCCCTTGATATTTATCCGAACCGTGTTACCATAATGCCATCATACTATGTCAACCTACAGCATCACCGGAGGTAGGCGATGAACCGTAAATGGCTCTGGCGTGGACAACCGTGGCAAGCGTTCAAAAACTTTGCCATCTTTTTTTCCTTCACGATGAATTTGATATTGATCATCGTGTTGTTGCTGGTGGCGCCGCTCATCATCCCCATTGTGTCTGATATCGCCGTGCCTATCGTGGGCGATCTGAACGACAGTTTTGTGCAGATGGACGACGCCAGCATCGTACAGACCATTCCGGTCAGCGACACCATGCCCATTTCCTTCACGCTGCCCTTGTCGCAAACGACCAACGTGGTGCTGCAAGAGGCGGTGGCGCTGCAAAATGTGCCCACTGTCTTTGTGTTGTCCGGCGGCAGTGGCGCGATTGAAGGCGCCGTTACCTTATCACTCCCCAAAGGGATGGTCTTGCCGGTGTCGCTCAATCTGGATGTGCCCGTGGATCAGACGATCCCGGTACAGTTGGATGTGAACGTGGAAATCCCGCTGGATCAAACGGATTTGGGCCAGCCGTTCGGCACGCTAAAAACACGGTTCGGTCCGTTGGACGAAATTCTACGCCGCCTGCCATCTTCTAACGCCGAGCTGATGCAGCGAATTTTGACCGGGAACACGGCCGTCACCCCCGAACCCGTCAGCAGTAACGAGTAGCTTGTGAACCACACCCCGCCCGTATGTGATTACGAAGGGTCCGATTACCGCACCCGCTTTTGGCAAAATCAAAACCGAAATTACGAAGACCGGGTGGAGCGCATCGCCCTGCGCCGCCTGATGCCGTCTAACGGCGGTACGCTCGTCGAAATTGGCGCCGGGTTTGGCCGTCTGGCCGATGAGTATCGCGGCTATGAACGGGTGGCGCTGTTCGATTACTCCCGCTCCCTGCTGCGCGAAGCCCAAGAGCGGCTGGGGGATGACCCCAAATTCATCTATGTGGCCGGTAATTGGTACGCCATGCCTTTCGTGGCCGGGCTGTTTGATACCATCGTGCAGGTGCGCACCCTGCACCACGCCGCCGACGCCCCGGCTGTTTTCCGACAACTGGCCCGCATCGCCCGCAAAGACGGCCGTTACATCCTCGAATTCGCCAACAAACAAAACCTGAAAGCGATTTTGCGCTACGGCCTGCGCCGCCAGGAGTGGTCGCCTTTCACCCTGGACCCGGTGGAATTTGCCGAACTCAACTTCGATTTTCACCCTCGCTGGATTCGACGCCAACTGGAAACCGCCGGGTTCGGGCCGGGGCGGATGCTGACCGTCTCCCACTACCGGATAGCGCTGCTAAAGAAGCTGGTTCCCACCCGCCTGCTGGCGGGGCTGGACAGCCTGGCGCAGCTAACGGGGAATTGGTGGCAGCTATCCCCCAGCGTGTTTGTGCTAAACCAGCACCCGGACACGGCCGTCACCGCCGCGCCAGACGCTTTTTTCGCTTGTCCCGCCTGCCAGACGCCGTTGACAGAGGTGGACGGCCGTCTCCCCTGCCCCAACCCCGACTGCGACCACATCTGGCGGGTAGAAAACGGACTGTACGATTTTAAGGATGAGGGCTGAAGGATGAAGGATGAACGCCTGGCGTCCCAATCCAAAATCCAAAATCCAAAATCCAAAATCCAAAACGCCGCCCCATTCCTCAAATGGGCCGGAGGCAAGCAGCGGCTTCTGGCCCAATACCAGGATTATTTCCCGCCCAGGCACACCGTCCGCCGCTATTTCGAGCCGTTCATTGGCGGCGCGGCCGTTTTCTTCCATTATCAATTTCCCCGCGCCACCCTATCCGATAAAAACGACAAACTCATCGAGGCGTACCGGATGGTGCAGCAGAATGTGGACGGCGTCATCCGCGCCTTGCAGCCCCACCGGAACGACGCCGATTACTTTTACGCCGTCCGCGCCCAGAATCCGGCCGATTTATCCCCGGCCGAGCGCGCCGCCCGGCTGATCTACCTAAACAAAATCTGTTACAACGGCCTCTACCGGGAAAACAGCCGGGGGGAATTTAACGTCCCCTTTGGCCGGTACAAAAACCCCACGATTTGCCACGAGAGCCGCCTGCGCGCGGCCGCCCGCGCCTTGCAGGGCGCGCGGCTGCTGGCAGCCGATTTTGAAGAGACGGTGGCCGACGCCCAGGAAGGGGACTTCGTCTATTTCGATCCGCCATACGCGCCGCTGAGCGCCACCAGCAGCTTCACCAGCTACAGCAAGGATGGGTTTACCGTCGCCGACCAGAAACGGTTGGCGGCCGTCGTCGCCGATTTGACGGCGCGAGATTGCAGGGTTATGTTAAGCAATTCCAGCGCGCCGCTGGTGTATGAACTGTATGACGGCCGTCCCCCCTACCGTCTCATCAAAATCCAGGCGCGGCGCAACATCAACAGCAAAGCAAACAAACGGGGGCCGGTGAAAGAGCTTCTAATTATTAATTACTAATTGACAATTTCCCCATGCGAGCCACTAAATTCCTTTTACTACTCATCCTCCTCACGGGCGTCACCCAACTCTCCTCCGCCCAAGCCGCGCCCCCAGCCGCGCCGGTGGATTGGCGGTTCGGCGTCATCGAAAGCTACGAAGACCCGGCGGCGGCGAACGCGCTGGGGGCGGCTTGGACGCGGGTGCGTTTCCATTGGGCGGAAGCGCAGGCGGGCGGGCCGGGAACCTGGACGCCCTCGGTCAGCGACGCCCAAATCAACGCCGAACTCGCCGCCGGGCGCATGGTGGTGGGGCTGCTCATCGGCACGGCCCCCTTTGCCTGGGAAAATGGGCTGCCGCGCGGCCTCTGGCTGCCGCAGGAAGACCCGAACAACACCTGGGCGGTCTATGTGCGGAATGTGGTGGGGCGGTATGACGGCCGTATCAACCATTGGATCATCTGGAACGAGCCGGACATCGGCGACGCCAACGCACCCGGTCACACCTGGCCCGGCTCGGTGGAAGATTTTTTCCAGTTGCAGCGCATCGCCTACATCGCCGCCAAGCAGGTCAACCCCAACGCCGTCATCCACCTGCCCGCTTTCACCTACTTTTGGGACCCCGGCTACATCTATCGCTTTCTCGACGTGCTGGTAGCCGATCCCGGCGCGCCGGGCAACAATTATTATTTCGACGCCATCACCGCCCATCTTTACTTTCAGCCCAACAGCATCTACGACATCATCCAAAGTTTTTACGGCGCTGTCGCCAGCCGGGGCATCCCCTGGAAACCGCTGTGGCTGGTGGAGACGAATGCGCCGCCGATTGATGACCCGGCGTGGCCCGTGCCCAACTGGACGCTGGCCGTCTCGCAGCAAGAACAGGCGGCGTTTATGCCGCAGGCGATGGCGGCGGCGCTGGCGGCGGGGGCGCAGCGGATCGCCGTTTTCAAATTGCGGGACACCCCCGGCGATGTGGCGGCGAACCCGGAACCATTTGGACTGGTGCGGATGGATGGCTCCCGCCGCCCGGCGTTCACTGCGTACCAGATGGCGATCCGGTATTTGTCGGGGATGACGGCCGTGCAGCGGCAGCGGTGGGACACGGTGGGGCAGATTCGGATTGAGCAGGCGGATAAAACGACGACGGTGCTGTTTTCACGACGGCCGTCGCCGCAAACGACCCAGGTGGAGGCGGTGGCCAGTACGGCCGTGCTGGCCGACCAATGGGGCGCCCGGCAAATCATCAGCGCCAGCGGCGGCGTGTTCACCGTCGCCCTGCCCGCCGCCGCTTGCAGCCAGGTGATTGGCGAGGATTGCATGATTGGCGGAACCACCTACTACCTGGTGCAGTCCACCACCGGCAGCGGCGTGCCCTCGGTTCCGGGCGCGCCGCCGGCGGCGACGGCTGCGGCTACGGCGACACCGACGGCCACGCCGACAAACACGCCCACGTCAACACCCATGGCGACAGCAACCGCCACGCCATCGGCGACAGCGACGCCCACCAGCGCCCCCACCGCTACGCCTACGCTTACGCTATCGGCGACGGCGACGGCCGTGCCCACGGCAACATTAAACAATCAACAGCCAACAATCAACAGTCAACAGTTAACAGTTAACAATCAACAACCAACATCTACTCCCCAACCCCTGACCCCTGACCCCCAATCTCCAGCCTCCAATTATTCCTACTGGCTCATTGGCGCGGGGGGTTTGTTGGGGTTAGGTTTGTTCATCTGGAGCAGACGATACAGATGAAAGCCGTGCAAATCGCAATTGTGATGGCATTTGATGTACATCATGCTGCTATTGGCTTGGGAGATAATCATGGATAAGCTAGATGATGAAGAACGAGAGATTTTAGAAGCATTTGACGCTGGAACGTTGACGCTAATCGCTGACAAAGAGAAAGAGCTGGAGAAACACCGGCAGTATGCGGCGGCCACGTTTAAGAAAGATAAACGAATCAGCCTGCGTATTTCCAGCCGCGATCTGGCAGCCTTGCGTAAACGGGCATTGGCGGAGGGGATGCCCTACCAAACGTTGATTGCCTCTGTTTTACACAAGTATGTGGACGGCCGTTTGCAAGAAGTCGCCTGATGGGAGTGACTTGTTTAGGGATTGTCCCCCCTCATCTTTTGTACACATCTCCTCTAGCGCCGATATGATCGATGTAAACTACGTTTTCATGTGCATCAAACCAAAAGATGATACGGATATGCCCCACGCGAATTCGATAGTAGCCTGACCAACTGCCGGACATGTGGATAACGCCGGGATAGCTTAGGGGAGCATCAGACAACTGGGCTAATACCGCCTTGATTCTCTCTTGTAGGGGTTGTGGCAAACTTTTGAGATATTTTGCGGCCCGCCGATGAACGACAACGCGACTCATTCAATAGCATCCAGATCAATGAAAGCCTCTGCTTGACCATTCTTGCGGTCATGGCTGGCCTGTTTCAGGTCTGCCAGCGCATCTTCATCCAGATCCAATCCTAGCATTTCCTCAATTAAACGAAAGTCTTCCAGAGGAATGATCACTTTAGTGGGATTCCCGGCCTCATTGATAATGTATTCTTTGCGAATGTCGATCATTTTCGTTTCTCCGGCCCTGCTTTTCAGGTTTATCCAGCTATGATTGTACCATATTCTGCCGGCGACCTATGGACGCGGCACACACAACACAGGTTTTTGGTTTTGCTTCTTTGGGAATTCGCGGGGTTACCGGTTGTGAGTGGCGGGCAGCCAGCGGCCTGTCCGGAGGTGATACCCGCTTCTCGCCAGCCGCGACGTTTTGTGGAAAACCAGCCTGTAAGTCAACATAACACAGGAGGGTGGTCCAAAAGTACCGGGGATTTAGAGGAAACTGCCCGCTTTTATAACCAATTCCGAACCTTTTTCGCGCCAAAATCCCTTATAATGGTTCTAAGACATTGACGTTTTCTATATAGCATCTTTTGGAGGGCGCTCGTTCTCCGAGAAGCACTTATGAAAAAAGGAGTATCAAAAATGAAGTATTCGTATCTTCTCAAAAATCTGGGGTAATGAGCAATTACAGGGAAGTTAACTCAGGTTGACCGCGAGAGCGGATGATGTCCGCCAACGATGGCATTTCATTCTTCTGTGAAACCCGGTCAAGCACATACTGGTA
>JAJRVV010000102.1 GCA_024277135.1 Chloroflexota bacterium | reverse complement strand
CGATTCAAATGCTCGGCTAAACTATCAGGAAGTTCGACAACAGGGATAAACATGGGATACTCCTCGGTTTTTACCCCATAATTTTACGGTAGATGATTAAAATCCGCAGGAGTTAAGATCGATCCATTGAGCCCAAAACATTGCACCATAATAACACGAATATCCAATACTTATGTCTACTAAATGTTCGGCGGGCGAACTGCTGCTGGTCAAACGGCCGTTGCTGAGGCAGAAAAATATCCACCTTGAACATCGTTCTCAGGTGGAGGAGGTTAAAACTCGTACGGGCCGTAAGCCCGCTTTGCCAGCTCCGGGCCGAGGAGTAGGTCGACCAGGCGTCGTTGCAGTTCCAATTCAGACGCTTCCGGGAAACGCGCGCGCAGTCCCGCCAACGCTAGCCGGCGCGCGGTTTGATTCAGGTCGCCCAACATCTGCATTTTGCGCCAAACGGGAACCTGTTGCAAAGGCTGGATCAAAACGCGCTCTGCTGCCGGATCGGTGTCAGAAATAGCCATTGTTGTTTTGCCCATTTATCCCCTGAATCATACACGATGAGTATAACATTTTCACCCGCTTCCTGCCTGGACAGGGGGTTTGCCGCTGTATTGGATCAGCTTTGCCACCAGCGCCGTCCAACCGGTTTGGTGACTGGCCCCTAGCCCGGCGCCATTGTCGCCGTGGAAGTATTCGTAAAAGAGGATGTGGTCGCGCCAGTGGGGATCGTTTTGGAAGATGTCCAGACCGCCGTAGATGGGGCGACGGCCGTCCCCACCCCTTAAAAACAACCGGACGAGACGGCCGGACAAATCAGCCGCCGCCTCATCCAGCGTCATCCAGTTGCCGGAGCGGCGGGGCAGCTGCACTTTGAAGGCGTCGCCGCAGTAGTGGGCGTACTTTTGCAGCGATTCGATCATCAAATAGTTGACCGGGAACCAGATGGGACCGCGCCAGTTGGAGTTGCCGCCAAACATGCCCGTCTGCGATTCGGCCGGTTCGTAGCGGACGGTGTAGGTACGGCCGTCCAGATGCAGCGCGAACGGTTCCGCTTCATGCCGTTTGGAGAGAGAGCGCAGGCCGTAGTCGGAAAGGAATTGGCCGGGGTCGAGCATCCGCTTAAGCACCAGCGTCAGCTGCTCCTGGTTGACGAGGGAGAGGAGGCGGCGGCCGTCAACCCCCGGTTCGATCAGCGAATGGATGTTACGCGCTAAATCGGGCCGGTTTTCGATGAACCATTCCATGCGGCCGCGAAAATTAGGCAGCGCGTCCAGCGCCTCCGGCTCCAGCGTCTCCACGGCAAAGAGGGGGATGAGGCCGATCAGGGAGCGGATTTTGAGGGGGAAGAAACGGCCGTCCGGCGTGTGTACCATGTCGTAGTAAAAGCCATCTTTTTCGTCCCATAACCCCTGTTCGCCACACGATTTGTTGATGGCGTTGGCAATGTAAATGAAATGCTCAAAGAATTTGGTCGCCACATCTTCGTAGGCAGGTTTGGTGCGGGACAGTTCCAGGGCGATGGCCATCATGTTGAGGCAGTACATCCCCATCCAGGCGGTACCATCCGCCTGCTCCATGTGGCCGCCGGTGGGCAGCGGGGCGGAGCGGTCGAAGACGCCGATGTTGTCCAGCCCCAAAAAGCCGCCCTGGAAGACGTTGTTGCCGTCGGCGTCCTTGCGATTGACCCACCAGGTGAAGTTGAGCAGCAGTTTGTGGAAGACGCGCTCCAAAAATTCGGCGTCGGCTCTTCCTTTTATATTGCGGTCAATTTTGTAGACGCGCCAGCAAGCCCAGGCGTGGACGGGCGGGTTGGCGTCTCCCAAGGCCCATTCGTAGGCGGGCAATTGGCCGTTGGGGTGCATGTACCATTCGCGCAGGAAGAGGATGAGCTGCGCTTTGGCGAAATCGGGGTCAATCAGCGCCATCGGGATCATGTGGAAGGCCGTGTCCCAGGTGGCGTACCAGGGATACTCCCACTTGTCGGGCATGGAGATGACGTCGGCGTTGTCCAGGTGAAACCAGTCGCGGTTACGGCCGTATTTGCGTGAATCGGGCGGCGGCGGCCCAGCCGGGTCCCCATCCAGCCATTTTTGCACGTGGTAATGGTAAAACTGCTTGCTCCACAGCAGCCCGGCGAACGCTTGCCGCTGCACGTTGCGCTCATCGCCGCTCAGGGCGGGGGGCTGCACGGCCGCATAAAATTCATCCGCCTCGGCAATCCGCTGCTCAAAAATCGCATCAAAACCCACAAACGGCCCCGTTGATTGTTGGCTGTTAACTATTGGCTGTTGATTGTTAAACCGCGCGCGGATGGTGAAACTGCCGCCAGGGGGGATGACGGCCGTACAATGCGCCGCCACCTTACTCCCCTGGTCGGGGTTAGTCGTAGACATCCGATTTCTTTGAAAAATCGGATGTCTGCCGTTCACCACCGCCTCGTGAATGCCATCCTTGACGTAGGTGGAATCGTTGGCCGCGCCCCACAGCCGCTCCTTGTTCGATTCGTTTTCGGTGAACATCAATGCGCCGCTGTCCACACTCCACCACCTTTCGCCTAAAACAGGGTGGTTGGTGTAGGCAGTCGGCGTCTCAGACATCCGATTTCGGCGACCGGAGGTCGCTTGAGAAATCGGATGTCTTATGCCCCCATCCCCCCACGACCAAGTGTTGCGATACCAGAGGTGGGGCAGGATATGCAGTGGAGCCGGGTCAGGGCCGCGATTGACGGCCGTCACCCGGCACAAAATATCTTCCGCGTCCGCTTTGGCGTACTCGATGGTGATGTCAAAGTAGCGTCCTTGCTCAAACGCTTCGTGTAGCGAATCTAGCAACTCGTACTCAAACGCCTGGCGCGGGCGACGGCCGTTCTCCGCCACCAGGTCGGCATAGGGAAACTCTGCCTGCGGATATTTGTACAGCATCTTCATGTAGGAATGGGTGGGGGTGTTGTCCAGGTAGAAGTAGATCTCCTTCACGTCCTCGCCGTGGTTGCCCTCGTTGCCGGTCAGGCCGAAGAAACGCTCCTTGAGGATGGGATCACGGCCGTTCCAGAAAGCCAGCGCCATACAAATCGTCTGTTGGTCGTCGCAAACGCCGCCGATGCCGTCTTCGTTCCAGCGGTAGGCGCGGCTGCGGGCGTGGTCGTGGGGGAAGTACTCCCACGCTTCGCCGCTGGCGCTGTAATCCTCGCGCACCGTGCCCCAGGCGCGTTCGCTGAGATAGGGCCCCCATTTTTGCCACCGTTTGTCTTTTAAGCGTTGCTGTTCGGCCGTTTCTTTTCTATCCATCAGATCAATTTCTCCAAAGGGAGGCAGGCTGCGCCACACGCCGACTCCTGGATTCTAAGCGATGCCATTCCCATCACGGGGAAGACAGTATCATAAAGCTATTTTATCATCTCACCAAAAGTCATGAAATTTGGCAGATATTCCAGACCGGAACCGGTAAACCAGAGGTGACATTTGCCGCTTCTTCTGCTAGAATGTAAAGTGCTTTTGTAATCGGGGTTTGATCCGAGGGGACGCCGGATGTTGGATTATCATTGCTAAATCTTGTCACTGTCTTCTTTACAACATTGCCAATCTTTCTCGACGTTCGTCAAACCAACTGAATATTTGACTTCATTGTGAACCGGAGGTGTGTGATGCGGCGTTTTGCGGTCCTTTTCGTTCCTGTTCTGTTTGCAGTTTGTATTCTTGGCTTTATCTTTTCATTTGGACAGACGCCCGCCCAGGCGTCTGTTTTTGATCCGGAGAGTTTGTCGCCGGAAACGGCCGTGACCCATTTCACCCCCGCGTCAGCGCCAGACCGCGCCTCGGAAAGCGCCGCTGATCCACCAACTCAAGCGGCTGACGGCCGTTCCCCAGAGCAGTCTATCGAAAACATTTTTGATCAGCCTGTTATAGAACGACCGGCCAACCATTCCCAGGATCAACCTCCTCCGGCCTGGCTCACCAATCGGCCGCCTCGCCCCTCATCATCGCCAGACACCTTCTCTCCGCCGCCGCGGGTCGTCATGTCCCTGCCCCCTCGCTCCCCCGCTCCCCGATCTCTCCAATCCGTCACTCGCCAACCATACCGCTCCCCAGCCCCCGCCGTTGTCCCCCGGCGCGCGGCCGGATATTAAATCACCCTGTCCACGCTTCATCGCAACGACAGCGGCAACGGTTTCTCATCCGCCTTCGTCATCACCAACACCGGAACCATCAGCGCCGGCTATACATTCGACTTCTACTGGCCCAATGGCGATTACCTGGCCAGCGACGGCCCCATCAACCTCAACTCTGGCGCATCTTACACCTACGATATGAACAACGCCCCCTTTGGCGAACCCTTCGTGGGCCGGGTGGACATCATCGGCAGCCAATCCGTCAACGGCCGTATCGCCACCCCCGACTACGGCGTCATCAGCGGCAGTTTGTTTGAAAGCGATGGTTCAACGCCGTTGAGCAACGGCAATGTTGAGATTTTTATCCTGCCCGACTTCAACTACGCCGGTAACATCTACAGCCTCTCCGACGCCAGCTACTATCTAGGCGGTCTGCCGGATGAGGATTACGCGCTCAGGCTCAATGCCGGCTATCCGTGGGCCAACCAATGGTACAACGGGCAAGTAGACGGCCAATCAGCCGACGCCGTCGCCATCACCGGAGCCGCCGTCATCACCGGCGTCAACTTCGTCGCCCAGCCCGGCGGCGTCATCAGCGGCACAGTTTACGCTGATGATGGTATTACCCCATTGGAAAATATCAACGTAGACCTGGAACAAGGCTGGTATGGAACTTGTACCGACGCCAACGGCCGTTACGCCATCCAGGGCATCCCCTACGGCAATCACAAAGTCGTCGCCAGCCGGGATTGGAACTGGTGCATCAACCAGGACTCTGTTTATCTGATTGAATACTATTCAGAGACGACGGACATCAATCTGGCGGCCCCGCTCCTCATCACCATCACCCAAGATACCGTCACCGGCATTGACTTCACCATGAGCATGGGCGGCGTCATCACCGGCCAGGTTACAGACGCCGCTGCCAGCCTGCCCATCAGCGCCACCTGGGTTTATGCCGATGAGTATGATAATGGCGGCAACGGCCGTGGCGGGTGGAGCGACAGCAGCGGCTACTACACCATCACCAGCCTGATAGACGCCGATTATCGCGTCCGCATTGACGACCCCAACAACATGCCCCCCGGCTACGCCCGCCAATACTACAACGCTCATCTTTACCATTGGC
This sequence comes from Chloroflexota bacterium, assembly GCA_024277135.1. Lineage (GTDB taxonomy): Bacteria > Chloroflexota > Anaerolineae > Promineifilales > Promineifilaceae > JAJRVV01. The sequence goes on along the minus strand of JAJRVV010000102.1, from coordinate 81,653 downwards.
AGGCTGACCGCGTCGCCATCATCGGCGGCGGCGCAGTGGGCAATATCGACTTTGCTCTGGAACCCGGCGGCGACATCACCGGCATAGTGTACGCCAGCGACGGCTTCACTCCGCTGGCGAACATCAACGTAGACATCGAGCGCGGCGGCATGGGAACCTGCACCGACGCTAACGGCATGTACACCCTCGGCCGTCTCCCCTACGATACCTACAGAATCCGCGCCGGCGGCGACTGGAACTGGTGTCTGGATCAACAATCCCTCTACGTCCGCGAATACTACTCCGAGACCCTGCTTCTGGATCAGGCCGTTCCCTTCACCCTCACCGCCGGGAGCGACCTGTACACCGGCGTCAACTTCACCCTTGACCTGGGCGGCGTCATCACCGGCCGCGTCACCGACGCCGGCAGCGGCGCTCCCCTGGCCGATGTTAACGTCTCCGCCAGCGCCTACGACAGCAACAACGAATGGTATTGGGGAAACGCCAGCAGCGACGCCAACGGCTACTACGTCATCGGCGGCCTGCCGGATGAGGATTACCGGGTTCGGGTGGATGACAGCAACAGTATTCCGGCCGGATACGCCCGCCAATACTATGATCAAGCCGTCAACTATGACGCGGCCACACCGGTCAACATCTCCGGCGGCGGCACCGTCACTGACATTGATTTCCCCCTCCAACCGGGCGGCGTCATCACCGGCATCGTCACCGATGAAAACAGCGGTCTGCCCCTGGAAAATATTAACATCAACGCCGATCTGCCCGGTCAGGGCGGCATGGGCGTCTGCACCGACGCCAACGGCGTGTACGTGATCAACGGCCTGCCCTATGGCGATTACGTCGTCTCCGCCGCCGATGGCTGGAACTGGTGTTTGGATCAACCTAACAGCTACGTCGGCGAGTTTTACGATGGCAAGTTTTTCTATGACCAGGCAGACATGATCCCGGTCAACAGCGGCTCGCCCAATGTGGGCAACATTAATTTCGCGTTGGGCGGCGGCAGTTACATCGCCGGAACCGCGCTGGACGAAACCAGCGGCGCGCCGGTATCCAATCTGCGCATGGGCGCGTTGATTCCCGATCTCAACTGCCCCTGGTGCAGCAACTGGGTTCAAGACGCTGACACCGATGTTAACGGAAAGTACCTGCTCGGCCCGCTGCCGCCGGGAGCATACGTCGTCTACGCCTGCGCTGACTGTAATGGACAATTCCTGGTGAATGAGTATTACAGTGATGTTTATCACATCCAGGATGCGGCGTTGATCACGGTCACGTCCGGCATTACCGTCACCGGCGTTGATTTTGGCTTGAATTCCGGCGCGCTGATCACCGGCACAGTCACCGTCCCCCCCGGCTACTCGGCGGCGGGGATACAGATTGGTGTCTGGCAAACGATTGAGTATGGTTATGGCACAGAACGGCCGACGGACGCCAGCGGCTATTACCAGATTCCGGTTCCCCCAATTTATGATAGTCGTTGGGCGGTGGCGGCGCGGCCGTGGGGCACTGATCTGGCTCAGAAACAGGCGCATGATTTCGACTTGGCCGAAAACGCCCATTGGGACTTTGACTTAGGGCCGGGCGCGACCATCGCCGGCCGTGTCACCGATGGCGGCGTTCCCGTCGCCAACCTCAATCTCGATGTCCATGCCGATGAGATGGGCAGCGGCGCGCAAACGGACGCCAGCGGCTATTACACCGTCACAAATTTGCCGCCGGGCGACTATACTATCGAGACGGGATGGTGGGGCGGCGACCGCGCCCATACTCTCTATGGCGGTCATGATTCGGATTGGGCGGAGCGCATCCGCCTGGAAAGCGGCCAGACCATCACCGGCCTGGACTTTGAAGCGCCGCTGGCCGGGCAGTTGGAAGGATATGTGTATGAACTGGACGGCTCCACCCCGATTGAAGGGGTGCGGGTCAGCGCGTTTAATGATTCCGGCGTCTGGTACGGTTACTCGCAAACCAACGGCTACTTCACCATTGATCTGCCGGTGGGCGATCATATCGTGACCTTTATCTCTGATGAGTTCTGGGAGACGGTGTTGGGCGTGTATCCCAACGGCCGTACCGCTGCCAACGGCGCCCCGCTCTCCATCAACCCCCTGCCCGCTTCCACCTTCATCACCATGACGCTGGAACGCCCCGCCTCGGTTAGCGGCCAGGTGACAGATGCGGGGACAGGACAGCCTTTGGGCGGCATTCAGATATCGGCGTTGACGGTAGACGCCGTGAACAACCGGGAGACGGCCGCAGAGTGGAACGGCTGCACCGATGAAAACGGCAGTTACGCCATTGACCGCCTCTGGCCGGGGGATGTGATCATCACGGCCGTCGGCGACTGCGGCGCATACGATTACCAAAGCGTGACCCAAACGTTGACGGCCGTTTCCGGCGGCAGCTACACCCTGAACCTGACGATGACGCAGGGGACGCCTCCGCCTCGGCCGTTCACCGTCCGCGCCAATCCTGCCTCCGACTTCACCCCCTACACCTCCGGCCAGGGCGCTTACCTGCGGACTGTGGATCAGATTTTACCCGCCCTGTTCGAGCCGCTGGCGCAGTTGGACGACGGCGGCAACTGGTACAGCGAATTGCTGGTTCAGGTTCCCACCCCGGCCAATGGCGGCGCGGTCGTTCATGGCGATCAACTCGTCGTCACCTACACCCTCAAACCGGGGCTGCTCTGGTCAGACGGCGCGCCGCTCACTTCCGCCGACATCCGTTTTGCCTGGGAGCAGATGATCCGGCCGCACCCGCAGTCGGACGGCTATCTGGCATTCATCTCAACCGCCCGCAAGATTGAACGGGTGGATACGCCGGATGCGTTGACGGCCGTCCTCACCTACAAACCGCGCCAATTCCCGCCCGCCTACCTGGGCGCCATCCTCTACCCCCTGCCGGAACACGTCCTCAGCGGTACGCATCCCTTCGACGTCCGTTACGGCAGCCTGTTCGCCCACAATCCGGTGGGCAACGGCCCCTACGTGGTTGAGGAATGGATTCCCGGCGCGCATCTCGACCTGCGCGCCAACCCCAACTACCACAAACGGGGGTTGGGCTATCCCCGCATCCCCGAAATCCGCTTCCTCTTCACCGGCGACAACTTCTGGCCGCTGGCGGAGGGCAGCGCCGAAGTGACGCTGGTCGGCGATGGCTGGCCCGACGATCTGGCTCCGTTCGACATCCGCGTTTTCACGTCTATGTATAACCGGTTCGACGCCATTATGCCTAATCTGCGCAACCCCATCTTCCAGGAGACGGCCGTGCGCCAGGCGATCTACCGCGCCTTTGACCGTCCCGCCGCCGTCAATCAGATTGCGGCGGCGCTGCCCGGCGTTACGCTCGCGCCGGGAGACGCTTCCTGGCTGCCGCCCGGCCACCCGCTGGCCGCTCCCTTCACCAGCTACTTCCCCGATCTGGCCGCCGCTGCCGCTCAGCTAACCGCCGCTGGGTGGGCAGACACCAATGGGAACGGCATCCGCGACAAAGGAGGGGTGGAACTGCAATTTGATCTCGTCTACCCCACCGGCTCTATCTCTCGACAGGCGTTGGCCTTCCAATTCCAGGCGGATATGGCTCTCGTTGGGGTGGATGTGCAGGTGGTTGATGCGGATTGGGGGAATATGCTGGAGGATATCCGGTACGGCCGTCTCGATTCCTACACGTTAGGTTGGGGATTCGACAACCGGTATGACCCCATGGGCGATGTACTCTTCCACAGCAGTCAAATCGCCTCCGCTTACAACAATTACTCCTGGAACCTCTACAATACCGGCTGGCGCAACAGCGCCAACGACGCTTTCCTTGAGGCCGCCCGCACCGAATTGGACGCGGCCGCGCTGCAAGCCGACTACGATGATCAAATGGCCGAGTTTTCTCAAGACATGCCCATTTGGGTGAGCCATTTCTGGGCCGCTCGCGTGGCCTCAACCCCCATCCTGCTCAACTTCAGCCCGCCATCGGCGCAAAACACGCCCTACACCTGGAACATCGCCGAATGGGAGATGCCAGCCAACCCGTATGACTTGACAGTGCGCAAGCAGCTCAGCCCGGACAGCCCCGCGCCGCAGCCGGGCAGCGCCATCACCTATGTCGTCAGCTACCGCAACGCGGGCGCGTTCACTGTGACCAACGCTGCGCTGCTGGACACGCTGTCCGGCAACGTTGCCTACGTCAGCGCCGACCCGCCGCCAGACGCCATCACCGGAACCAACCTGCTCTGGAACCTGGGCGATTTGCCCGGCGGCAGCCCGCAGCAAACTATCGCCATCGCCGTGCAAATTCCGGCGACGGCCACGCATGGCGCAATCATCAGCAACAGCGTCCAGATTGGCGGCGACCAGGCGGACACGCAGCCGGGCAACAATGGCTTTATCCACCAAATCACGGTACGCGAAGATGTGGATTTGGCGGTGACGAAAAATGGCGTCGGCCAACCGGCCGTAGGCGAGATGTTTGATTATTACATCGGCTACGCCAACTGGGGCGGCGCGCCGGCTTCGGGGGCCGTCATCACCGACACCCTGCCGCCGGAAGTGCGCTACTGGAGCGCCAGCCCGCCGCCGGATGGCATGGACGGTTCTGTCGTTACCTGGACGCTGCCCACGCTGCCCGGCAATCAATGGTCGGGCCAGATTCAGGTGACGGCCGAAATCACAAATGTGGGGACGGTGACGAACACGGCCGTCATCAACTACGGCGGCCCCGAAACCAGTTTTAGCAACAACAGCGACAGCCACGTTGAAACCGTCGCCGACATCCTGGCTCCCGTCATCTTGCGGCCTACCCAGGGAACCACCGATAACACGCCCACCTTCAGCGGGTCGGCTCCCTCCGGCTCAGTCGTAGATTTCTACGACCTATCCGGCGGCTCAGCTACCTGGGTGATGAGTACCACCGCTACAGTGAGCGGCACATTCAGCATCGAACCGACTTTGTCGGTCACCGGCACTTACGCCATCGTCGCCCAGGCCAGCAAAGCGGGGCTGACCAGCAATTACTCCAACGCCGTCACCATCGTCGTCGCCGACAACCTGCCGCTGGACACCGACCTTGTAGACATTTCAGCCAACGGCGCCGGCATCGCCAGCGGCAGCGTCCGCGCCGAAATTCGGACGCTGGCCCACCGCACTCTGGATGTTGAGGTAGCGCTGCCTTGTTCGGTGACGCCGACCGCTTATCTGGAGGTGACGGAAAACGGCCTGTTCACCTACAACATCCCAGCGATCACGACAACAGTGGCCGGACCATCGGATTGGTTGACGCAATACCGAGTCTGGTTGGCTGAGCCGCATAGTAGTTATGAAATCTGGGTGAAGTGGGAGTGCGATGGTGTGGATTATTCGGAACTGCTCATCTTCATCTTGATTGATCCGGACGGCTTTGTGTATGATCAGTCGCTGGTGGACGCCGGATCGCCCATTACTGACGCACTCGTTCTAAACGCCACCGTGACTGCTTTTGTCAAGCTGAACGATACCTGGCAGGAATGGCCCGCCTATCTGTATGGGCAGGTGAATCCGCAAGCCACGGATCCATCGGTGGCGGATGAAGTGCCGACGGCCGGATATTACAGCTTCCTCACTCCATCCGGTCAATATCGAATTGAAGCATCAGCCCCCGGTTATCAACCGTTCCAGAGCCAGGTATTAACGGTGATCACAACACCGGTTCACCTGGATATTGGCTTGGAGCCGGTGGTTGGCGGCGCGGGCCGGACGCAGTCGCCGCTTAGTCTAGCCGCCTCGTTCAAAGGGGTTGATCAGTCCACCGCCTGGGTGGGGGATACATTGACCTATGACATCTGGCTGACGAACAGCGGCGATGATGGAACCGGCTCGACCATTACTTTAGTGGATGCGATTCCGGCAAACACGGCGTATGTAAACGGTTCTGTTGGGCTGGATGGCGTCGGCGGGGTTGTGTATGACACTAACACAAACAGCATCATTTGGACCGGCAGCCTGGCCGGGGGAGATGAGGCGCATATTAACTATCAGGTTCAGGTGGCGGGTACGCCGGGCAATCCATTTGATGTGGTGAACCAAACGGCCGTCTCCGGCAATATCGCCGACACCTTCTCCATCCCCGACCTGACGGCCAGAACTACTATCTTGAATGTGGTGGGGGTAAGTTTGACGCCAGATGGAGCGCAAACGGCCGATCCGGGGCAGGAGGCGGTGTACAGTCACACCATCACCAACACCGGCAATTTCACCGACACGTTCACGTTTACGGCCGTGTCCAATGCTGAGTGGATAGTGATCGTCCCCGCTGACGTGACGCTGGCTCCGGGAGCGGCGGCGGGGATATTCGTCACCGTCACGGTGCCGGCCGCCGGCGCAGCGTCGGTGGAGGTGATTACCTTCACCGCCGCTTCGTTGACGGCGCCCACTGTCAAGACGGCCGTTACCTTAACCACTACCGTCAACCGGCAATACATCTACTTGCCCGTCGTCATGAAACCGTAACCGACGCGGGTTAACCGCCATGAAGAGCTACTCCCCGGCCGTCTGCCGACAGGTTGGGGAGTGGTTCTTTTCTTGGTGATCATTCACCTGCGCCGCCGGGCGCTCGGCTTCTCCCGCGTCTACCACAACCTGGTAAATTTGAGCGATAATTGACTTAACAAGCGATCAGTATGACAGACCAACTTCACACTTCACACTTCATTATTCATTAGAACGAACCGTAGTAAACCCGTGTCGTGTAGTCAAATTGAATCTGCCCGTCACGTTGCTGTTGGTCAAACAGTTGGCGCAGCGCGGCCAGCATCGGCTGGTGGTTGGGGTGTCCCGCTTCTGGGGCGTAGGAGGAGGAGAGCAGCCGCCCTTTTAGCCCGTCCCAGTCGAACTGCTGCCGGTAGCTGAAGACGGCCGTCTGCCACGACGCCAGCCCCAATCCCGCCGCTATCTCTTCCATGCTCACGCGCTGGTGATGAACTTCCCGGTATCGAATGGCGTGTTCATCCAGGATGCGCTCGTATCCCTGCATGAAAGGGGTGGCGTTGGCCGGGCGATCATTCCACACCAGCACGATCCAGCCGTCAGGTTTGAGGATGCGCCGAAATTCAGGGGCGGTTTGGGATCGACTAAACCAGTGGAACGCTTGCCCGGCAGTGATGAAGTCGGCGTGTTGGCGGGGGAGGGTGGCGGCTTCGGCACGGCCGTTCACGCTGATAAATTTCTCATACCCGGCCAGATATCGCTCTCCAGCGGCGCGCATCTCGTGGTTGGGTTCCACGCCCCACACCGGGTTGCCATTTTGCAGGAATAGTTCGGCCAATTTACCCGTGCCGGAACCGATGTCGGCGATGACGGCCGTCGGCGTCAGCCCGCATTCATCAACCAGCAAGTCCAAAATCTCGTTAGGATAGCCGGGACGGTATTTCACATAGTTGTCTACCCGGCTGGAAAATCGTTTGGTCGGATCCATGTCGTCTTTCCTCTATCTCTATCTCTACACTCTATCTCTCCCCCAACAAAAACCCCGTCACGGCCGTCCAAATCACATCCAGATGCGCGTTAACGTCATGTCCGGCGTCCAGTTCGGTCAGGGTGACGAGGCTGGGATATTGTTGGGCGTAGGCGCGGCTGCTTTCGATGGGGACGATTTCGTCGGCGCGGCCGTGCAGGATGCGGGTGGGCGCGGATGGCGGCGGCGGGTGGCGGTAAGCACGGCCGTCCCGCTCAAACGCATATCGCAGGGGCAGCATCCGCTCAAAAGCAAAGTGAAATACATCAACTGCTCCCTTCTCCTGCCAGACGGCCGTTTCCGATTCGGTGCGCAGCCGTTCCAAATAGCGCAGCGCCGGCGATAGCAGCAGTAGTTTGGCGACGCCGCCGAATCGGTGGGCATAATTTACGGCCACCAGCCCGCCCATCGAACTACCGATGAGGCTGACCGGGCCATCAGGCAGAGCCAGGATGAACTGCCGCAGCCGGTTGATCATGCCGGTGATGGTCATGAACTCGAAATCGCGGGGGGTAGGGTTGAAATCGAGGGCGTGGTAGGCGACGGCCGTTGGCGGCAGCGCGGCGAATTGCTGTTGGAAAAATACCCCTTTGGTTCCACCGCCGGAGGAAGCGAAGCCATGCAGGTAAATGATGTGATGTATACTCATGTGGCGATTGTAGCGGCAAAACGGGAAACGGAAAGGTATTTCGTTTTCCGTTTTTCGTTTTAAGTTTTATACTCTACCTGCCATGAAACAAATCTGGATTCCCAAAGCGGGCGGCCCTGAGGTGCTGCGCCTCGACCAATCGCCTGATCCCATGCCCAAAAACGGCGAAATCCGCATCCGGGTGGAAGCGGTGGGCGTTAACTTTGCCGACATCATGGGGCGGATGGGCGTCTACCCCGACGCGCCCGCCATCCCTTTCGTCCCCGGTTATGAAGTCGCCGGCACGGTGGATCAAGTCATGCCCGGCGTGACCGGTTTTCAGGAGGGGGACAAGGTATTGGCGCTGACCCGGTTTGGCGGCTACAGCGACGTGGTGTGTGTGCCGCACAAGCAGGCGTTCAAGCGGTTTGATTGGATGAACGCCCAGGATGGGGCGGCGTTGCTGGTCAACTATCTCACCGCCTACCAAATGCTGGTGGTGATGGGGTCGGCCAAGCCGGGGGATAAGGCGCTGATTCATGGCGTTGGCGGCGGCGTGGGGCTGGCGGCGTTGGATATTTGCCGTATTATCGGCGCGGAACCGATTGGGACAGCGTCGGCGCACAAGCATGAGTTTCTCAAGGAGCGGGGGCTGGATGTGGTCATTGATCACCGGCAGGATTTTGGGCGGGTGGCGCTGGATTTGACAAACGGCCGTGGCCCCCAAATTATCCTTGACCCGGTCGGCGGCCAGTTGTGGCACAAAAATTACCGCCTGCTGGCCCCCGCCGGCCGCTTGATTTGTTACGGCATCAGCAGCGGCGTGGCCGGCAAAAAGCGTTCGTTATGGCATTTGTTCAAAGCGGCCGTCAACCTGCGCTTCTACACCCCTGTCCGGCTGATGAGCGACAACAAAGGCGTCCTCGGCGTCAATCTGGCTCATTTATGGGAATATACCGACGAAGTCCGCCGCTGGATGGGACAAATCATGAGTTGGTATGACGAGGCGTTGTTCCGGCCCCACATTGACCGCGCGTTTCCCTTCACGGAAGCGGCCGCCGCCCACGATTACATTCAGGAGCGGAAGAATATCGGCAAGGTGCTGCTGATTCCCTGAGATAAAGGCGTAAAACGAAAAACGGAATGCTGTACGGGAACGGCATACGTTTTTCGTTTTAGGACCCGGCCGCGCCCACTGGTTTGGCGACGATGATGAGCCGGTGGGAGTTGTCAGTGTAAGGCCAGCAGGTGACCAGGGTGATGCGCTCATCATTGGCGGCGGCCATCCAGCGGGCGTTGGCTAAACGTACTTCCAGCGGTTGGCCCCGCTCTGGCAAAATCCATTTCTCCGTGACCCGATAGGTGAAGGCGCGTTTGTCGTCGTAAATGACGATTTCCGCCCCTTGTTCCAGGTCAATCAAATCCCGAAACAGTTCGCCAAAGATGTTGTGATGTCCGTTGAGGACGGTGTTCCCCTTTTGGCCCAAAAGCGCGGAACTATTGTGCCACCCGGCCATGAAGCCGTTGGGAACCTGCCATTGGTAATAGGTTTGGCCGTCGCTCTCAATGGGCGTGAGTTGGCTCTCGACGACCGGCGCATCTAAATCAATCTGGGGGATGACGATGCGAATGGGCTGGCCGGCCAGCGGGTCGGCGACGATGGCGTCGGCCGCGTTGACGAAGTATTCTGGCAGCGATTCCGGTTCGATGGGGGTTTCGGGCAGCAAGGCGACTATGCCGCCGGGCTGGGGGGCTAAATCGGGCAGGCTGGCGGCGGGGACGGGGGTGGGCAGGGGGGGGCTGTTGTTGGGGAATACGGCCGTCACCACCCGAAACACGCCTCTGGGCATGGCGGCCGGAACCAATGCCCAAATCAGCAACACCGCCGCCAAAATAATGCCGCCTACCGACATCAATACCACGCTCAACGGCACGCGGGGTTCAGAGGGGTCTTGTTCAGCCATGCGGGTAGTATAAACTAAGACATCCGATTTCTCTAAGAAATCGATGTCTTTTACGCCCAAACCGCCTGGATGAGCTTGGGCAGTATCACGCCTGAAGCGCCTTTGAGCAGCAGATGGATGTGCGGCGTCAGCGGGGTTTCGTTGAGGTTGATTTCGACGACGAAGGCGCCGCTGTTTAAGGCTTCGATGGGCAGGGAGGCGGCGGGCTGGACGAGGGCGGAGGTGCCGATGGAGAAAAATAGGTCGCAACTGCGGGCGGCGGACACGGCCGTACCCAGCGCATCCGGCGGCAACCCCTCGCCAAACCAAACCACGTCGGGGCGGAGCAGGCCATCACACCGGGGACAGCGGGGCGGGATTTGGTCGGTTTCGGGCCAGACGGCGACGGGACGGCCGTCGGCAAAACATTTGGTGCGGGTGATGTCGCCGTGCAGCGCCACCACATGTCGGCTGCCGGCACGAGGATGCAGGCCATCCACATTTTGCGTGATCAGCGTGAAGTGAGGGACGCGCTTTCCCATCTCCGCCAGAGCCAAATGGCCGGGATTGGGTTCCGCTTTTGCCGCCAACTGCCGCCGCCACGCATACCATTCCCACACCAGCTTCGGGTTTTGGCGGAAGGCGCGCGGCGTCGCCAACTCCTGCGGGTCATACTGCGCCCACAGGCCGGTTTGGGCTTCACGGAAGGTGGGCACGCCGCTTTCGGCCGAGACACCGGCCCCGGTGAGGACGGCCACCCGCTGCGCTGTTTTTAACTTTTCGATCAAAACTGGGGGAAAGGGATGTGACATGGCTGCCTCCAAAGTTACAAGTTGAGCATGGCTTGGGCCAGCGAGAAGTAGATGAACAAGCCGCTGGCATCCACGAGGGTAGAAATCATAGGCCCGCTGATCACGGTGGGGTCAATGCCCAGGTGGTCGGCGACGGTGGGGACGATGGTGGCGATGGTGGTTGACCAGACGACGACAAAGGGCAGGGTGAGGGCGACCACCAGCGCAATGTCATACCCGGTGTTCCACAATAGGGCGCGGGCGAAGCCGACAACTCCCATGACGACTCCCAGGATGAGGCTGGCGGCCATTTCTCGCCGCCATGCGCGCCATAAATTACCTAATCGCACTTCGTTTAGGGTGATGGCGCGAATGATGGTGGCCACGGTTTGGGAACCGGCGTTGCCGCCGGTTCCGTTGATGAGGGGAGTGAATATGGTTAAGATGATCGCGGCGTCAATCAACGGTTGGAAATGGCGGATGACGGCGCCGGACAGGGTGGCGGCCAGAAACAGTAGCAGCAGCCAGCCAATCCGCTTGCGCACCACCTGGCCCAGGGAGGCGGCGAAATAGGGTTGATCCAACGGCTCGGAACCGCCCAGTCGTTGGATGTCTTCAGTGACTTCTTCCTGGAAAATGTCGAGTACATCGTCTACTGTGACCACGCCCAGGAGACGGCCGTCGTCGTCCACCACCGGGATGGCAAAAAAGTCATACCGGGCCACAATTTCGGCGATCTCTTCCTGGTCGGCGGCGGCCGGAACCGAGACCACGTCGCGCGCCATGATGGATTCAATCGTTTGATCGGGCTGGGCCAAAATCAAATTACGCAGGGGAGTGACGCCGATCAGTTTATCCTCCCGATCCACCACGTAGAGGTAGTTGAGCGTTTCGGCGTCGTCCAAAGCGCGTAAATGGTCGAAGGTTTCGGCCGCCGTCCAGTGACGGCGCAGCGCCGCCACATCCCGCGTCATCAAACGCCCTGCCGTCTCTTCCTCATACGCCAGCAGTTCCCGGACTTCTTCCGCCTCCTCCGGTTCCATGAGGCCGATGAGCCGGTCGGCCACTTCGTCCGGCAAATCTTCCAGAAATTCGGCGGCGTCATCCATGGGCAGCTCGTCCAGCAGATCGGCCAACCGTTCGTCGTCAACTTTTTCCACCAACTCTTGCCGCACCAGACTGCCGGTTTCATCCAGCACTTCACTGGCGGTGGGAATCGCTAATAGTTCAAATATGGCCAGGGCGCTTTCGGAAGGGAGTTCATCCAGTAAATCGGCAATGTCGGCGGGATGGATGGTCGCCAGCAGTTGGTGCAGCTCATCAAATTTTCGTTTCTGTATCAGGGCTTCCAGTTCTTCGATTGTGGGCAGGTTGACGAATGATTCTTCCATGACGTACCTTCCTTGCATTCAGTAGGCCATAACCGGTACACTGTAAACGCTTTATCTGGTAGGTTTCCCTAATAACCGTTTACCGATTTCAGATTACGGGTATGAGGGGGGATCGGTCTGGGTAGCGAAAGCCCCCGCTTGAAAGGTCGGGAACAGTGGCATATTATAACGGAAGTTGCAGCGATCATACACTTGAAGGAGGCGTTGACCCATGACCCCATTTTGGCGAGATTTGCTGGTTGGCCTGGTTGTTTTGTTAGCGGCGGCGTTGTTGAGCCGGTTGTCCCGAGTTTTTCTGGCATTTGTGCAGCGGCGGCTGGCAAAGCGGACGGTGACGCAGTTGGATGATGTGATTGTGCGGGCAACGGCCGTGCCGTTGCGACTGGCTATCATGGCGGGGGGGCTGGATTTGGCTTTGCGGCAAGTTTCCACTATCCCGGACGTCTGGCGGGATGACATCAATCAGGCCTTTTTTATGCTGTATATTCTGGTGATTTACCTGTTTTTGTTCCGGTTGATTGGGGGAGTGGTTTACTGGTACGGCCGTGAGGTGGCCGATAAGACCGAAACAGAATTGGATGACCGCTTTTTGCACCTTTTTCGGCGGTTGGCGTTGGGGGTGTTGACGGCCGTCGTCATTGTGACCGTGATGGGCCGCTTTGGCATCGAAGTCAGCGCATTGGTGACCACATTGGGCATTGGTTCGCTGGCGATTGCCTTGGCGGCGCAAGAAACGTTGGGCGACATGATCACCGGTTTCACCATTATGATTGACCAGCCCTTTCAGGTGGGGGACCGGGTGGAAATCCAGGACATTGATACCTGGGGGGATGTAATTGACATCGGGCTGCGCAGCACCCGCATTTTGACGAGGGACAACCGCACTGTTTCTGTGCCTAATTCTGTCATCGGCAAGGGGTTGGTGGTGAACTACTCCGAGCCGAGCACGGTGTACCGGGTGCAAACCCATGTCGGTATCGCCTATGGCACGGATATCGAGTATGCGCGTCAGGTGATGATTGACGCCGTTCGCGCCCAGGATTGGGTGATGCAGGACGAGCGCATCGAGGCGTTGTTTTTAGTATTTGGGGAGTCGGCGTTGACGTTTCGGGTGCGCTGTTGGATTGAGCATTATGTGGAAACCCGGCGCATCATTGACAAATTGAACACGACGCTTTACCTGGCGTTGAATGAGGCCGGTATCATCATTCCGTTACCGCAGCGGCAGGTTCATTTGGCGCCGAATTCGGTGGAAGCCCAATCAGTAATCAGTAATCAGTAATCAGTTTTCAGTGATCAGTTTTCAGTTTTTGGTGACGTTTGCCAGGGGGAGACCGTACTGATTGCTGAAAACTGGCACCAGCGGCAAGACAATGATTTTTTTCTGGTACGCCCTGGATGTGTTGCTAATGATTGGCTTCCCGCTGTGGTTGGCGCGGTTGATCCATCGCCGCCGCCGGCCGAGTTGGGAGTTGTTTATGGTGGGCGGCGCCACCTTTATTTTATCGCAAGTGGGGCATATCCCGTTTAATTGGCTGGCGCTGCAAAAATGGGCGCTGCTGCCGACGGATACGGCCGTGCCGCGCAATCTCATCATCCTGGCGCTGTTCCTGGGGTTGTCGGCCGGGCTGTTTGAGGAAGTCGGCCGTTATCTGACCTGCCGCTTTTGGGCCAAAGAGGCCCGATCCTGGGGAACCGGGCTGATGTTGGGCGCAGGGCATGGCGGCGTGGAAGCGATTTTGGTCGGCTTTGTGACGTTGTTGAATGTGGGGGCGCTGGCGACGATGCGGGACGGATCGCTGCTGAACCAGATTTCCACCGAACAACTGCCGGTGGTTCAGGCGCAAATTGAGGCTGTTTTTGCCGCGCCCTGGTATTTGATTTTGATGGGGGCGTTGGAGCGGGTCTTTGCCATCACTTTTCATTTGTCGGCTTCGCTGCTGGTGATGCAGGCGTTCGTTCGCGGCCAGATTCGTTGGCTGGGGTTCTCGATTCTGTGGCATACTGTATTAAACTTTACGGCCGTTTACGCTGCCGTTACCTGGAATGTGTTTGTGACCGAAGCGCTGTTGGGCGTGTTCGCCTTGTTCAGCCTCGGTCTTATTTTCTGGCTGCGGCGGCCGGAACCGGCGGCGGCGGATTTGTCCCCTTTGCCGGATGTGGAATTGGTACGGCCGTTATCTGTGGCATTAGACGCTGAGGCGTTGGATCGGAGCCGGTACTTGTAAAGGCGGAAAAAATGATTAAGACGGTGGGGTTGACGAAGAAGTTTGATGAGCATGTGGCCGTGGATCGGCTGACGCTGGAAATTGATGAAGGAGAGGTGTTTGGCTTTTTGGGGCCGAATGGGGCCGGGAAAACGACGACGGTGCGGATGCTGACCAGTCTCATCGGGCCGACGGCCGGACAAGCGACGGTGTTTGGCTACCAGGCGGGGCGGGATGACCAGGAGATTCGCCGAAATGTGGGCATTCTGACGGAGACGCCAGGGTTGTATGACCGGCTGTCGGCGCAGCGGAATCTGGAGATTTACGGCCGTCTCTACGAAGTGGCCGATGTGCCGGGACAGGTGGAAAAATATCTGCGGATGCTGGGGCTGTGGGAACGGCGAAAGGATGCGGCCAGCACGTTCAGCAAGGGGATGAAACAAAAGCTGGCGATTGCCCGCGCCTTGCTCCACGAGCCGAAAGTGTTGTTTTTGGATGAGCCAACTGCCGGCCTGGACCCGGAGGCGGCCAAACTGGTGCGGGATTTCATTACCGAACTGCGGGGGCAGGGGCGCACGATGTTCATCTGCACCCACAACTTGGATGAAGCGGATCGGTTGTGCGGCCGTATTGCGGTGTTTAACAGCCGCCTGCGGGTGGTAGACACCCCATCCGGGTTGAGGCAGCAGATGTACGACCGTCAGGTGGTGATCCATCTGGCGGAAGCGAGCGCGGAACCTTTTGTGACGGCCGTTGCCGACTGCGGCTTCATCAACCAGATCCAGGCTGTTGACAACAAGCTGATATTGGCGCTGGACGATCCGGAAACGCACAATCCGGAACTCATTCGCCGGCTGGTCAATGCCGGCGCCAATATCCAATTTGTGGGCGAACTGCGCCACTCATTAGAAGACATCTACTTGCAGTTGGTCAACGAAGGTGATGAATCGTAGGTGAAAAAATGGACAAAGTAAAAACAATCGTTAGCAAAGAATGGGCAGAAGTTTTTAAGAACCGGCTGGTGTTGTTTACCGTCGCCTTTTTGCCTTTGATCTTCATCATTTTACCCATTGCCACGTTGGTCGCCATTAATTCGTTTGATGATGGCAGCTCCATGTCAACTGCGGATGAGATGCCGGAGGAGTTGGTGGGCGATCTGTGTGTAGACATGGAAGAGGCTGATTGCGTCCAAGCGTATATGCTCAATCTCTACACCTTGATGTTTATGATTTTGCCGGTGGCCATTCCGGCCACCATCGCCGCTTACAGCATTGTCGGGGAGAAAACGTCCCGCAGCTTGGAGCCGCTGTTGGCAACGCCTATCACCACAACGGAACTTTTAGCGGGCAAGACGATTGCCGCGTTTGTGCCGGCGGTGGGGGCCACCTGGCTGGCATTTCTGATATACGTGGTAACGGCCCGATTTATGGTGAATGATGTGGTGTTCGCTCAGGTGATCGCCCCGGAGTGGTTGATCGCCATTTTTGTGGTGGGGCCGTTGTTGACGATCACGGCCGTCAGCGTGGCTGTCATGGTCTCATCCCGCGTCTCCGATCCGCGCGTGGCGGAACAGTTGTCGGCGCTGGTCATCATGCCCTTGATTTTGCTCATCGTGGGCCAATCCATGGGCTTGATTCTGGTGAACCAGACGATGATTTGGGTGATGGCGGCGGTGACGGCCGTGTTGGACGTGGTTCTCGTTTATCTGGCGATTCAACTGTTCCAACGGGAAACCATCCTCACTCGCTGGAAATGATTTGCGCCGATTTTCACTTAAGCTATAATTTACCGGCTCTTTTTCAAGAGTGATTAACATCTTACACACGCGCGGACTAACGTGGGTGTGCTCGCATCGCGCCATCCCGGCTCTCTTAATCTTAATCAGATACCCCCGAAAGTCATACTGGCGCGTCGGTCATGCGAGTCCTGCGGCAGGTTGAAGCGCGTGGAAGCGTAAAACTAACTTAAAGGAGAATACCCCTATGGCCATCGTTTCGATGAAAGCGCTGCTGGAAACCGGCGTGCATTTTGGACATCGTACTCGTCGTTGGAACCCTAAGATGAAACCGTACATCTTTACGGAGCGCAACGGCATTCATATCCTCGATTTACAACAAACCCTGATATTATTGGAGGAAGCATATAATCTGGTTCGGGATACCGTTGCCGAAGGCGGCGAGATTTTGTTTGTCGGCACCAAGCGGCAGGCGCAAGACACCATCGCCAATGAAGCGTCCCGCGCCGGACAGCCGTATGTCAGCGTTCGCTGGCTGGGCGGCACATTGACAAACTGGCAAACCATCCGCCAACGGATTGATTACCTGAAAAAGCTGGAAGCGCGCCGTGACGCCGGCGAATTGGAATTGCTCAAAAAGCAGGAACGTCTGCGGAAAGAGCGGGAAATCGAAAAGTTGAATCTGCGTTTGGGCGGTATCCGGGAAATGTCCGGTCTGCCGGCGCTGCTGTTTGTTGTGGATGTGAACAAAGAAGAAACGGCCGTGCGCGAGGCCAACATCCTGAACATCCCCATCATCGCCGTGATGGATACCAACTGCGATCCTGACCCGATTGATTACATCATCCCCTCCAACGATGACGCCATCCGCGCCATCAAGCTTCTCGTCAGCAAAATGGCTGACGCCGCTCTGGAAGGGATTGCCATGCACAAAGAAACCCTCGAAGAAGAAATTACGGATTACGATGGGTACGCCCGCGAATCCTTTGATGGCATGGAAGACGCTGAAGACGAGGTGTTGTTAGGCGAATCTACCCTGGCCAAACTGCGCGAAGCTGAAGATGAAGCAGCCGCTTCCGCGGCCGTAGAGACGACAGCCGAAGAGACGGCCGCAGAGACAGTAGCCGCAGAGCCTGCCACGGAAACGGCCGCAGAGACGACAACTGAAGAAACGGCCGCCCCCGGCGCCGACGAAGAAGAAAGCGAATAAAACCAATACAAATGCCCCTGGGTTGTGCCAAGACATCCGACTTCTGCCAAGAGGCCGGATGTCTTGGCGCGAAAGGGGAAGAAAAGACCCAATCCTGAGGAGTCATACTAAATGAAAATTACAGCACAAATGGTAAAAGAACTGCGTCAGGCAACCGGCGCTGGCGTTTTGGACGCGAAAAAAGCTCTGGAACAAACGAATGGCGATTACGAAGCGGCCGTGGACATCCTGCGCGAAAAAGGAGCGGCGCGCGCCGCCAAACGCGCCGACCGGGCCGCCAAAGAAGGGTTGATTGAGATGTACGCTCATCCCGGCAACCGCGTTGGCGTGATTTTAGAGTTGAACTGCGAGACTGATTTTGTGGCGCGGAACGACCAATTCAAGACCCTGGCGCACGATATTGCCCTACACATCGCCGCTGCCAGCCCCCGATACCTCAACACCGAAGATGTGCCCCAAGAACATCTCAACCGCGAATTGGACGTGTTGCGGAATCAGGCATTGGCCCAAGGAAAACCGGAAGCTATCGTCGAAAAAATCATTTCTGGCCGGATGAATAAATTCTACGAAGAATTTTGTCTGCTGGAACAGCCCTTCATCAAAGATGAGGGCGTCAAAATCAAGGATTTGATTTTGGATGCCATTCGCATGACCGGCGAAAACATCATGATTCGCCGCTTTGCCCGGTATGAATTGGGCGAGGCGCTGGACTAAATATCGGCAGTAAAAGGGCGTTCACCAGAACGCCCTTACTCTTTCAAACCATATCGCTGATCAGATAATTTTTTAATGGTCTGGTTGGCGCGCCATCTGAATGGGGTCAATTTACATGAGTGACGCGCGCTACAAACGGATTTTGTTGAAGATGTCCGGTGAGGCTTTGGCCGGGCCGCAGGGGTTTGGTATTGATCCCGCGCGAGCGGCAGAGGTTGCCCAGATCGTCAAGGGGGTTTATGATTTGGGCATACAGGTGGCGATTGTGATTGGCGCCGGCAACCTGTGGCGCGGTTCGGCCGGGATAAAGCAAGGCATGGAACGCTCCACGGCCGACCACATGGGGATGATCGCCACGGTGATGAATGCGCTGGCTTTGCAGGATTCGCTGGAACGAACCGGCGTTGTCACCCGCGTCCAAACCGCCATTGAGATGCGCACGGTGGCTGAGCCATACATTCGCTTGCGCGCTATTCGTCACCTGGACAAGGGGCGGGTCGTTATTTTCGGCGGCGGCACGGGCAACCCTTATTTCACGACGGACTCGGCGGGCGCGTTGCGGGCGATGGAGATTGGGGCGGATGTGCTGATTAAGGCGACGAAGGTGGACGCGATTTACGATGACGATCCCAAGAAAAATCCCAATGCCCGCCGTTTTGACCGCATTTCATATATAGATTTTCTCAATTTGCGATTGAAGGTGATGGATAGCACGGCCGTTTCGCTTTGCATGGAAAATGACATGCCCATCGTCACGCTTAATTTCTGGCAAAAGGGCAGCGTTAAGCGCCTGATGCTGGGCGAGTCGGTGGGGACGATTATTTGTCATCCTGACGAGTAGATCGTGAGGTTAGTGTTCAGTGTTCAGTATGCAGTTATCAGTAGAGCTTATCTCTGGCAAACACTTACTGAAAACTGAAAACTGATTACTGGTACTAGCTCTCAACTTCAGTTTTTGTGGAGGTTCCGATGATACGTGAAGTCTTGCAAGATGCAGATAGCCGGATGAAAGGGGCCATTTCATCGCTTGAGTCTGATTTGGCTACGTTTCGCACCGGGCGGGCCGCGCCCCAATTGGTGGAAAAATTGGAAGTGGAAATGTATGGGGTGGCGATGCCGTTGAACCAGATGGCGGTGATCAGTGTGCCGGAGCCGCAGCAGTTGGCGATACGGCCGTATGACGCCAACGCCATCAGCGCCATCGAACGCGCCATCCTCAAATCAGATTTGAGCTTGAACCCCAACAACGACGGTAAAATCATTCGCCTAAACATCCCCCGCCTGACCGAGGAGCGCCGCCGTGAACTCAACAAGCTGGTCAATCGTCGGATCGAAGAGGGGAAAGTGGCGGTGCGTAATGTGCGCCGGGACGCCCTCACTGATTTGCGCGATTTCAACAAGGAAAAGATGATCGCGGAGGATGATTTTTACCGGGGGCAAGAAGACCTGCAAGAATTGACTGATAAATTTATCAAACAAATCGACGAAATCGGCGAAAAGAAAGCTGCCGAAATCATGGAAGTTTGATATGGCGCTGCGGCAGCAAAAGTCTCTCGATCTATCTACCTATACTATCCCCCGGCACGTGGCTATCATCATGGATGGCAACGGCCGTTGGGCGCGAAAAAGAGGCTTGCCACGAGTTGCCGGACATCGGGCCGGCGCTGAAAACCTGCGCCGTATCATCAACGCCTGTGTCGAATTTGGCGTGGACATCCTCACCATTTACGCTTTCTCCACCGAGAACTGGGGCCGGCCCGAAGCTGAAATTCGGGGACTTATGCGGATTTTCGCTCGTGTACTTGACCAGGAATTAGACGATCTGCATCAACAAGGCGTTTGCCTGCATCACCTGGGCGACCTAACCGGCATAGCGCCCAATTTACAAGAAAAGGTGCGGCGCGCGCTGCAACTTACCAAAGATAACAAAAAACTCATATTGAATGTGGCCTTCAATTATGGCGGGCGGGCAGAAATTTTGCACGCTGTTCGCCAAATGTTGGCTGACAATATCTCGCCAGACGATTTGACCGAAGCGCTTTTTAGTTACTATTTATTTACCCGAGATTTGCCAGACCCCGATATTGTGATACGTACCAGCGGCGAACTGCGCATCAGCAATTTCCTCATCTGGCAGGCCGCTTATTCCGAATATTATCCCACGCCAGCCTTGTGGCCTGATTTTGGCCGGGAAGAATTGTTTGAAGCGATTGTCGCTTTCAATCAGCGGGAACGCCGGTTTGGTCTGGTTCCCGAAGAATCCCAATAGATATAAACGATTTGCATGTTTGTTCAACGCGCTCTCATCACATTCACTGTCGGACCGCTGGCGCTCTATTTGATCTACCTGGGGGGCTGGTTTTATTTTTTGCCGCTTACGGCCGTCATCCTTCTTGGCGTCCACGAATATGCCCACATGATCCAAAAAATCGGTTGGCAAATGCCTGCCCGGCTGTTGCTGCCTATTATCTTGTTGTTCCTGATTGAGGGACAATGGCCCCAATATAATCTACTGGCTCCGGTTATGGTGGGCAGTTTGTTGGCGGTGATGGCTTACGCCTTGTGGTTATACGAGCGGCGGCTCAGCAAAACCGTTCCGGCCGATTGGCTGGCGATGATGGGAGCTGTGGTGCTGCTGGGGTGGCTGTCCAGCCATTTCTTCCGCATTCGCGGGCTGGCAGACATGGCCTGGCAGTGGACGATGCTGGCCATGGTCACCACCTGGATGTCCGATTCGGCGGCGTATGTGGTGGGCAAATTCCTGACCAATAAGGTGTTCGGCCGTCACCATCTCGCGCCCCGGTTAAGCCCCAACAAAACCGTCGAAGGGTATATTGGCGGCATCGCCTTTGGCGTCAGCATCGGCGTCATCCTGGCTTCCTGGTTAAGTCTGCCTTTGTGGCCGGCTCTTGTTATGGGCTTATTGATCACCATCATCGGTCCGCTGGGTGATTTGGCCGTTTCCTTGCTCAAAAGGGAAGCGGGTGTCAAAGACTCCGGCGTTTTGTTTCCGGGTCACGGCGGCGCGTTGGATCGCATTGATTCCTTGATGTGGTCTGTTACAATGGCTTATTATCTGGTTTTGTTTGTTAATCGTTGAGACGTCAAACCGTTTCCCACCGGTTGACTCTCACAAAAGTTATGTTCCTAAAAGCAGTTCCCACTATTTTTCTACGGAGGCACAAGTCATGTCTAAGATCGTTACAATTGAACGATTTATTTTAGAAAACCAGCCTGCCCACGCTCGCGGAACCTTTACCAATTTATTGTATGACATCGCCCTGGCAGCCAAAATTATTGCTACTAAAACAAACCGGGCCGGTTTGAGCGATATTTTGGGCCGGGCCGGCAATGTCAATGTGCAAGGTGAGCATCAGCAAAAGCTGGATGTATTCGCCGATGATTTGATTCGCCGGGTTTGTGATCACACGGGCCGACTTTGTGTCATGGCCTCTGAAGAGCGCGAAGACATTATCGAAATTCCAGAGCAGTTTGAAAAAGGCTCCTATGTCCTGGTGTATGACCCGCTGGATGGCTCGTCAAATATTGATGTCAACGTCAGTATTGGCACAATTTTTGGCGTTTATCGGTGTATAGATAAGGCGAATCGGGGTCGTTTGGAGGACGTGCTGCAACCGGCCCGCGATCTGGTGGCAGCCGGGTATGTCTTGTTTGGCGCCAGCACGATGCTGGTGTACAGCACCGGGGATGGCGTACACGGCTTTACGCTGGACATTGAGTTGGGCGAATTTTTATTGTCGCACCCGCATATGATACTTCCTGAAAAACCGACTTATTTCAGCGTGAACAGCGCTTATTACCAGCGATGGTCGCCGGCCAACCAACGATACATGCGCTGGTTGCAAGGAGGTGAGCCAGATTCTCCCCCGTTGTCGGCGCGGTATATCGGCTCTCTGGTGGCAGATTTCCATCGGAATTTGCTGCGGGGCGGCGTGTTTTTCTATCCGACGGAAGCGAATAAGCCGCGAGGCAAATTACGGTTGCTGTATGAAGCCGGCCCGTTAGCGTTTTTGATTGATCGGGCGGGCGGGTATGCCTCAGATGGCTGTACGCCCATTCTTGATATTGACCCCACTGAACTGCATCAACGAGTGCCTTTGTACATTGGCAATACGGATTTGGTGCGACGGGCTGAACAGCTATTGCAAGAGGAAGAGATGGTGGCGGCGTGAAACGGCCGTAGGCAAAGCAGTTGGGTCTTGTCAGGAGGAGAATCATCTGGCAAGACCTTCACTTTAATCCTGCCTTCATAGAAATTGACTTGCCTCTGGCAGCGTGTTATACTTTTCCTGCCCACCATTCAAATCCCAAATTAAATTCTCTCCAAATGGTTTTAATAACGATTAAAATAGTAAGTTATCAATAATTCGGAAAACTCCCCATGAAAAACTGACAATCAAACGATTCGTTGGCAGCGGGTGGACGAGCAGAGTCGGACGAGCAAAGTCGTTTAACGATCATAAATCCTTTAATTGAAACCGAAGTTATCCATATTTGAAATTCCGCAACGGTGTGTTTGCATCTTGCTTTTGGCGCACCGTATTCAAATTTACCAGTGTGCTTACCCAGCCTGAATTTTCCGGATTGAAAAACAATAGGGACGCCCACATGGCGACGGCCGTCTCCATCCCAGTCCACAACAAATTCCTGCATGATTAAGAGCAAAATTCAACTGCAGGCAAACAGAACAATCTTTTGTACTGGTCAAAGGTTAGTCGCGGTTTCCCATACCGCGCTGTCTGACGCGAAAGGGATTTCGCGGCTACAAGTAATTCTTGACCATCACAAAAAAAACAAACTTTCGGAGTATTATGATGGACATAGTAGAACTTGAATCAAAAAAAATAGGCGAATTGCGTGATTTGGCCCGCGAGAAAGAAATAACCGGGTTCAGCGCGATGAAAAAACACGACCTTGTGTTCCACATTATGAAAGCCGATGCCCAAGCCCGCGGCCATGATTTCAGCGGCGGTTTTCTTGAGGTGGTGGATGATGACAAGCAGCCGATGGGCTTCTTACGTTCTAAAAATTTCTTGCCGGGCAATGACGATATTTATGTATCCAATTCCCAAATCCGGCGCATGGGCCTCCGCACCGGCGACGTGGTAATGGGGCAGGTGCGGCGTCCTAAGGAAAATGAAAAATATTTCAGCCTCCTGCGCGTAGAAGCGGTGAACGGCGGCCCCCCGGAATTAGCCAAAAAACGACCGCGTCACGAAGACCTCACCCCCATTTTCCCTGATAGAAAACTAAAGCTGGAAACATTGCCTAACATCATTTCCACCCGAATGCTGGATTTGGTAGCGCCCATTGGTCGAGGGCAGCGTGGTTTAATCGTGTCGCCCCCCAAAGCGGGTAAAACCACCGTACTCAAAGATATCGCCAATGGCGTGGCTACCAATTATCCCGAAATCCACTTGATGTTTGTCTTGATTGGGGAACGACCGGAGGAAGTGACCGATATAGAACGCTCCACCCCGGCCGAGGTAGTCGCCTCGACGTTTGACGAGCCGGTGCGCCAGCACTGCCGGGTAGCGGAAATGGCGCTCAATCGCGCCAAGCGTCTGGTGGAAAGCGGCCAGGATGTGGTGGTGCTGCTGGATTCTATCACCCGGTTGGCCCGCGCTTATAACCTGGTGGTGCAGCCGAGCGGCCGTACCTTGTCTGGCGGTCTTGACCCAACGGCGCTGTACCCGCCTAAACGTTTCTTTGGCGCGGCTCGCAACTTGGAAGAAGGGGGCAGCCTTACCATCATCGGCACTTGTCTGGTGGATACTGGCAGCCGTATGGATGACGTGATTTACGAAGAGTTT
This sequence comes from Chloroflexota bacterium, assembly GCA_024277135.1. Classification (GTDB taxonomy): domain Bacteria; phylum Chloroflexota; class Anaerolineae; order Promineifilales; family Promineifilaceae; genus JAJRVV01. The sequence goes on along the minus strand of JAJRVV010000102.1, from coordinate 57,721 downwards.
AAGGGTACCGGCAACATGGAACTGGTGCTGAGCCGCCGCCTGCAAGAGCGGCGTATTTTCCCGGCTTACGACATCGAAAAATCAAGCACCCGCCGCGAAGATTTGCTGTTGTCTGGCGATGAATTAGCCCGCGTGTATACCATGCGCCGCATGTTGGCCCACCTGATGGATACCCCCGGCTACGACATCGGCAGCGCCACGGCGGCCGTCATGCAGCGGATGCGCAACACGAAGACTAATTACGAATTCTTGGAGATGCTTACCAAAGATATGATGTAGCTATCCAGACCTGCCAGGTTTACAGAAACCTGGCAGGTCTCGCCAAGTAGTTGTTAAAGAGGCGGGTCAGCACGGCTGATCCGCTTTTGTTATTCAAGGGGTTTGTGGTAGCATTTCGCGGCATTGGCAAGAGGATTATGGAGATGATTTCGAGTTTTGGGCAACGGTTTGGCGCGCATTTGATGTTGGCAGTCGTGGCTCTGGTTTTAATCTTGATTGGGCGCGTGAGCCTGACAGAAGAGGCGGCTGCGGTGGACATCGGGGTGGGGGGAGAGACGGCCGTTTCTCCTATCCTCAGCCCCGCTACCACCTTGCCGCCCCCCGTTGTCAGCGGTTCTGCCGCACAACCCCAACCCATTTCCGCCTTACCCGTTGTCAGCGACAACAGCCTGTCCCCCTTGCCCAACCCCCACACGTTTCAGGCGCAGCCTCCATCCCACCAATTTGAGACCTACATCGTTGAAAGGGGGGATACTCCCAACAAGATCGCCGACCAATTTGGCATTTCGGCGGCGACGCTGCTGGGCGGCAATCCCTGGATGAGCCAGGAATCGAATCAACTCCAATCCGGCACTGAAATCACCATCTTGCCCTCAGATGGAGCGTTGCATACTGTCAAACCCGGGGAAACGGTGGAAAGTATCGCGGCTGATTATGAAGTGCCGGCTGAGGCGATCATCGCCTTTGCCTCCAACAATCTGGAATTTCCCTACCGGCTGCAACCTGACACCCAGTTGATGGTGCCGGGCGCGGAAATCGGCCTGTTTTATTGGACGGCGCCCAAGACAGTGGCGGGGAGCGGCAGCAACGGCGGCGGTTCTGGCCCATCAACATTTACGGTGCAGGGGACTGGCTCTTTTATCTGGCCGATGACGAGCCGGTGCATTACGCAGTATGCCTGGTATGGACACCCGGCGCTGGATATGGCCGTGCCGGAGGGAACGCCTGTCGTTGCCGCTGACCGGGGCACTGTGACCTACGCCAGTTGGGCGGCCGGCACGTATTTTGATTATGGTTATCTGGTTGTCGTCAATCATGGCAATGGGTTTGAAACGTTGTATGCTCATTTGGGCCGGATTGACGTGTTTCCGGGACAGGTGGTGGAGAAGGGGGCGGTGATCGCTGCCAGCGGCAACAGCGGCCGATCCAGCGGCCCGCATCTCCACCTGGAAGTCCGTTTGAACGATATTCGCTACGATCCGCTGCTTTATCTCTCTGGGCCAACGCAAGATTGCACCTACACAGCCAATTAAGAATCATCTAAAAATAAGTCAGCGATTTCATCTTTCCGGAAACTGCGCGGCAGTTTCCAGGAAGATATGAGCATTTGTCATGTTAAATGGTAACAAGGGTTTTTTCTATCGCTATGGGGGGCATCTGTTGTTTTTGCTGGTCACGGCCGTCCTCCTATTCGGTTGGCGCGTCAGTCAGGCCAGGGGTGGGGATGAGGATGTGGTGCGTGTGGAGACGGCCGTACCCCCCGCTCTCCCCAATGCCACAGACGAATCCATCCCCCAACCCGTCGAAATCTCCATTTTGAGCGACAACAGCCTGGCCCCGGCCCCCATCCCCCACACATTCCAGGGGGAACAGCCCAACATTTCATACCAGACATACCTGGTTCAGCGAGGCGATACGCCCACCGGCATTGCCGAAGCCTTTGGCATCGCCCCCGAAACCATCCTGGGCGGCAACCCGCGCTTGAGCGAAGAATCCAGCTTGCTGCAGACGGACACCGAAATAGTCATCCTGCCGGTTGATGGCGTGCTGCACGACGTACGCCCCGGCGATACGGTGGAGAGCGTAGCTGCCTTGTATGGCGCGTCTGTGGATGACATCATCGCTTATGAGCCGAACAATTTGGAATTCCCGTACCGGCTCTACCCCGACACCCAAATCATCGTGCCCGGCGGCGTGCGTCAATTGTTCGTGTGGACGCCGCCGGATTTGACCTCGGTGAATCGGGGAACCTCCGGCATCGGCGGCGGCGTATCGCCGGTGGTTGTGGGCACGGGAACGTACATCTTCCCGGTGGTGTCCCGCATTTTCACCCAATACTATTGGTACGGTCATCCGGCAATTGATGTGGCTTTGCCGCTGGGATCCGCAGTTTACGCTTCCGATACCGGCACTGTGACCTTTGCCGGTTGGAACACCTATGGTTACGGCTATTTAGTTGTCGTCAATCACGGCAATGGGGACGAGACCTTCTACGCCCATCTGAGCCAGATTTATGTGCGGCCGGGGCAGATTGTTTACCAGGGGGATGTTATTGCGGGCACGGGCAGCACCGGCAACTCCTCCGGGCCGCACATCCACTTTGAGATCCGGCGGCAGAACGACCGGTTGAACCCGTGTTGGTATATTGGTTGTTAGACTATGTCCCAGTTCCCAATCCCTCATCTTCAAAACGTTGGCGGAGCTGGCCGCAGCCCGCTTGAATGTCTATACCCCGGCGCAGGCGGATGGTGCTGGTGACGCCGTATTGGGCCAGCGTTTCCTGGAATTGGGCCGCGCGCTCGCGGGAGGAGGGGACGCCGCCGTACCCTTGGGTGGGGTTGAGGGGGATGAGGTTGACGTGGCACATCATCCCCTGTATCAGCCGTCCCAACGCCTGCGCCTGTTCGGTGGTGTCATTTTCGCCGTTGATCAACGCCCATTCGAAAGTCAGCCGCCGCCCGGTTTGGGCGATGTAATAACGGCAGGCGGCCATTAACTCGGCCAGGGGCCACTTGCGGGCGGTGGGGATGAGCCGGTTCCGCTCGGCGTCGGTGGCGGCGTGGAGGGAGACGGCCAGCGGCGTTTGCCGTTTTTCGTCGGCGTAGCGGCGGATGGCGGGAACCAGGCCGACGGTGGAGAGGGTGATTTTGCGGGCGCCGATGTTGAAGCCATCGCCATCAATCAGGCGATCAACGGCCGTCAATGTGTTCTCATAATTGTGCAGCGGCTCCCCCATGCCCATGAGGACGACGTTGGTCACTCGTTCTCCCTCGGCCGCCAGTTCGCGGGCAAAATGCAGGACTTGGGCCACGATTTCGCCGACGGTGAGATGGCGCAAAAAGCCCATCTGCCCGGTGGCGCAGAAAACGCAGCCCATGGCGCATCCCGCCTGGGAGCTGATGCACAGGGTGCGCCGTTTGTGGTAGCGCATGAGGACGGTTTCGATGAAACGGCCGTCTCCCAACCGCCACAACACCTTCTTCGTCTGCCCATCGCGGGAAAGCTGATCCGCGGCCGTCGTCATTTGCGGAAACGGGAGCTTGGCCGCCAGCGTTTCGCGCAAATCCTTGGGCAAATTACTCATGTGGGCAAAATCGGGGGCAGCTTGCTGGTACAACCATTCCCACACCTGCCGGGCGCGGAATTTGGGCTGGCCCAGGCCGGTTAGCAAGCCGGTCAATGCGGCAAAATCGAGATCGTAAACGCTGTTCATCCAACTCCTACAAAAACAATCCGCTGATTACGCTGATTTCACCGATTAAAAAAATCTGCGCCATCCGCGAAATCGGCGGATATTCATTAAAGTACCTGCGCCAACGCCGAAATGTCGGCGAAAATCCAATCCGGCCCCGCGCCGTTGGCCGGGATGTCTTCCGGTTGGGTGATGCCGGACAGCACCAGAATGGCGCGTAATCCGGCGGCTTTGGCGCCAGCGATGTCGGTGTTGAGCCGGTCGCCGACCATGGCGGTGTTGGCTGTTGTGCCGCCGAGCCGTTTGAGGGCTTGCCGGAACATGATTGGCCCCGGCTTGCCGACGATGGTGGGCTGGACATCAGTAGCGGTTTGCAAAAAGGCGAGCAGCGAACCGGCCCCGGGCATCAGCCCGATTTCGGAAGGGAAGGTGACATCGGGGTTGGTGCCGACGAAACGAGCGCCTTTGTGGATGGCCAGAGCGGCCATAGCCAACAGCGGGTAATCGGCATGACGGTTAAAGCCAACAACAACCAGCGCCGGAACCAACCCATCCCGCACTTCTTGCGCGCCGCAAATTACGAATTCACGGGCCTGGAGGGCCTGGTGCAACCCTGGTTCGCCGACGACGTAGACGGCCGTGCCGGGCGCATACTCATCTCGCAGATAATCGGCTGTCGCTTCGGCCGAGGTGACGATTTGGGATGGCGGGACGGTGACGCCGAATCGGGCCAGTTTTCCGGTGTATTGCACGGCCGTTTGGGTGGCGTTATTGGTCGCCAGCACAAAGTTGATGTCGCGCCGGCGCAGGGTGTCAAAAAAATGATTCAGCCCCGGCATCGGCGTTTCGCCGCGCCACAGTACGCCATCCATATCCAGAATGAGATTTTTGATTTGTTGCAGCATAGGCGGATTATAACGTAACCGTCCGCCAGGGGTAGGTCATTCAGGCATGGTTAACATTGGAACCGTCTCCCGCCGGTTGTATAATCCTGGGAGAAACTTGGTAAAAGGAAGGCACAGTTGAAACTTTCAGTCATTATTCCAGTTTATAACGAGCGAGAAACCCTGCTTGAATGTGTGCGGAGCGTGTTGGCCGTTGAGCTGGCGCATGAGATCATCATCGTTGATGATGGCTCGACGGATGGCACGCGGGATTTGTATGATGAGATGGCGGCGCTGTCGGACATCATCCAAGTGCATTTGCAGGAGACAAACCAGGGCAAGGGGGCGGCCCTCGTCACCGGGTTCAGCAAAGCCACCGGCGATATTTTTCTGATTCAGGACGCGGATTTGGAATATGACCCGCGTGATTACCCGGCGCTGATTCGCCCGATTGAAGAAGGGATAGCGGCCGTTGTGTATGGTTCCCGGTTCCGGGGCGGCCCAACAAAAACGATGTTTTTCTGGCACATGGTGGGCAACAAGCTGCTGACGTTGGTCACCAATATCGTTTACAACACGATTTTGTCGGATATGGAAACCTGCTACAAGGTGTTCCGGGCGGATGTGGTGCGGGACATCCCCATCCGCGCCAAAGGGTTCGAGTTTGAGCCGGAGATTACGTCGAAGGTGTTGAAACGGGGACACCGGATTTATGAGGTGCCGATTTCATACAACGGCCGTGAGTTCGACGAAGGCAAAAAACTTAACCCCTGGGTAGAAGGGCCGAAGGCGCTGTATTACTTGCTGAAGTATCGTTTTGTGGACTAATTTGCAAAAACAGCAGGCGGCGGGCAGCGGGCAGCGGGCAGCTATTTTGTCAGTGACGGCGGCGGCGGCGTTTTGGCGGTTTCCGGGGTTGTTTGCCAATGGGTTTCAGGCGGATGAGGCGTTGTTCGCCAGTTTCGCCCGCACGATTGCCGTCTGGCAAGACCCGTTGTTGAGATTGCAGCCGGTGGATAAACCGCCGCTCTTGTTTTACGCGCAAGCTGTTTTTTACCCGTTGTTTGGCCCGGTGGAATGGGCGGCGCGACTGCCTGACTTTATCGCCTCGATTTTGCTCATACCGTTGGCGGCGCTGCTGGCGTGGCGCTTGTTTGGCGATGGGGTGACGGCCGTGCTCACGGCCGTCCTCCTGGCATTTTCCCCATTAGCCATCCAATTCAGTCCCACCGCATTCACCGATCCTCTGTTGACGACGTTGTTAGTGGCGGCGCTGGCGGCGGTGATGGGGAGACGGCCGTTTACCAGCGGGTTGTTGTTTGGGCTGGCGTTGGCGACGAAATACCAGGCGGTCTTGTTTTTGCCCCTGCTGCTGTCGTTGGGCGCGGGGCAGGGTTGGCGGCGGGAATGGGGGCGGTGGCTGGCGGGCGTAGCGCCGGTGGCGACGGCCGTATTCCTCTGGGAAATGGCGCGAACCGGCGCGTTTACGCTGTGGCAGACTCAGGTCAGCAACTACGGCGGCATCCGCTTGGTTGGGGTGTGGGAATTGCGCCCCCGGCTGGCGGATTGGCTGGCCTTGTGGCGGCAAGGGGCGCTGGTCATCGGCGGGCTGGCGGCGTTTGGATTGGTTCTGATCAAGCGCATGGGCCAAAAAGAGCGGTTGCTGATCGGATTTGTAGGCGGCTATTTCTTGCTCCATTGGTTGCTGGCTGTGCCGGTGTGGGGTCGGTATCTGCTGCTGCCGCTGCCGCTGGCGGCGATTGTGGCCGGTCGCGCGTTGAAAGTGGCGCGTGATGGATTGCCCTTGAACCAGTTTTGGGGATGGCTGGTTTTGGCAGGCGTGATCGCGGCGCAGTTACCGATGGCGGCGGCGGCGCGGGACGGCCGTTACTCGTTCGGCAGTTACCCCGGCGCAGATGGCGGCGCGGCGGAAGTGGCCCGATTTTTGGCCGATGCGCCCTATGGCACAGTGTTGTATGATCATTGGTTTAGCTGGCAATGGCGGTATCATCTGTTTGATAAAAAGGTGTTCGTCAACTGGTTCCCCGACGCCGATAGCTTGGTGACGGATTTGACCGTCTTTGCCGGTAAAGGAGGCGACCGCTACCTGGTTTTGCCCAACGAGCCGGAGGGCCAGTCCATTCTGCCAGAAGTGCAGGCGGCTGGTTTCCAATTAAACATAGTTTTTCAGACCCAACAAACGCCCGGCATGTCTCTGTACCGAATTTCCCGATGAAATCTTCACGTTTTTCGTTTTTCGTTTTTCGTTTTTTGCCCATTCTGGCCTTGGTTGGAACCATCCTGCTCTTCTTCCACAAAATGGCCTTCACCAATCTGATTTTGGCGCGGGGAGACACCTTTCTCTATTTTTACCCCTACTGGCAGGCGGCGGCGGATGCGTTGCGGAGCGGCCGTATCCCCTTGTGGAACCCCAATCTGTTCATGGGCGCGCCCTTTTTAGCCAACAGCCAGGTTGGTTTTTTTTACCCGCTCAATTGGCCGCTCTGGCGGCTGCTGCCCCCGCCGTATGCCGTCAGCGCCAGCATCTTACTGCATCTGGCGATTGCCGCCACCGGGACGTATCTGGCCGGGCGGCGCGTCCTGGGGCTAAGCCGGGAGGCGGCGTGGCTGGCGGCGGCGCTGTTTGCCCTGGGCGGTTACGTGACGGCGCAGGTGGAGCATGTCAACCAACTGCAAGGGATGGCGTGGCTGCCCTGGTTCTTGCTGGTTTTGGGGGCTAGGGAGTGGAACACGGGGCGCGGGAAGCGGATGGCGGGGGTGGGAGTGTTGTTTGCTTTGCAGCTTTTGGCGGGGCATACGCAGACGGCGTTTATTACCGGGGTGGGGGTGGGCGTATTTTTAATTGTGAATTGTGAATTGTCAATTGTGAATTGTAAATTGGGGCGGTGTGTGTGGGCGTTGTTGGCTGGCGGGGCGCTGGCGTTGGGGTTGACGGCCGTGCAACTGCTGCCGACATGGGAGTTGACGCAGGTTTCCAGCCGCCAGGGTGGGTTGGCGCTGAATGAGGTGGTCTCCTTTTCGCTGCATCCGCTGCTACTAGGGCGGGCGCTGCTGCCGGGTGTGGGTCAATCTTTGTTTTCGGAGTATGTGGCGTTTGTGCCGCTGACGGCCGTGCTGTTGGCGTTTATCGGCGCGGGGCAGTGGCGGCGGAATCGGATGGTACGGCCGTTGCTGGGCGTGACGGCCGTCGGCCTGCTCCTGGCTCTGGGCCGGTTCACTCCGGTTTATTGGCTGCTGGCCCATTTGCCCGGCTTTGACCTGTTTCGGGTTCCGGCGCGCTGGCTGGTGTGGTATGCGTTGGGCATGGCGCTGCTGGCCGGGGTGGGGCTGGATGGGGTGCGGCAGCGGCAGTTGAAACTGCGGCTACATTTGCCAAGTCGGCCTGCGCCGACTGACCGCAGCCGACGCAGGTTGGTTTGGCAGCGGTTGCCGCGAATTTATTCGCCGGGGTGGTTTTGGGGAAGCGCGTTATTTCTGCTGTTTTTGATGGGGTGGAGCGTGGTCAGCGTGCCGCTGTCTCGTTTTTTGCCGGTTGCCCCCGAATCTCCGGCGGCTTATCCCTCGGCGGCAACGGCCGTCGCTTGGATTGTTGAACTCATCCTGGCCCTGGCGATTCTCCGCTCTCCGCTCTCCGCTCCCCGCTCCCCGCTCATCCTCCTCTCCCTGATTTCGCTTTTCCTGGCTTCCCGACCGCTGCCTTACAACCAACTCGCCACCCCGGAAGCGTATTTTGATGTACGGCCGTCTATCGCCCGGCTACAAGCCCAAACAAATACGCCGCCAGATCGCTTTTTGAGCCTGTCCGACATCTTTTTTGACCCCGGCGACCAGGCAGAAATTGATACCATTTACGCCGACGTGTTGGACGCAGCGGCGCAGTATGATTACACCATCGCCATCAAGCAAAAGGAAATCATCGCTCCCAATTTGTCAATGGCGTTTGGCCTGACGGCGGTGGATGGATTTGACGGCGGCATTTTGCCGCTGCGAGATTACAGCCGCCTCATGTCGTTGTTGTTGGGGGAGGGGAAGGAGACGACGGACGGCCGTTTGCGGGAAAATCTGGAGAGGGTTCCGGCGGCGAAGTGGTTGGACTTGTTTAACGCTCGCTATCTTATCACTGACAAGGTAGGAGATGTGTGGCAGGATGGGGTGTTCTTCGATTTGCAGCATCCGGTGACGCTGACGCGGCCGGTAAGCGTGGGGTATATGCCCCCGTTCGCCGCCAATCGCGTCTGGCTGGTGGCGGATGGCGCGCCGGGGTATGTGGAAATTTTGCTTGAAGATGGGCGGCGGCTGTTGGCCGAACCGACGCTGATGGAAAATGGTTTGATCCGCGTTTTCATTGATCCCCGCCCCGTTAAAATCCAACAAATGGCGCTGCATCCGGCTGAGGGGCAGGCGGTCATGGTGCAGGGCGTTACGTTGGTGAATACGGAAGATGATACGTTTCAGCCGTTGGTGCTGGGACAGTACCGGCTCATCCATTCCGGCGATGTCAAAATTTACGAAAACCTGGATGTGTTGCCCCGCGTTTTTTTGCTGTCGGATTGGTCGTGGCAGCCGGACGGCGACCGGGTTCTGGCGGAGATGCGGCGGCCCAACTTCGACCCCCGGCGCACGGCCGTCTTGCAGGGCCAGGGCATCGAACCGTCCGGCGAGCCGGTGGCTGGCAGTGCGCAAATCATGGCCTATTCCCCGGAAAAAGTGGTGATACGAGCGGAGACGGAGGGAACGGCCGTGCTGCTGCTCACCGATGCTTTTTATCCCGGTTGGCAGGCCGCCATTGATGGCAAGTTGTCGCCTGTTTATCAAGCAGATGGGTTGTTTCGTGCTATCATTCTTGAATCAGGTGAGCATGAGATAACCTTCTCGTTTGTGTCACCTGGTTTTGGGTACGGCCGTGCGATCAGCGTGATCGCGTGGGCGATTTTGGCGATGTTTATCGGCTGGGAGCACAGGAGACGAACCCATCGAAAAGCAGAGGCTAAAAGTCATTAGAGCCAAAAAACTTCACGTTCTTAGCGGTTGATTTTTGGGTTGTAACTATGCTACCTTTATAGATGTCGGAATAATTTGTCAGCAAAAGAGGTAGCATGGCCGGTAGTGGTCATCCTGTTCTGTCTATAGTTGGAGGGTCATCATGCGTCGTTCATTGTTGTTAATCTTGGTTATCATTGGTGCGCTGTCTGGTTTATTGTTCCTGGTGACAGCCTTCTCCGTACCGTCTGCCGAAGCTGTTTCCCTGTCAGCATTGGAAACGTGGCAGCCGGAACCCGTCTCTCTACCTCTGGCCGAAGCAGGCGCCGGGAGCGTGGCCGCCCGCGTGGCTGCCGCCCACGACATCTACGTGCAAAAGATGGGGACGTCAGGCGCGGCCGTTCCCGGCGGTGTGTACATCTACCAAATAAATTATGGGAACCAGGGCGGAGCGCAGGCCGACAACGTCATTCTCACGGATACCCTGCCCTTGTCTACCACCTATGCCTATGATTCGTTAGGGATATCGCCTGTAGTAGGGCCGGGCAACATTGTGACCTGGACGTTGGGCGTTTTGCTGACGAACACGAATGAAACCTTTTATGTGGCGCTTAACATTGATCCCGGTTTCCCCTCGTCACAACTAGACATAAATTGCGCAGGAATCAGTTCCACCACGCCGGGCGATACTGATCTCCTGAACAATTCGGTTTGTACGGGCAATGCGCCGGTTAATTTTGACGTGGTTGATTTGCAGGTAAATAAGGGGCCGATGCCGGCAGATCCGACGCCAAGTCAAACGGTTGTGTACGACATCAACTACAGCAATATGGGCGGCGCCGCTTCTGGCCCGGCAGTGTTGACCGATACCTTGCCGCTCTCCACCACGCTGGTTAGCTGGCAGGCGATGGATTGGCCGGGGCTGTGGACGATGGTGATGACGACGACGAATGAAGTTGTGTTTTATGCGCCGGCCGGGCTGCCGGGGCAAATGAATGGTCAGCTTCGTTTGCGGCTGCTGGCGGACCCGGCGGCGGCGGTGGGGACGGCGCTGGTGAATCGAGTGGAAATTGACGCGCCGGGGGACGTTGATCTCAGCAATAATTTATTTGAGGATAGCACGGCCGTCGTCTCGCCACCGCGTGAAGACGTGTGGATCAATAAATCGGCGCATACGGCCGTGCCTGTCCCCGGCGGTTGGATCAACTACTTTGTCAATTACGCCAACAATGGCAATACGGCCGTGCCCGTCATCATTACCGACACCCTCCCGCCCGAACTGAGTTATGCCGGCGCGTTTTGGGGCGGCGGCCAGCCGCAGCAAAACGACCCATTCCCGCCGCCAGCCGTCCTGGGCAACCAGTTGGTTTGGAATTTGGGCGTGCTGCAGCCGGGCGAAGCCGCCTGGTTCCATATAGACATGAACATCACCAACACTGCCAGCTTGACCGTGCCAGTTACCAATTGCATAGACATTGCCAATCTGGCGACGGATGTGACCCCTGTTGACAATACGGCCTGTGTTTCCCTGTGGCTCAATCCACCCGGCCCTAATTTGAAAGTTACCAAGCAAGGTCAGTGGATGGGCAACAGCCAACTGCGGTATGAGATCGCCGTCAAAAACATAGGAACTGTTTCAAGCACAAACGTACTGGTGACGGATACGCTGCCGATCTCGACTACCGCCACCGGTTTTCAAGAATTTGAGCCGGTTTGGGGCAGTATCACGCCGCCTGGATTCTTCTCTTCAGGCAATATCGTCAGTTGGAATTTCCCCAATTTGGCGCCGGGGGATTTCGCTTACGCGCGTTTTGATGTGGATTTAGATCCCGGTCTGATCGGCTTGCCTTTCCAGACCTTTACCAACACCGTGGAAATTACCGGCGGGGCGGATATCGATCTGTCGGATAATGTGTTTGTAGATGTAGCCACTTCTGGGTTGGAGATAAATTGGGTGGATATTGATGTGGACAGCGGTCATATTTATGGCGATACAACGATTGATCCGGTGTCCATCACCACCGCATACACACAAACGGTATTCCCGTTCTCCGGCTATTTTGATTGGACATTCCCGCAGCCCTTCCTGCCGGGGGATGTGGTGACGGTGACGGCCGGGGCCGGGATTCAGCCGGTGATTATTACCATTCCCACGCCCTTTACGGCGACGGCCAGTTCCACGACTGACCAGGTTTGGGGCCGGATTGATAATTTAAATGCGGAGCCGGTGGCGGTTGAATTAGCGAACAGCGGCGAGATTGTCAACACCACCACAGATAGCGCCGGTAATTTTCTGGCTAATTTCACCGACATTCCGCCGGGCGGCGATGGCGAGGTGCGCTACCAGACTGTGATTAACGCGGCCGCCGTGACATTCCATAAACCATACCGGGCGCTCGACTTTTTGTTGGGCGTGAATTACGGACATGATTGGGTTGAGGGGCGGTACGAGCCGGGGCATACGGTCTGGATTACGGTGACGGATAGCAGTTCGGTGACGATTAAGGCGACGGCCGTACTCACCACCGGACCTGTGCCCTGGTGGGGCGGCGATACTGGCTTTAGCACCGATTGGCCGGGTTGGGATTTCGGCATTCGACCCGATATTCAGTCTGGTGATTGGGTGTTTGCCCGGCTGGATACCGGCCAGACGGCTGCCGTTCAAATCGGCGCAATCAGCGGCGCGGTGGATTCAGCCACAGACAGCATCAGCGGCGCTATCTCTGCCCCCTGGTGGATGCCATCGCTGTTGAATATCGAATGTCAGGCATGGGGGTCGCCTGGCGGCGCTCCGTCCCGGACGGGTACGGTTTTGCCGGATGGCGTCGCTGCCTACAATTGCAGTTGGGATCCATTCACAGAGTGGGACATAAAGCCCGGCCAGGAGGTAGGCGTCGCTTACTTCGAGCCGGATGGGGACATCGTTTACAATGTCTTTGTGGAAGCGGCCCCTGATTTGGTGGTGGGTAAAACCAGCGCGGGTCAGCCCACGGCTGGCGGCGGTTACAGCTACAATGTGACGTATGCAAATAACGGTGGCGCTATTGCCAATAATGTCCTCATCACCGATGTTTTACCGGCCGATATGACATATATCACTGACACAACCGGCGTACCATCAACGGTGGCTGGCAATGTGGTTTCTTGGGATATGGGTTCGCTTTCACCGGGCGAGAATGGGTTCTTTGACGTGTTTGTGGATGTGTCGGCCGGGGTAGCGCCGGGGACGGTGTTGACGAATACGGCCGTCATCAGTTCCAATGAAGTAGACCCCAATCCTGGGGACAATACAGTAGATTGGACGACCATGACCATCGCCAACGACACCCATGTTTACGTGACCAAAGGGTCGTGGACGCCAGACCCGGCGCCTGGGTACGATTTTGTGTACACGGTGGATGCCTGCAACTACGGAGCCACAGGCAGCGCGCCGGTGACGTTGACCGATACGCTGCCCGCCGAAACAACGCTGGTTGCTTGGTGGGCCAATATCCCTGGCTGGTCGGAACTGTCCAGCGGGCCGAACCAATTGGTCGTGACCCGACCCACGGTGGATGCGGGTACGTGTTGGACGATTTTTGTGCAGGTGACGCTGTCTCCGGTCATCACTCCGGGAACGCCGATCACGAATACGGCCGTCATCACATCCAGCAACGATCTGGACGCCGGCGATAACCAAACGACCCTGGTGTTGAATGCAGGCGTTCCTCGTCTCAACCTCGACGTGAAAAAGCAATGGAATGGCGGCGATCTGGTTCCAGGCGGCGTGATCAATTACAACATCAGTGTGGCCAACAGCGGCAACATCCCGGTGGCGGCCCCGGTTTGGGTGACGGACACCCTGCCCATGGGTACCACATTCCAGGACGCCTGGCTGCAAACGGATACCGGGCCGGTGCAAGCTGTGCCCGTCATTTCCGGGACGGGTTTTGTGGTGTGGGATGTGGGCGCATTGGACGCCGGCGCCGGCGCTGCGTTGGATGTGCAGTTAGGGATCAATAATTCGACCGCGCCGGGGACGGCGCTGACCAACACCGCTGAAGTTGTGCCGCTGACCGGCGAAGTAACTTATGATGACAATGTGGCTGTGTGGGTGGAGCAGGTTTACCCGCCGGGGCCGAACTTGCGTGTCCGCAAAGAAGGCGGTTGGGTGGATAACGGCCCAGGAACGCGGGCCGTCTGGTATAACGTTTTCGTCGAGAATGTGGGCGATGCGCCCGTCAACAACGTGGTGGTGACGGATACGTATCCGGCCTCGATGGTGTTGCTGGGCGGCGTGAACAGCGATTGGCCTTTCTTCTGGTCATGGGCCGATCTCGCGGCCAGCAATCAATTGACGGTTACGTTTGATGCCTTGTATCCCGGCGAAGCGGCCCGGTTCGACTTCACTGCCGAAGTGCCCGGTTCTGGCCCATTGGCCGCTGGTTTGGTGTTTGATAATTATGTGCGTGTGATGCGGCCGTCTGGCGACCCCACCCCTCTTGACAATCTGGATAGTTTCATTCTAGGAACCGGCCCGGATTTGGCCGTGAGTAAAGAATTTGTGGCCGGTATCCCGCTGCCCGGCGAACTCATCACCTTTAATGTCCATTGGAGTAATCGTGAAGGCGGCAACGAATGGTGGTGGGGCACAATGGGCGATGTCTGGATCACCGACACCTTGCCGGACGATCTAGAATTTGTGTCCGCGATCTGGCCTTCGTGCGGAAACTGCCCCATCGTACCGGACACGGTTCAAGGGAATCAATTGGGCTTCCGCCTGGTGCCGATTGGCGCCGGGGCGTTTGATGAAATCCTGATCACGGCGTTGGTGAGCGACACTGCTCGCAGCGGCTCAATTCTGGTGAACCAGGTGGTCATCACCAGTACCAACCCCATCTCCGACGCCGACCCATTCCGGCAGGACAACGCCGCCTTTAGCGAATTCCAGGTGCAGTACCCCTCTGGTGTGGCCGACATGAGCGTACAAAAAATCGCCGCCCCCGATCCGGTGCAGGTCGGCCAGATGCTCGTTTACACGTTGACCGTCACCAATAACGGCCCGGATGCGGCGACGGGGGTGATCTTGTACGATGCCTTGCCGTTCAGTGTACTGCCTAACGCGCTCTTTGGCGCTCAAAACTGCAACCTGACCAATGCCGGAGATTTGATATGCAATTTGGGCGGCATGATCGCCGGTGAGAGTATCACCATCACTCTGTGGGTGACGCCCACTGTCGTCCGGGATATTGTGAATTACGCTGTGGTAGACGCCAATGAGATAGATATAAACCCACAGAACGATATAAGCGGCGTGCAAACGACGGTGACAGACCAGGCTCAAGTCTTCCTGGTTGCGATTCTGCCGGATTCAGGAACAAACGATCAGTCAACGTCTGTGACCGTTTTAGGCGCTAACTTCCAAAATGGGGCTGTGCTTAGTCTGGGCGGCACACTCTTGCAATCCATCACTTTCATCAGCCCTAAACAACTGCAAGCCATTGTGCCTTCGGGGATGACATCGGGTATATATGATCTGGAAGTGGTGAACCCTGACGGCGCATCTGACATGCTGCTCAATGCCTTTGTCGTGGTAGAACCGACGCCGCCAGTGCTGTTCGACAGTTGGCCGCCGTTAGGGCCGAATGACGTGCCGGTGACGCTGGACATCTATGGCGTGAACTTTGCGCCGGGTATTTCGGTCACGCTGGAAACTGGCGGGTTTTTGGGTCGGTCGTTTGGCGCGGCGGCTCCGACGGTGATTCCATTGCAAGGGATTGCCTTGTTATCTCCCTATCATCTGCGGGCGATTGTGCCCATTAACACGCCGCCAGGAGTTTACACGCTCACAGTTGTCAACCCAAACCAGACTTCGGCGCAACTGCCGATGGCTTATGAATCGGTAGATGCGGCGTCGTTAGACGATCTGTATGCCCAGACGCTGGACTTTTGGGCGCAGCCGCCCACGATTCGCGCCGGCGCGGCGGTGACGCCGTTGATTGGGCTGCGGGTTCACCGGGCCAGCGGCCAAACGCCCCTGGCCAATGTCAAGGTGGCTTTCTGGGATGGCGATCCGCAGGCAGGGGGCGCGTTTATTGGTCTGGGGAGTGTTCCCTTGATTGATCCAGGCGATAAAGGTTCGACGCTGCCGGTTCCGTGGCAGCCGGCCGCGCCCGGCGTTTACACGCTTTATGCTGTCATTGATTCAGGCGATTCTGTGGTTGAAACCAATGAGATGAATAATGTGGTGACGCGCACGGTGACGGTGTTGCCATCGCTGCCGGACACGACGCCGCCTTCGGTGATCAGTTTTACGGTGAATGGCGGCGCTCAAACAACCAATGATCGGCAGGTGGCGTTGAATATCAGCGCGGTTGACTCGGCTTTGCGCAGTTTGCAGCCCGCCAGTGATGTGATTGGCGTCATCTATGTGGAATTTGAGTTTGTGCAGAGTATCAAGGATTGGGTTCCGGTGCAGGTGAGTGATTGGCTGCCGTATGCTCAGGCGAGTGTGGATTATCTGTGGCAGTTACGGCCGTCGCCCGGCGCACATTATATCAAAGCGTGGGTGGCGGACGGCGCCGGCAATGTGTCGCCGACGCCCGGCAGTCAGCTGATAAACTACATGCCGGATCAGGCGGAGATCGTTGAGGGGCAGGTATATATCTATCGCGTTCGCTTGAATGCGGGCGACGGGTTGCGGGTGCGTCTGACCTCCCTTGCCGGCGACGCCGATCTGTATGTGTGGAACCCGGACAGCACGTCGGCGGGCAGTAGCTACAACGATTCTTTGGCCAGCACAGTGGATGAAGTGTCGTTTACGGCGGCGATGGACGGCGTCTACCAGATTGAAGTCGAGGGCTTTGCCACCCTTTCCCTCTACACATTAGAAGTAATCCCCACCGTCTCGACGACGACGCCCTTGCTCATTGCTCGCCCCAGCGGCCGGGCGCGGGGCCAACCGATGCTGGTTCCTGGCGAAGACCCGACAGACGATGTGGGCTTGCCCAGTGCGGAGCCTGGCGCCTACACGGTTTACCTGCCGGTTGTTCTGAGACAGTAGCCGTGATCCGCAGTTGACTGGTTCCGAAAGGATGAATTAAGAGAGGACGCACAGCGTCCTCTTTTTATTTGCCGGTTGGTCATCGGTGAAATCCTCGTCAAAACAGGAAAGCGGTAATGGTTCCCAAAGCATTTCGTGTTAAAATGGCTTCAATTCCCAAAAACCTTAATGTAACTCGACTTTATGCAATCAATCTGGCAGTCATACATTCCCTATCACGTTACCCAAGACCTGATAACCCAGCCTGATAAACGTTTTATTGGTCAAGAAAAGCGATTTCAGGCCATCGCTTTGTTTGCCGATGTGTCTGGTTTCACCGCTATCAGCGAAAAACTGGGGGCGGCTGGGCGTACCGGTTCCGAAGAATTAACCGTCATTTTGAACCAATATTTTGAGCCGATGATTGAGCTGCTTCACTCTTATGGCGGCATTGTGGGTAAATTTGGCGGGGATGCGATGACGGTGGTTTTCCCTAGCAGCCCGACGAGTTTTGTGGATGTGGCGCGTCGCTCTGTGCAATGCGCCTGGGAAATGCAAGCCAAGATGGCGGATTATGCGGCCATTGAGACGCGAGCAGGGATGTTTAGCTTGGCGATGAAGGTGGGGATTGCCGCCGGGCCGATTTTGGCGACGGTGGTGGGGGACCGGGAGGTGCGTCTGGAGTATGTGTTGGCAGGCAGCGCCTTGGATAAATGCGCCGATGCGGAGCATCATGCTGAACGAGATGAGATTCTCGTTTGTGCGGATGTGGCGACGGCCGTCGCCAACTGCGCTCAACTTGAAGAACGCGGCGCATTTTTCAAAGTCAACCGGTGGCAAACACAAGTATCCACTGCGCCGTTACCCGATTTGGGCTCCCTGCCGGCAGAAACGCTTGACACCATCTCTGTATTCATGCACCCTAGCATCGCCAAGCGGCTGCGACGGGATCAACTCAGCTTCATCAATGAGCATCGCCGCGTCACTATTCTTTTTGTCAGTTTTGTTGGTTTTGATTACGATAAAGATGACGCCGTCACTCAAAAACTGCAATTATATTTTGCTCAAGTTATTGAGATTGTTCGCCGGTATGATGGGTATCTCAACAAGATTGATATGGGGGATAAGGGAAGTAAATTCATCATCCTTTTTGGTACGCCTATTTCCCATGAAGATGATGAGGATCGGGCGTTGCGCTGCGCCCTGGCGCTGCGGGCAATGGAAGAGATGCCGGTTCGCGTGGGCGTCAACACCGGTTCGGTATATTGTGGCCATGTCGGTTCTAACTTGCGCCGGGAATACACGGTAATGGGGGATGCGGTGAACTTGGCGGCCCGGTTGATGCAGGCGGCCGGTCTGGATGAGGTTTTGGTCAGTGTGGTTACACAATCGGCGATACCGGCGTCATTTATTTGGGAGCAACGGCCGCCTCTGCAGGTTAAAGGCAAACAAGAGCCGGTTCATGTAGCGGCTTTAGCCGGACTGAAGCAGGTAAGCAACATCCGTTTACAGGAACCAAAGTATGCTTTGCCCATGGTCGGGCGGCAAGAAGAATTGGCAACTGTTTCCCAGAGTCTGCAAAAAGTCTGGCGCGGACAAGGGCAAATCATCGGCATTACCGCTGAGGCCGGTATGGGCAAGTCCAGATTTGCCGCTGAAGTGATTAAACTGGCAACAAAGCAGGGCTTGGTTGGCTATGGCGGAGAATGTTTATCGCACGGGACCAAAACCAGTTACCTGGTATGGCAGAATTTACTCAGGGGAGTGTTGGGCGTAGAAGCGGAATGGCCTTTGCTGGTGCAGACGGCACATATCGAAAATAAACTAAAAGCAATTGATCTAGGTCTGGCAGCCCGGCTTCCCCTATTATCCCTGCCCTTAAACATAGCGATTCCTGGCAATGATTTGACGGCGCAGATGGACGCCAAACTGCGCAAGGCCTCACTGGAGGCTTTGCTGGTGGATGTGGTGCGATATGAAGCGGGGCAACGGCCGTTGTTCCTGGTACTGGAAGATTGTCATTGGATCGATCCCTTGTCCAGCGAATTATTAACCATTATTGGTCGAAACATTCGGGATTTACCGGCGCTTATTCTGGTGATTTATCGGCCGTTGGATGCTTCCCAGGTGCAACTGCCAGTCAGCCAGATGTCTCACTTCAACCTCATCTCCCTTCAAGAGTTTACCCCCCAAGAGGCAAACCGGCTCATTTCTTTGAAGATGAAAAAATTCTTTGGGGAGAAGGCCAAAGTTTCGGGGGAAATGATAGGGCGCATCACAGAACGCGCCGGCGGCAACCCATTTTATATTGACGAATTAGTTAATCTGCTCCGAGATCGGGGCGTCAAACCCAATGACACCGAGGCGTTAGACGAAATTGATTTACCCGATAGTTTGCAGAGTCTCATCATCAGCAGACTGGATCAACTGGCTGAAGAACCGAAGACAACGCTCAAGGTTGCCAGCGTCATCGGCAGGTTGTTTAAGGCCAACTGGTTATGGCACATATATCCGAAGTTGGGCAAGCCGGAACAGGTTTTAGCCCAGTTGGAATTGTTAAATCGTTTGGATATTACTCCGCTCGACCAGGGCGTGGATGAAGAAGTTGAATATCTCTTCAAGCACATTCTAACGCGCGAAGTCGCTTATGAGAGTCTGGCGCTGACAACACGCACCATGCTGCATGAACAAATCGGCAAGTACATTGAGCGCCATTTCCCTGACAGTCTGGATCAATATCTTGACTTGCTGGCTTATCATTATGGCTTGAGCCAAAATCAGACCAGGCAGCGTCATTATTTCCGGCGGGCGGCCGAAGCTTCCCGCCAGGCTTTTGCCAATGATGCCGCCATTGATTATTTCAACCGGCTCTTGCCGTTGATCGAGGATCGGGAGCGGGCTGAAATTTTGCTAGAGTTGGGACAAGTGTATTTGTTGGTGGGCCGGTGGGCCGATGCCGAAGTAGTGTACCAGCAGGCTTTTGCCATCAGCGAAGAAATAGATATACCCGATTTGCTGGCAGATTGTTATAAACTAATCGGGGTCTTGTTGCGAAACCAGGGGAAATTTGAGGATTCGCTTGAGTGGCTGGGTCGGGCTAAGGCGCAGTGTGAGCGATATGGGGATGCCGGAGATTTGAGTGATATTAACCGGGAGATCGGCATGGTGTATTGGAGTCACGGCCGTTACGATGCCTCACTCATCTTCCTTACAAAATCAATGGAAATCGCGCAGGAAACTAGCGACCAGAAAAGCCGCTATCGGGCTATTGCCAACATCGGTTTGGTGAATTGGTCCCAGGGCAAAACCGACGAAGCCCTGGATAACTACCTCAAGTATTACGACTTTGCCGTTGACCAAGGGGACAAATTGACCATCAGCCTTATCATGGGCAACATAGGCGCCATTTACCAGGGAGAAGGCGATTATATTGCTGCGCTCCATTGGTTCACCCAAAACCTTAACCTGGCTATCGAGCTTGGCTATCGCCAGGGCGTCAACATCGCCATCGGCAATATCGGCATCATCTACTTTGAGAATCTGAAGCGATTATCCGAGGCGGAGCACATTTTTACCCAAAACCTGCACACCGCCTTGGATCTGGGTGACCGGCTGGGCGTCAGTCTTGCCCTCTGGGTGCTGGCAGAAATTCGCAATGCGTATGGCAATTTGCTGGAAGCTGATACTCTAGTCTCCCGCGCGATTTTCCTGGGCCGGGCACTAGACTTAAACTACGAATTATGTGACTCTTTGTGCTGCGGTGTCGAAGTCTACCTAAAATTAGGACGATTGGAGCAGGCGCAAGCCGCCGTGACTGAAGCGGAACAGTTGGTTGCGGACCCAGAACAGTCGCTAAAGGTAAAATTGTTGGCGGCGCGGGTGCGTCAGGCAGCAGCAGGAGACACCGAGCAGGTTTTGGCGGAATTGGGGCGGCTTTTAGCGGAATATCCGGCTCTGGCGAACCGGGCTGCCATTTATTACGACATGTGGCGGCTGTCGGGAAAGCGAGACAAAAACGCCAGAACCGCCGCCGCCGACTTGTACCGGCAATTGTATCGGAAAACCCCCAACCTGGAATACAAACACCGGTACGAAAATATTACCGGCGACCCATTGCCAGACCCGCCCGAGCTGCCGCCTTTGCCCGACATCATTCGCCTCCATAGCGTCAAGTTAGAGACGCTGCTGCCCCAGGTAGATGCTTTGATTGAGGAGATCAAGACAGAAGAGCGAGGGACGTGAAACGTAAAATAGGGGCGGGGAGGTCTGGTTGGAAGTAAAGCGCTCTCCTCCGTACTATCTTGCCTTGGCGCCCATTCCCCACCTTTACGATGTTGCGGTTTTTAGTTGACGATGTATTTGAAATCGTCCTGAATTTTGTTTGAAAACCCTTCGCTTTTGTCTATAATCACAGCCATGGGCTAGGTTTTTACTGTCGTCTATTTGCAGGAGGTTTTTTATGAAACAGATACTCTTGCTTTTAGGAGTTTTCCTTTTTGCAGTCAGCTTGTTTTTGGTTCTATCTCACTCCCAAGAGAATGAATTAGCTGGTCGCGCTCGTGGACAAGCGTGGTTGCTTCCCGTTGATGAAGGAGTTTATGCTCTTTGGTAGCTACATGAGCTATCAAGCATAAAATTTGTTTTTAGACGGCCGTTACTGTTCCATAACCTGGCCGAGGGGATGGTAACGGCCTTTTTCATTACCTCATTTTGCACTGATGCGTAGATTCTCTTTGCAAGTTGATCTGGGTTTGCAACTGCTGGCGCTCTACATTTTGTTCGTGGGGCTGGTGGTGGCGGCTGCCCTCTTCTTTTCCCGCTTGGCCGGCGACCGGGTACAGGCGGATGTGAAGGCGGCCGACCTGGCGCTGGCGCGGGCGGTGGCCCAGGAATCTAATGCCGCCATGACCAGCGCTCAGGAAGCCGTCCGCCAATTATCCGGGTTTACGGCCGTCATCCAGGCCGATGATGCCGGGATGCGTGACATTTTCAGCACGTTGATGAGCGTGCGCTCCGATGTGAATCTGGTCTACCGGCTGAGCAGCGACGGCATCATGCTTTACCATTACCCCGAAGGATTGGACAGCACGCTGGGGGTTGATTTCTCATTTCGGGATTACTTTCAACGCGCCCTGACATCTGATGGCCCGCTGGTGTCCAAAGGGCGGACTTCGCCGACGACGAATCAGGCGGTGGCGACGGCCGTTATGCCGCTCTGGTCGGCAGAAGATGAGTTTTTAGGACTGGTCGCCACCAACATCAAACTGCAATCTCTCAGCCACACTCTCAGCGGCATCGTCCGCGAATATCCGCCTGAGGAAGGGTTTGAAATCCTCATCATTGATTCGGCCGGGCAGGTGATCGCCCATTCTGACCCCAAGCATCTGTTAGAAAATGCCACCGAGAGCATTCCAGAGGTGACGCAGGCTGTCTTGTCCCGTCAGGAAGAGAGCCTCATCCGCACCGACACGGCCGGGGTGGAGCGATTGTACACGTTTACTCCGGTGTACAGCGTGGGTTGGGGGGTGATCGTCAGCCGGCCGACGGCCGTTGCCTTTGCCACCCCCATTGCTTTACAACGCGGCGTTCTCATCGCCATTGCTATCTTCCTGGCTGGCGGCTTCTTCTATTGGTTGGCGCTGTCCCGCCGTATCATCATCCCATTGGAGAAATTGGCTGCCTACAGCCAGGCCATTGGCGAGGAAGCGCCCGTCGTCGCCGAAGATCAGTTTGACATTTCCCGCATTCGCGCCCGGCCGGATCAGATCGGCCATCTCACTCGCAGTCTCACCTGGATGCGGCAAACGATTGACGACCGGCTGAACGAATTATCCACCCTGCTGCAAACTAGCGCCGCCGTTGTTTCCAGTCTCGATTCCCGCACCGTTCTTGACCGGATTTTAGAGCAGGTGGAGCGGTTGATGGGGTTGGAAATGAGCGCCGTTTTTGCTTTGGATGAGCAGCAAGACATTTTCCGCGCCTATGCCAGCCGGGGGTTGTCGCAATGGTACACGGAACATGCCATCATCGCCCCTTATGAGCCGGGGTCGGTGACGATGCGGGCGATTAACAGCGGCCAGCCGATTCAGATTAGTGACACGGAAACCAACCCTTCGTTCCGCAAGCATCGGGGGCGGGCCAGAGTGGCGGGCTATCGTTCCGTGTTGGCCGTGCCGCTCAAGGCGCGGCATACGTCCCCGGCGGCGCTACTGGTTTTCCGGCCAGAACCGCATGAATTTACGCGGCGGGAAATTAATTTGTTGACGAATTTTGCCAATCATGCGGCGATGGCGATTGAGAATGCGGCATTGTTTGCGCGTAGTGATATGCAGTTGCAGGAGCAAACCCGCCGCCTGGAATCGCTGATCCAGTCCATGACGGATGGTTTGATTTTGGAGAATTTGACGGGGCAAGTGGTGTACGCAAATCGCAGCGTATTGGAGTTGGCCGGGGTTTCTTTGCCGGAAAACGGCCGTCTTCCCGTCGAATCGCTCATGGATGCTATGTTGGCGCGGGCGTTGGATAGGGAAGGGGCGGCACAAGCAGTGAAGACGGCCGTCTCCGACACCGGGACGCGCCACGCCGAATTTGCTCTGGAGTTTTCAGACCGCCCCCGCTATTTTCGGATGCGGGTGTTTGATGTGACCGACCCTGAAGGCACGTTAATTGGCCGGGGGCGCATTCTGCGCGACATCACCCAGCGGCATGAAATTGACCGGATGAAATCCAGCCTCATCTCCACTGTATCCCATGAACTGCGCACGCCGCTGGCAGCCATCAAAGGATATGCCACGACGCTGTTGGCCGATGATGTGGAGTGGGACGCAGCCAGCCAGCGGGAATTTCTGGACATCATTTCGCTGGAAACGGATCGTCTCAGCGATCTGGTGACGGATTTGCTGGATATGTCCCGCATTGAAGCGGGCAGTTTGGAAGTGAAGTGGATGGCGTGTGACCTGGGTGAGTTGGTGATGCAGGCGGCTTTGCGTACCCATCTCCAGGCGGACGGCCGTCTCCACATCGAAATCCCGCCTGACCTGCCGCCGCTGTACGCCGATCCGCAGCGTATCGAATCTGTTTTGCGTAACCTGATTGAAAACGCCGCCAAATACAGCGGCGAGGATTCCCCCATTTATGTGCGCGCCCAGGCTGACCAAACCCAAATAATTGTGTCGGTAGCGGATGAAGGGCCGGGGATTCCTGAAGAGCACGGCCAGCGCATTTTTACCAGTTTTTACCGGGTGGAAAATGGTTTGACACGTGGTTCGGATGGGGCCGGTTTGGGGTTGGCGATTTGTCATGGTTTTATTCGGGCGCATGGCGGCAAAATTTGGCTGGAACCCCAGGAGAAGGGGACTTGTGTTTCGTTTTCTCTGCCCCTGGTTTCTGAGGAAGTGATTTCTGGAGAAGGGACAAGCGTATGACAAGAACGGCCGTCCTCGTGGTTGACGACGAAAAATCCCTGCGCGACTTTGTGCGCCGCAACCTGGAAGTGCGGAATTTCCAGGTACACACTGCCGCCAATGGTCTGGAAGCGTTGGCGCTGTTCCAAACGGAGCAAATCAATCTGGTGGTTCTGGACTTGATGATGCCGCACATGAACGGGCTGGAGACCATTCGCCGCATTCGCCAGCTTTCTCAGATTCCGATCATCGTCTTGTCGGCTCTGGGCGAAGAGGAAGACAAAATTCAGGCGCTCAACTTGGGGGCGGATGATTACCTGACCAAGCCGTTTGGGGTGGGGGAATTGTTGGCCCGCATTCAGGCAGTTTTGCGCCGGATGCAGCCGCTGCCATCGGGGCGGGAAGGGCGCATCGTTCGCGGCGATCTGGCGGTTGATTTAGAGGCGCACGCCATCACCCTGCGCGGCCAGAAATTGGACTTGACCCCCACCGAATTTGATCTGCTGGTTTTCCTGATGGAACAGGCGGGCAAGGTGCTGCCGCACCGCGCCATCTTGCAAAAAGTGTGGGGGCCAGAATATGGTCAGGAAACGGAATATCTGCGCGTGTATATCGGCCGTCTGCGGCATAAAATCGAAGACGACCCGGCCAATCCCCGCTATTTACGCACCGAACGCGGCGTCGGTTACTGCTTTTCCAGCGCAAATTGATTAGACCTGCGCGGTTTTGGCAAAACCGCGCAGGTCTCCCAATCCCACCTGATTTTATACATTTTTTATATAGGACCGTCTCCCTTTATTCATTTTTTGCGCTTCATGGCTAAACTAAAGTGGCTATAGGATGCGCGATTTTAGATTTTGGATTTTGGATTGAGTTGCCCTTGGGCAAGTTACTCCTAATTCCAAAATCTTTTCTGAGCATCCATGGCTTATGTTTCTACTATAGTTTCATTTGTCTTTAAGGAGGACGAATCATGAAACGCACATTTACCCTTTTCTTACTGGTTTTACTTATGTTGAGTTTGGTGTTAGCGGCTTGTGGCGGCGATACAGAAGATAGCGCCACGGACACCCCGGACGATACGGCCGCAGACACAACGGACAATACGGCCGCAGACACAACGGACAACACGGCCGCAGACACAACGGACAACACGGCCGCAGCCCCGGAAGCGAAAGAAGTGACTCTGACCATCGGTTTCACCGCTTCACAAACGGGCAAGCTGAACGTATCCTCTACTCGTCAGGTGAATGGTTTGACGCAGTGGATGGATGACGTCAACAACGCCGGCGGCATCGAATTGAGCGACGGCACCAAAGTGATGTTCGATTCCGTTACTTATGACGATGAGAGCAACTCTGACCGGGTGCAGGAACTATACACCCGATTGGCGACGGAAGATGAAGCAGACTTCCTCATCAGCCCCTATTCCAGCGGCCTGACGGCCGCGTCGGCCGTGATCGCCGAGCAGTATGGCAAAGTGATGATTACCACCGGCGCCGCGTCTGACTCGGTGTACAAACAGGGGTACACCATGGTTTATCAGGCATACACCCCTGCCAGTCGTTACCTGACGGGCGCGATTGATCTGCTGCGCCAGATAGACCCCAATGTCTCCAAGTTGGCGTTTGTTTACGAAAACAGCAAATTCTCCACCACTGTGGTGGAAGCGGCCAAAGTATATGCTGAGGAATTGGGATATGACATCGTCTTGTTCGAAGGGTACGACCCGGAAACGACTGATTTCTCTCCTTTCATCAACAAAATTCAGGATGCGGATCCGGAAGCGATTCTCGGCGGCGGCCACTTCCAGGATGGCAGCACGTTTGCCCGCCAGATTAGTGAAAAAGGCGTGGGCATCAACTTCTTGACCTTATTGGTGGCTCCGCCGGAACCCGATTTCGCCGATTTGGGCGATGCCGCTTATGGCGTGATTGGCCCCAGCCAATGGGAACCCCTGGCCGCCTTTACCCCGGAATCTGCGGCCGAAGCTGGCCTGGATTGGTTTGGCCCGTCGGGCGATGAATTTGTAGCCGGTTATGAGTCCGCTTACAACGGCGAAGAACCATCCTATCATTCGGCCGGCGGTTATGCGGCTGGACTGATCCTGCAAAAAGCGATTGTGGACGCCGACTCCACTGATCCGGAAGCGGTACGGGCAGCGTTGGAAAATATGGATCTGCTTACCTTCTACGGTAACATCAAATTTGATACCAGCGCTGAACTGCACGGCTTGCAGATTGGACACTCCATGATTTATATCCAATGGCAGCGTGATGCAGATGGTAATTTGATGAAACAAGTGGTCTGGCCTGCGGCCGGGGCCACTGCCGACACCATCTACCCGATGGAGTAAGGTATGACTTGACCCGCCTTGATCCCCGTAGGCGCTTATTGTGCCTACGGGGATTTTTATGAAGGAGGATCGAATGGATTTTTTATTTGCTTCTATCATTGATGGCCTGCTCCTGGGCTTTGTTTATGGCGTGGCTGCCATGGGACTAACCTTAATCTGGGGCGTCATGAATGTGATTAATCTGGCGCATGGCCCCGTGATTGCCGTTGGTATGTTTGGCGTCTATCTTATTGTGACCGGCCTGGGTTTGCATCCATACATTGCGTTGATTTTAGTCGCTGGTATCGGATTGCTGCTGGGGGTTGTGATTTATTACGTAGCGGTGCATCGTGTGATTAATGCCCCGCATTTGTCTACGTTGCTGGCGACGTTTGCGGTCAACATGATTATCATCGGCCTGGGCACGGCCGTTTTCAGCGCTTCTCCCCGCAATGTAGATTTTACAATGGGCAGCGTCACCGTAGGCCCAATTACTATGTTGGGAACCCGCCTGGTGGCTGCATTAGTGGCGCTGTTGGTGACAGGCGCTTTGTACTTCTTCCTGCACCGAACCCGCCCCGGCCGTTATGTGCGGGCGGTGGCTAATAACCGGGACGCCGCCGAATTGATGGGCGTTCCCTCCACCCGCATCCTGGCCCTCAGCTTTGGGTTGGGCACGATGTTGGCCGCCATTGCCGGGGCGTTGATTGCCACCTTCTTTCCCTTCACCATTTTGGCCGGCGGGGTTTATGAGCTGAAAAGTTTTGTCATTGGTGTGTTGGGCGGTTTGGGAAACCCGATTGGGGCTTTGTTTGGCGGCTTGATTTTAGGCGTGATGGAAGGCATTATCCCCACCTTCATGCCCACTACCTGGGTGCCAGTTCTTGAGTTCATCCTGTTTGTTCTCATCCTGCTGGTTCGCCCCTCTGGGATATTTGGAGCGAAAAAATGAAAGGGTGGCGTAATTATCTTGGCTTAATCATTTCGCTCACGGCCGTTTTGGCTTTGGCCCTCTGGCCAGTTATTACTGGTAAAGACATCACCCGTGAAGAAGCCTTTACCATGCTGCTGTCGGTGGCGTTGGCTTCCAGCCTGAATATCTTTTTGGGATATACCGGCTACGTCAGCTTTGGTCATGTGGTTTATTTTGGTCTGGGCGGTTACGTCGGGTTTTATCTGATGAGCGCGCAAGAGTGGTCGTTGTGGCCGTCGATGTTGGCCGGCGGTCTGGCCAGCGCTCTGGTGGCTTTTTTGTTGGGTAAAGCGATTTTGCGCTTGCGCGGCGGCTATTTTGCTCTGGCGACTATTGGCGTCAACGAGGCGATTCGGGCTTTCATCAATAATTTCGGCTTATTTGGCGGCCCGGTGGGCATGACCTTGAATTTCTCAGTTTATAAGGCATATGGCGGCGCGCGGGAAGCTTTGTGGATGAGCTTTTATGTTCTGGTGGCGTTGACGATGGCGGTTATCATTGTCAGCTATCTGGTGCGCACTTCTAAATTCGGCCTCGGTTTGCTGGCGATTCGGGAAGATGAAGACGCAGCCGAAGTGATGGGGGTAGCGGCGCCCAACGCCAAAACATGGGCGTATGTGTTGTCGGCGTTGTTCCCCGGCATTTTGGGGGCGCTTTTCTTCTTCAAAAACGGAAATATCGAACCGGCCCCGGCTTTCCGGCTGCATCTTTCGATTGAGATGATCGTGATGGTGATGTTGGGCGGCCAGGGAACGGTGCTGGGGCCGATTCTAGGCGGCGCCGGCTACCAGCGGATGCGCGGTTTGCTGCTGACGAGTCGTTTCTTCAAGGATATTCAATTGGCGGTGGCCGGCGCGTTGCTGTTGGGGATTGTGTTGTTTGTGCCGGCCGGCGTCGTGGGCTGGGTGCGAAACCGGTTCCCGAAATCGCGGAGGATATTACAATGATTTTGCAGGTTGAAGGCGTAAGTAAACTGTTTGGCGGCCTGCAAGCGTTGACGGATGTGACGTTTGATTTGCCGCAAGGCCAGATTTTGGGATTGATTGGCCCGAATGGGGCGGGGAAGACGACGCTGTTTAACGTGATTAATGGGGTGTACACGCCGAATGAGGGCCGGGTGTTGTTTAATGGCAAGCAAACGGCCGGGATGAAGACGTATGAGATGGCCCGCGCCGGGTTGGCCCGGACGCACCAAATTGTACGGCCGTTAAACGAAATCTCCGTCCGCGAAAATGTGATGGTGGGCGCTTGCTTTGGCCGGGAAAATCACTCCTTGGGCAAAGCGGGCGACATCGCCGAGGAAGTGATGGAGTTTGTTGGTTTGGCGGATCGGGCTGACCAGTTAGCCAGCAGTTTGAACGTGGGTCAGAAAAAGCGGCTGGAGATGGCGCGGGCATTGGCGTCACGACCGTATCTCATGCTGTTGGATGAAGTGCTGGCCGGGTTGAATCCCTCTGAAATCGCCGGGATGGTCGAAATCGTGCGTAAAATTCGGAACCGAGGCATCACCATCATCATGATTGAGCATGTGATGCACGCCGTGATGAACGTGTCGGAGCGGATCATTGTGCTGGATTACGGCTGTCAAATTGCTGAAGGCACCCCGGAAGAAGTCGCCAATAATGAGAAGGTGATCGAGGCTTACCTGGGCGATCCAAAACTGGCCGAGCGACTGATGCAGGACGACGACGAATTTGTGAGGGCAGAATAATGGCGATACTAGAAATTCGAGACGTAGCTTCCGGTTATGGCGAAGTCCAGATTCTTTGGGGCGCCACCATGACACTGGAGCAAGGAAAACTGACCTCGCTCGTGGGCGCCAACGGCGCCGGTAAAACGACCATGCTGCGCACCGTGATGGGATTGCTGTCTCCCTGGGAAGGGTCGGTTTGGTTTGAAGGGGAGGATGTGAGTAAAGTCTCGGCCCATGCCAAAGCAGATATGGGTTTGATTTTGGTGCCGGAAGGGCGGCAGTTGTTCACAGACATGAGCGTAGAAGAAAACCTGGAGATGGGCGCTTCACCCAAACGG
The DNA here is from genome assembly GCA_024277135.1 of Chloroflexota bacterium. Lineage (GTDB taxonomy): Bacteria > Chloroflexota > Anaerolineae > Promineifilales > Promineifilaceae > JAJRVV01. The sequence continues at coordinate 28,382 of JAJRVV010000102.1, read as the reverse complement.
GCACGGCCGCACACCGCCCGCAACTTGGAGCGGGTTTACGAGATGTTTCCCCGACTCAAAGAGCGGCGAGACCAGAAAGCGGGCACGTTGAGCGGTGGCGAACAGCAAATGCTGGCCGTCGCACGCGGCATCATGGCTGAACCTAAAGTGTTGATGATTGACGAACTTTCCCTCGGTTTAGCGCCAGTGCTGGTGTTAGACTTGTTCCAATCGCTCAAACGACTCAAGAAAGAAGGGATCACGATGTTGCTGGTGGAGCAAAATGTGCAAATGGCGCTGGCCGTCAGCGATTATGGGTTTGTTCTGGCGCAGGGAAAGGTGGAATTGGAAGGGAAAAGCCGCGATTTGATGAACAACGAGCATGTACGCGCCGCCTATCTCGGCCTTTGATGGTGACAAATATCACGAAAAATGATGACTCGCTTCCCTGAATTTTATGTTACAATGATCTGGTAAGTCCCGTGAATTACCAACTAAAACTAAAAGGGAAAAGGAGAATTTCCTTATGAAAAATTTACTCGTCAAAGATTGGATGGTCGCTGATGTGGTGACCGCCAGCCCCGATATGCCCATGCTGGAAGCCCACAAATTGATGCGGAGCAACAAGATTCGCCGGATGCCGGTGTGTGAAAACGGCAATGTGGTGGGTATCATCACCCGCAGCGATGTGCGGCAGGCAGAACCTTCGGATGCCACGTCGCTGAATGTGTGGGAAATTAATTACCTGCTGGCTAAGTTGACGGTGAAAGAAATCATGACGGCCGATGTGACCACCATTGGCCCCAATGACACTATCAAAACGGCGGCGACGCTGCTCTATAACAACCGCATTGGCGCGCTGCCGGTGGTGGATGATGACAATAACCTGGTGGGCATCATCACCGAATCAGATATTTTTCGCATTTTGATCGCCTGGTTTAATGAAGAGGTGGGCAGCCGCGCCTGATCTGTCTGCTCAAAATCTGCCAATTGAAAACGGCCGTCTCTCCCGCGAGAACGGCCGTTTTTTTGTGCCCAGGGGAATGAGTGTGTTACCATCCCCCACCATGTCTCACGTCCCCCCAAAAGAGAGCCGGACTGCGAACCTGGACGCCGCCATCTCGCCCCAGCGCGTGATCTGGGCTGTCAGCTTGGGCACGGGGCTGTCCCTTTTGGGCGACACCGCCTTGTACACGGTGCTGCCCACCCACACCGAGCAAGCTGGCGTTTTGCTGGCCGCCGTCGGCATCCTGCTCTCCGCCAATCGCTTTATCCGCCTGTTCAGCAACAACGCCCTGGGTTGGTTGTGTGACCGTTGGCCGCGCCGCCGTCTGTTCGTCCCCGCGCTGTTTTTGGGGGCTATTTCCACCGCGTTTTACGCCCTCGCCGTCGGCTTTTGGCCGCTGCTGCTGGGCCGCTTGTTGTGGGGCATTGCCTGGTCTGGCATTTGGGTGGCAGGCAACGCCATCATTTTTGATATTTCAGATGGCAACAATCGGGGGCGCTGGGTTGGTTTCTACCAGATTTCCTTTTTCTCCGGCGCGGCGACGGGGGCATTGTCCGGCGGCGTGTTGACGGATTGGCTGGGGTTTCACGCGGCCATGGCCGTCGCCGCCGCCCTGAACTTGTTGGGGGCGCTGATCGCTTGGGCGTTGCTGCCGGAAACAGGAGGTAACGCCGCGGCTGCTGCGATGCAGTTGCCCGTCATCAATGTGGCCTGGTGGGCGGAAAAATGGAAGCATACGCAAAATTTGTTGATCAATTTCCGCCGTAGACCGCAGTTGATCTCGGCCGTCGGTTTGTTGGGCGTCAATCGCATTGTCATCGCCGGCATGTTCATCCCTACTGTTAGCGTGTTAATGGCCGGTTTATGGGGAGATTCGGTGATGGTACACGGCCGGGTCATCGGCGTCTCCTCTCTCACCGGCATGGCGTTGGCGGTCAACACCTTCTTCAGCGTGATGTTTACCCCCATGCTGGGCGCTGCCTCTGACCGGGTAGGCAGCCGGTGGCGGGTTGTTTTGTGGGGGCTGGTGGCCGGGGTGATTGGGTTTGGTTTGTTGTGGTGGGGGAATCCGTGGCTGTTCTTGCTGGCTTTGCCGCTGACGGCCGTTGCCAGCAGCAGCAATCAGGGGTTGTCCACCGCCTTGGCTGGCGATTTTTCCGCAGAAGCGGAACGAGGCCGCATCCTGGGCGTGATGTTCACGGCGGGGGATTTGGGCAGCGCCATCGGCCCGCCGTTGGCCTTCGCTTTTTTGCTGCCCCGCTGGGGAGTGACGGCCGTTTATGGCGTTTGTACCCTCCTGTTCCTGCAAATGTTGGCGGTCGCCGGATATTGGCGGCAAAAAGAGAAGTGATTTTGGATTGGCGATTTTGGATTTGATCGTCTGCATTAAACTTTATTTCGGATAGCGATAATGATGATAGGAAAATTTTTAAGCGAAAATGGGATTTTGACGGCCGCGCAGTCGTTAGCTTACCGGCGAAAGGTGGGGCAGGGGCCGGTTGGAAATCCTCCGGAGCGGGTGATTTTCTGCTACCAGCCCTGGCTGGCTGATTGGGGGGTGAAGAAGTGGCGGGGCCGGCGAATTGGCGGCTTTTTTGGGGATTTACACCGGCTGCGGCGACTGAACGGCCGGGTGGCTCTTGCTTCCCGGTTTGGCATAGGCGGGCCGGTGGGGGGGGTGTTGGTGGAGGAGTTGGCGGAGTGGGGGGCCAAACAGTTCATCGGAGTAGGTACCTGCGGCGGGTTGACGGCCGATTTGGCGGCGGGCGATATACTGCTGGCGGCGGGGGCGGTGCGGCAGGATGGGGTGTCGGCGCATTATCTGCCGCCGGGGGAGTTGGCGGCGGCGGACGGCCGTTTACTAACTTCGTGGCAGTCGGCGTTGCAGGGACGAGGCCATGATTTTCGTGTAGGCAATATATGGACAACCAACACCCCATACCGAGAAACGGCGAGCGGCGCGGCCGAAGCGGTGGCCCTGGGCGCGTTGGCCGTGGAGATGGAAGCGGCGGCATTGTTTGCCGTAGCCCAGGCGCGAGGCGCAGCAGCGGCGGCCGGGGTGGTGGTCAGCGATTCGTTGGCGGGCGGCCGTTGGCAGCCTACGCCAGATCAAAAGTGGGTGAGGGAGAAGATGAAGAGGTTGTTGGAGACGGCCGTGGCCATGGGAATGTGAACTGTGCAACGAAAAAGCGACAGTCGCCTCGTCACCCTGTCAACGGAGGTAGAGATGAACCCAGCCATCGTTGTCGTTGCCTATAACCGGCCGGAATCGCTGGCGCGGCTGTTGGCGTCCATTGGCCGGGCTGAGGTGGCGGCGGGCGCGCCGTTGGTCATTTCGATTGATGGCGGCGGGGCGCGGCATGAGGCGGTGGCGCAGACGGCGGTTGATTTTGTTTGGCCGGCCGGGGAAAAGCGGGTCATCCGGCATGAGCGGAACCTGGGGCTGATTGGCAATGTGTTTTTTAGCGGGGATTTGGCGGCGGAATACGGCCGTATCATCCTGCTGGAAGATGATTTGGCGGTGTCGCGGGCATTTTACCGGTATGCACAAGCCGCGCTAGATTTTTATGCGGATGAAGCCCGTGTGGCCGGAATTTCGCTGAATGCGCTCTGGTTTAATGGGTTCACGCAACGGCCGTTCATCCCCATTCATGATGGCGGCGACGGCTTTTTCATGCAAGTGGCCTGGTATCAGGGGCAGGCATACACGGCGGCGCAGTGGGCCTCTTTTCGGGCATGGTTAAAGGCGGCGGAACCGCGCGTCTTGCCCCACGATCCGATGCACGAGCTATTTTCCCAATTCCCGGAGACGGATTGGTTCCCCGTTAAGACTAAGTTCTTGGTGGAAACCGGCCGGTTCTACGTCTTTCCCCGCGAATCGCTGACGACGAATTTTGGCGAGATGGGGACGCATTTTGCGCAGCGGACGCACTTTTTCCAGGTTCCGCTGCAACATGAGCGGCGGCGGTGGCAGTGGCGGCGGTTTGCTGAGGCGACGGCCGTCTACGACTCATTCCAGGAACTACTGCCGGATCGGCTGGCGCGGTTGGCTCCATCATTGACAGGGATGGATTTTGATGTGGATTTGGCGGGTGTAAAATCGGCGGCGAAACTGACACGGCCGTACACCCTGACCAGTAAACTGTGCCGGAACCCGCAGCAGACCTGGGGGATGGCGATGCGGCCGTTGGCGGCGAATGTGGCTGAAAATGTGCCGGGCCAGGGGATCGCTTTGTGCCGCCGCGCCGATGTGCGCTTTGATTGGCGGGCGCGGCTGGCAGCAGCGGCGCGATTGGCGGATTATTATGGCCGGGGACGACGGCCGTCACTCCGCCGTGAGCTTCTTTTTCGTCTGATACGATGGGTTGATCGGTGGCAGGGATAATTGAATCGCGGTGGCGGGAACGGCCGGCGCTGGCGTTTGATAGACTGGCGCGGGCGGCGCTGTTCGCTTTGTTGGCGACGCTGCCCTGGCGGCTGCGCTTGTGGACGCTGGCCCGGCCGTCACCCCCGGTGTATGCTGATTTTTCCGATGTGCTGCTGTTTGCCAGCGATGTTTGTTTACTGGCGCTGGCGCTGTTTTGGGGAGTGAAACTGGCGGCACGGCCGTTTCGATTGCAGGCCGGCCCGGTTTTGCTCTGGCTGCCCCTGGCCGGGCTGGCGGCGGCGGGTTGGCTGAGTGTGGTCACGGCCGTTGATCCGTTGGCGGCCGGCGCTCAGGCGATACGTATGAGTTTGCTGTTTCTCCTCTACCTTTTCCTGCTCAACGAAACCAGGGTTTTCCCTCTGGTGGGGGCTGGATTAGCGGTTCAAGTGGCTGTGCAGACGGCCGTCGCCATCGGCCAATGGCTGCGGCAGGCGGATTTGGGGCTGGCCGGATGGGGGGAGTTGGCGCTGGACGCGGCCCAGGGCAGCCCGACGGTCTGGGCGCAGGGGGGACGAATGGCGCTAAGGGCGGCTGGCCTGTCCGATCATCCCAATATCCTGGCGGCGGGGCTGGCATTTAGCCTGTTGATGCTGTTGGCCTGTTATTTACGGGCGCGGCCGTGGGCGCAAGCGGCGTGGCTGTTCCTGTTTGTGGCGGCGGGCGCGGCGTTGTTCTTCACCTTTTCGCGGACGGCGTGGCTGGCGTTGGTTTTGGGCGGCCTGGCGGCGTTGGCGTTGTGGCGGTATGGGAATCGGGAGCGGGGGATCGGCCGTTGGCTGCTCTTGGCGTTGGTGATGATGGCAGTTGCGTTACCGTTTGTGTGGCAAAACCGAGCGTTTTTGAGCAGCGGCGAGCAGCTTGATGTGATTGCGGCGCGGTTGGCCCAGCGGCAGTTTCAGCAGGCGGAACGGCAGGCGTTGAATGAGGCGGCCAATCAACTATTCATCAACCACGCCATCACCGGCGTGGGTCTAGGCGGATTAGCGGTGGCGCTGCGGCAAAATCAACCAGATTTCATCTACAACTACCAACCGGCGCGTATGGTTTTAATAGACGCGGCGGCGGAAGTGGGCTTGTTTGGCGCGCTGTTTTACCTGGCGGCGTCGTTATCCCCCTGGGCGTTGATGCGCTGGCGGCGGCGACTGTCGTTTTCGCCGGAGTTGGCGGCGGCTTCCGGCATGTTGATGGCGATTTTGTTGTTTGGGCTGTTTGATGCGTATCCCTGGTTTGCGGCCAGCGGCCGTTTGTGGCAATGGTTGGCCTGGGGGTTGTGGGCAAGGGCGTATGTGAACAGTCAACAGTCAACAGTTAACCGTTATTATTTGGGAGATGTGAATGTTTGATTTGCTTTTAGCGCCGCTGGCGCTGCTGTATTTGCTGGCGGTGGGGGCTTTGTTTGCCTATGGGATTAACTTTTTCTACCTGACTTATCTGGCGTGGCGACGGCCGTCCGCCCCAGAACCAACGCCTCATCTAGCCGAGTGGCCGGATGTCACCGTGCAAATCCCCATTTACAACGAGATGTATGTGGCCGAACGGGTCACGCTGGCGGCGGCAAAGCTGGCGTATCCGCCGCAGAAATTGCAAATCCAGGTGTTGGATGATTCGACGGATGAGACGCGGCAGATTGTGGCGGCGGCCGTCGCCCGATTGCAAGCCCAGGGGGTGAATATCCGGCACATCACCCGGCCCAACCGGGACGGATACAAGGCCGGAGCGTTGCGGCATGGGCTGACGACGGCGACAGGCGAGTTTATCGCCATGTTTGACGCTGATTTTGTGCCCCAGCCGGAATTTTTGCAGCAAACCATCCCCCAATTTCGGGAGAAGACGGCGTTTGTGCAGGCGCGGTGGGGGCATTTGAACCGGGAGTATTCGCTGTTGACGGCGTTGCAATCGGTGGCGATTGACGCCCATTTTGTGGTGGAGCAGTTTGCCCGGTTTGTGGGCGGGTACTGGTTCAACTTCAACGGCACGGCCGGGGTGTGGCGGCGGTCGGCGCTGGCAGATGCCGGGGGTTGGCAGGCGGATACGTTGACGGAGGATTTGGATTTGTCGTATCGGGCGCTGCTGCGGGGGTGGCACGGCCGTTACCTGCGCCACGTCGAAGTCCCGGCGGAACTGCCGGTGAGCATCAGCGCTTTTCGGCGGCAGCAGCATCGTTGGGCGCGGGGCAGTTTGGAATGTGCGCGCAAGCTGCTGCCGGGGGTGTGGGCGTCGTCGGCGCGGCTGCCGGTGAAATTGTCGGCGACGCTGCATCTGACCGGGTATGTCGTCCATTTGCTGCTATTGGCGCTGTCGCTGTTGTATCCGCTGGTGCTGGTGGTGTCGCAGGCGTTTCCACAGTTGATCACGTTGTTTGGCGTGGCGTATGTGTTTAACCTGACGGCGTTGGCGCCGACGTTGTTTTTTGTGGCGGGGCAGAAGCAGTTGAACCGGGCCTGGTGGCGCTGGCTGCCCAAGATTTTGTTTGTGACGGCCGTCGGTTCCGGTTTGATGATCAACACGCTGCGGGCGGCGGTGCAGATGGCGCTAAAGACGCACAATGTGTTTGAGCGGACGGCCAAGTTTGGCCTGGGACAGGAACGGGAGGCGTGGCAGCGTAAGCGGTATCAACTGAAGTTGGACGGCATTGTGTTTTGGGAGTTGGCGTTTGCGGCGCTGAATTTGGGGACGATCTGGTATGCGGCGCTGTTGGGTAATTGGGCGGTGGCGTTTTATGCCGGGATTTTTGTGGCGGGGCTGCTGTATGTGGCGGGGGTGACGGCCGTGCAAGCGTTGGCGGTGGCGTGGGGACAAAAAGAGCGGTTGGGGCGGCGGACGGCCGTGCTGCCCTTGGGCATGGGAGCGGATGTGGCGGAAAATGAGATGGAACAGTTAACAATTAACAGATAACAACCGGGTTTCAATCCAAAATCCAAAATCCAAAATCGCAAATCTAAAATAAAAAAGTACAATAGGCGGCAGCTTACACTTTGAGGAGAGCGCCGCATGGAAATCAACACTCCAGATTGGGTGAGGGACGCCGTTTTTTATCAGATTTTCCCGGATCGTTTTGCGCGGGGAGAAGGGAAGGGTCGGCACGGCCGTTATCCTCGTCCTACCCATTTGCAAGAATGGGGCGCGCCGCCCACCTACCACGCCTTCCAGGGCGGGAATTTATGGGGTGTGAGCGACAAATTAGATTATCTGGTAGACCTGGGCGTGAACGCCATTTACTTCAACCCCATTTTTACCTCGGCTGCCAACCACCGCTACCACACACACGACTACTTCACCATTGACCCGATTTTAGGCGGCAACGAGGCTTTTGCCGCCATGCTTGAGGCGGCTCACAGCCGGGACATTCGCGTCATCTTGGACGGCGTGTTCAATCATGCCAGCCGCGGCTTTTTCCCATTTAATCATCTCATGGAAAACGGAGCCGAATCCCCGTATGTCGGCTGGTTTCATGTGCATGACTTTCCCGTCAACGCTTACCGCGAAGACCAGCCGCCCTCTTTTTCCGCCTGGTGGGGGGCGCGCGCGCTGCCCAAGTTGAACACGGATAACCCGGAAGTGCGCGATTATTTGTGGGATGCGGCCGTTTATTGGCTGGAGCAGGGGATTGACGGCTGGCGGCTGGATGTGCCCAACGAAATTGACGATGACGCCTTTTGGCAGGAGTTTCGCCGCCGCTGTCGGGCGGTCAATCCTGAAGCGTATATTGTGGGTGAATTGTGGCATGAAGCCCACCGCTGGCTGCAAGGCGACCAGTTTGACGGCCAGATGAATTACATGTTCACTCGCGCCGCTTTTGGCTTTTTGCTGGGCGACAACATGGATCAGCGGGATACGGCGCGCTGCGGCTATGGACATATCCCCACCCTGAACGGAGCGCAATTTGCCAATGAGTTGAACCGGCAGTTTAACCAGCTTTATGACCCGGCTATTGTGCTGGCGCAGATGAATATGCTGGGCAGCCATGACACGCCGCGGCTGTTGACGGTGGCGCGAGAGGACAAAACGGCCGCGCGCCTGCTCTTTCTGCTGCAAATGAGTGTCCCCGGCGCGCCCAATGTGTATTACGGAGATGAAATCGGCCTGCCGGGCGGGCACGACCCGGACTGCCGCCGCGCTTTTCCCTGGCACGACGAAGCCAGTTGGGACAAGGAACTGCTGGCGGATGTGCGCCGCCTCATTGCCTTGCGCCATGAACTGCCCGTTTTGCGGCGGGGGGATTTTTCGATTTTGACCAGTTCTGACCAAACGGCCGTGTTCCAACGCCGATATGAAGGGCGGACGGCCGTGGTTGCCTTCAACGCCGGCAATACCCCACAAACCTTTACCTTGCCTGAGTCGGTCAACGGCTTATTGGCGGAAAAATGGGGGGGTGGGGGGACGGCCGTCTCCGGCGGCGGCGTCATCACATTACCTGGCCGATCCGCTCGACTATGGGCCGGAAATTTATCGTAAACTTAACGGTGAAGACGGCCGTTTGCCGTTATCATGATCATGCCGGTTAGAGTCTGGTGAATTTTGGACCTGCAAATTTTCGCAAAAATCTCGCAGGTCTCCAGGAATCGGGGTACTATATCCCTACAGTCTGGCCGACTAAACTGGCGTATAATAGCAAGAGACTGGATGAAAAGGCATTAGCTTCACCCTGACAATCAGACATGAACGACAAACCACTCATCCTTTACATTGAGGACAACCTGGATAACCTGAAACTTGTCCTTAAAGTTTTACAGGTTTCTGGTTTTCGTGTTCATGGCGCCATGGATGGTCAATCTGGGATTGCCTTTGCCCGCACGCATCATCCTGACTTGATCTTGGTGGACATCCATCTACCGGATATTGATGGCTTTGCCATCACCGCCCAACTGCGGCAGGAACCGGAAACGGCAGATGTGCCCATCATCGCATTAACCGCCAATGTCACTCAGGCTGATCGTGATCAAAGTTTTGCGGTTGGCTGTAATGGTTTCATTGAAAAACCAATTGATGTTGATCGCCTGCCGCAGCAGTTGCAGGCATTTCTTATTCCCAGTAGATGAGTCGTCGTATGGAAAACAGGCAGGCAAAAACCCAAACCCCGATTGATCCGAAAAATGCCCACATTTTGGTGGTTGAAGACAATGTCTCGAATTTTGTGTTGATCGCTCGCTTACTGGCATTTATGGGCGTGCAAAAATGTGAATGGAAGACGACCGGGTGGGGGGTGGTGGATTTTGCCCACACCATGCCCCAGGTCGATCTGATTTTGATGGATTTGCATTTGCCCCATGAAGATGGCTACGAAGCGTTGGCGCAAATTCGTCAGGATGAAAAATTGAAAGATACGCTGGTGGTGGTGGTGACGGCGTATGGCAGCGGCGACGAAATGCGCAAATCGCGGGAAGCTGGATTCGATGGTTTCATCACCAAACCGCTTGACGCTGACCGTTTCCCGGAACAAATTGCCCAGATTCTGAACGGTGAATCCGTTTGGGAATTGGGCATGTGATTGGTTTGTTGAGATTGTTTATGAAAAATTAGCCGGCTCAATGGAACAGAGCGGGAGACTAATTTTCCCATTTGCCATTGAGCTTTGCATGAACCCACACATCTTCCGCGCGCATTGCCTCCCAGGATTGATCCCTAGGCTGCCATTAGCGGCTCCGCGCACGTAAACAGTGGGAGGGTTGCATGAATCCTTTAATTTCACGCTTGACCCAATTGAAGTTGTGGCACATTTCATCTGAGGATGTGGAATTACGCCAGCGCGCCCGTTTGGCGCAGTTGATCGTGGGGATTTTGTCGCTGGCCGCTTTTGTCCGCTACTTGGTGACGGTTTGGCAGGCGGTCGCAACTCCAGAAGCGTTTCCGTCGGGATTTCGGCTGGCGGTTCCCATAGTTCAAGCCACGGCCGTTCTCCTGTTTGCCTTGATTTGCTTTTATTTCCTGCGCAAAGGGCGGATACGTCTGGCCGCTCATCTCTTCTTTGCCGGTTTTAACACCTTCACTTTCATCGAATTTCTCACCGACGTTCAGCCCAGCCCCTTCCCCTATCTTTTCCTCATTTCAATTGTCGCCATCGCCTTTATTGATTCGGTCAGGGCCAGTATGTTGCATACGGGATTGACGCTGGCAGCGGTGTTGGCCGGCGCGGCCGTGCTGGGCAGCGCCGCCTTCGATGTCCGATATATGGCGACATTGGTGACATTGGTGTCGATCATCAGCGTGTCTACGTGGGTGACGGCCGTAAACCTGCAAGACAAAACCCGCATCCTCCAACGCCGCGCCCGCCAGCTAGAATTAAGCGCCAAAATCAGTCAGGGCGCGGCCGAAAAACTCGAATCCGGAGCTATTCTCAAAGAAGTGGTAGAACGCATCCGCGCAGAATTTGGACATTATCACGTCTCCATCTTTCTGCTGGACCCGTCTTCCCCACAACTGGTTCTGGAGGAAGCCACCGGCCAACCTGGTCAGCAGCTTAAAGCCAAAAAATTTCGGCTGGACTTAAAAGATCGGGCTATTGTTAGTTGGGTGGGCGCCAACCAACAGGCGCGGGTAGCCGGCGATGTGCGCCAGGATTCAGCCTACCGTACCGAAGCCATCCTGTCTCAAACAAAATCAGAAATGGCCTTCCCTCTCATCGCGCGCGGCCAACTGTTGGGCGTGCTGGATGTTCAGAGCCAGGAAGTGAACGCCTTCAAAGCAGAAGATGCGGCCGTGATGCAGATCGTAGCCAACCAGGTCGCCATCAACATAGACAACAGCCGCCTCTTATCCCAAACTGAATCACGATACCGGCAGTTGAGCGCCATCCACCGTTTTACCCAGGCGCTTTCCCTGACGCCGACCTTGCGCGACGTGTTTGAAGATGTCCGCCGCGAAATTTTTGCCCTGGTCAAAGCCACCGGCATGTCCATCAGTCTACTGACCCCAGATAAGGAGTTCTTGGATTGGATTTATGGGTATGAGTACGGCGCAGAGGTTGACTTGTCAGCGACTCAGCCATTTCCGGTAACCCGGGGTTTTAGCAGCCGCGTGGTCGCCACCAAAAAAGCGTTTCTGATTGAGCAAGATATTGACAAGTTGCAACAGGAGTTCCAATCCGCCACGGTGGGCGCACAACCGGAAGTTTGGTTGGGGCTGCCGCTCATTGTGGCCAATGAATTGATTGGCGTGTTGGCTATCGAAAATGAGGAGCCGTTTGCAGAAGGGGAGCTGGACACGCTGAAGACAATCGCGGGGCCGGCCGCCATCGCCATCAAAAATTTACTGCAACTGGAAGAAATTCAGGAATCGTTGGCGGCTCAGATGCGGCAGCGGGTTTTGTTGCAAACGGCGGCGGAAGTGGCGGCGGCGGCGGCCAGCATTTTGGATGTTGATGAGTTGTTGCAGCGATCAGTGGCGCTGATTCAAGAGCGGTTTTCGCTGTATTACGTTGGGTTGTTTTTGGTGGATGCAGCCAGGAATGAAGCGGCGCTGCGGGCCGGAACAGGGGAGGCGGGCCGGGTTCAGTTGGCCGAGGGGCGGCGGCTGGCTGTTTGCGGCCGTTCGCTGATTGGCGGGGCGACCGGGGATGGCTCTCCCCGAATCACCCAAGATGTGCAGCAAGACAAGGAATGGCTGCCCAACCCCTATTTGCCGGATACCCGGTCAGAATTAGCTCTGCCCTTGCGGGTGCGCGGCCAGATTTCGGGCGCGTTAACGGTGCAAAGCGTGGAGCCAAATGCGTTCTCCGAGGAGCAAATTGGCATTTTGCAGACGATGAGCGACCAGTTGGCGGTGGCTATTGAAAATGTGCGGCTGCTGCAACGGGCGGAACGCCGCGCCCAGAGCCAGCAGTTGTTGAATGAGATCAGCCAACAGTTGTATCGGTCGCCGGATGTGAATGAGATTGTCGGCGTTGGCCTACGGGCGCTGTCGGAACGATTAGGCGGCGTGCCGGTGGGTCTTAAGTTAAACCGTGCGGCAGAACCAGATAATGGATCGGCAGCGGTGGGTAATGAGTGATGGCGGGTGAGATGAATTTTGGGCAATCGCCAACGGCCGTCTCAGAAAGGGATCAACGTCTGGCAAACCTGAATGAAGTGCTGCAACTGAATGCCCGGCTGGCATTAGCCAAACGGGAAAATGAACTACTGGATGAGGCGGTCTCCGGTATTTGCCGGGCGATGCAGTTGCACGACGTGACGATATTTGAGCTGCATAAGCCGGAAATGCACTGGGCGGTGCGAACAACCACGTCCGATTCTCTCCAGCCCGGCCACGCCATCCCCGCCGACATCAACCAACTGCTGGAAGATGTGCGGCTGGGCGATGGCGAGAAAATCGTTAAGAATGCGTGGGGCAGCGGACGTGGATGGACGGCCGACGGCCGCGCCGGATGGACGGCCGTCCACCTATTGCGGGTGGGTAAGAAGATATTGGGCGCCATCTGGTTTAACAGCGGCGACGACAGTTATGCCGCCGACGAGTTGGGCGTTCTCACCCGCACCTTTGCCCAAAACCTGTCGGCGCTGTGGCGCAATTTAACGCTGCTGTTGGAATCTCGCCAGCGGGCGCGAGAACTGGAAATTTTGCACGGCCGTCACGTCAACCAGGTGTGGCAAAACGAGGGCATGGGCCTTCACGCCGTCTACGGGGAGCAAGGTCTCATAATCAACCCTGAAGACGGCATGGGGATGACCGTTAACCAGGTGGCGCCTATGCGCGTCGGCAGCCAAACCGTGGGCCAAATTGAGCTGCCGGACGGGGTGCAGTTGAGCGACGAAGACGCCGGCTATATCCAGGCGTTGATTCGGGAGATGGGCAACGCCTTGAACAACGCCAATCTTCTGCAAACGGCGCGGGCTTACGCCAACCAGCTGAATGCGGCTACGGAGGTCTCCCGCGCTGCCAGCACAATTTTGGATCGTGACCGGCTGATTCAGGAAGCGGTGAAGTTGATTCAAGAGCGGTTTAACTTTTACTACGTGGGTCTGTTCTTGGTAAATGAACGGGAAAATACGGCCGTGCTTCAGGCCGGAACCGGCGAAGCCGGCCGGCTTCAGGTGGCTAACCGGCACCAACTTGTCGTGGGCGGCGGCTCCATGATTGGCGCTGCCATTGCCGGCCGGGAAGCGCGGGTGGAACAGGATGTGACCACCGCCAAAGCATTCAGGCGCAATCCCCTTTTGCCCGACACCCGATCAGAAATCGCCCTGCCCATGCGTATACGGGAAAAGGCGCTGGGGGCGCTGACTGTGCAATCTACCAGTACGGGCGCATTTCTACCGGATACGGTCACAGTTCTGCAAAGTATGGCCGACCAGTTGGGCGTTGCCATCGAAAACGCCAGCTTGTTTGACCGAGTGCAGGCGACATTGGCCGAAACCGACCGGCTTTACCAGGCCAGCCGCCGCATTAATGAGGCGGCTGATGAGCAAGCGGTGTATCAGGCATTGGTGGAATTTGCGCGGGATTCGGGCCAGGTGGACGCTTGCCAGATCATCACAGTGGATCCGCGAGCAACTGATTTTTTCATGGCGCCGGCGTTGTGGAGCCGGGAACCGATGCCGTATGATGCCGCGGATCGCTTCCCCCGTGATCGATTCCAGTTTGGCAATCGGTTGGAGACGAATGAACTGATCATTATTTCTGACGTGACAGCCGATTCCAACCTGGATCGGCTTACCCGGCTTTTGTTTTCTCGGAATCATATCCAGTCGGCGGCGATGATCCCGATTCATGCCGAGGCTGAATGGTTGGGCACGCTGGCTTTGCTGTCCACACAACCCCATGCGTTTGTGGAAAGCGATTTACAGCCGTTTATAACCCTGGCCGATCAGACGGCCGTCATTTTGGCAAATTTGCAGTTGTTGCGACAAACGGAGTCGTTGTATCGCATTGGCCGGGAACTGAGCCAATCTTTGACGCGGGATGATGCGCTCAGAATTGCCGTGCGCGAGGTGGCCGAGTACACTGGCGCGGGCCAATGCCGTTTTGTGTTATACGATGAGCGGCAGCGCGCCGGCCGTATTCAAGCGGAATCAACGCCGACGCCATTGGCTTCGGCGTTGCGCCTGCCGATGGCGGGCGACACGATTTTTGAGCTGATGAAGGCGAACAACCGGCCGATACTGTTGGAGGATGATGAACAGACGGCGGATGAGATTAAGGAGCGGTATTTACGGCCGTTTGCGGCCCGCGCCAGTCTCGTTATACCGGCGTCCAGCCAGCAGGATTTGATCGGGTTTGTGGCGTTGGACTCTAAACGGGGGATACGGCCGTTCAAGCAAACCAACATCGTCTTTGCCCAAACGGTTGTCGATCAACTGACCACCCAGATCGAAAACCTCAAATTGTTGGACGAAGCGCTGAATCGAGCGCAAGAGTTGATCACGCTTAACCAGATCCATTCCCGCATTGCCGGTTTGCTGGACATGGAACAGTTAGCCCAATCCATTTACAACTATGTCGGTCAACTGCTCGATAACACGATCTTTTTGCTGGCGACCTATGATGAAGATAAGCGACAGTATATGCCAGTTCTCAGCATTGATCGAGGGCGGGAAATGGCCGAATTGCCGCGCACATTGCAGGAGCACGACCCATTGTGCCAGTTTTTGTACAGCAACAAGCCGTTGACGGCCGAATCAATTTTGCTGACGCGGCCGTCAGCCGATGGCCCGGCTCCCGTTTCCGGGATTTGGGTGCCCTTACAGCAAGAAGGGCGGCCCACCGGCCTCATTAGCGTCCAATCCTACGATGCCGAGGCTTATAGCGAAAACGATGCCCAGCTTTTACGCAGCATCGGCACCCAAACCAGTCTGGCCATGGCCAATGCCCAGCTTTTTGAACGGATTCAGGCCAGCAACGAAGAACTACGTCAACTAGACTTGCTCAAAACTCAGTTTTTGGCCAACATGTCCCACGAATTACGCACGCCGCTCAACTCCATCATTGGCTTCTCGCGCGTCATTCTCAAGGGGATTGATGGGCCAATCACGAATGAGCAGCAAGAAGACCTGACCTCAATTTTCAACAATGGTCATCATTTGCTCAGCCTGATCAATGAAATTTTGGACATGGCTAAAATCGAAGCGGGCAAAATGACGCTGGCCTTTGAGCCAGTAAAAGTAGAAACGGTGGCTCAGACCGCGCTCTCCACCATTCGTAGTCTGGTTGACCCGGAAAAGGTTGAATTAATTTATGATGTGCCGCCGAACCTTCCTGAAATTGAGGCGGACCCGGTGCGGTTGCGCCAAATTTTGGTAAATTTGCTTTCAAACGCCGCCAAGTACACGCGGGAAGGGTGGATTCGGTTGGGCGCCCGCTACGAAGCCGGGGATGATAAGCTCCTGTTTTTGGTGGAAGACACGGGCATTGGCATTGCCGAACAAGATTTTGGCCGATTGTTTACCGCTTTCGAGCAGGTGGACAACTCGACTACACGTTCGATAGGCGGTACCGGATTGGGGCTGCCCATTACGCGCTGGTTGGTAAACAGCCATCAAGGGGAAATCTGGCTGGAGAGTGTGGTGGGCGAAGGCGCCACTTTTTATGTGACGCTGCCGTTGGTTCGCCGGGAAGATGCGCCGGCAGTTGCCTCGTTGATTGACGCGCCCTCCGAATCGTTCGGCAGGTGAGGGTAACTGACGGCAAGTTATTTTTGTAATGGATTTGAAACCGTTTCGTATCATTTGTCGTGATTGTCATACAGAATATGCGCCTCTCCGGCTGCGGCCTGAGTGTCCCGATTGTGGCGGCAATTGGCGTGAGGCGATTTATGATTATCCCTCTCTGAAAAGGGAAGGAAATGCGTGGCCGACGGCCGTATCCCAACGAACCAGTACCTTGTGGCGGTATCATGAATTGTTGCCACTTCGCTACCAACGAAACCGGGTGAGTTTGGGCGAGGGCTGGACGCCTTTACTCAAAGCGGAAAATTTGGGCTTGATGTTGGGCCATCCCCACATTTACATCAAAGATGAGCGGCAGGGGCCAACCGGCTCCTTCAAAGACCGGCAGGCGGCCATAGCCGTCAGCGTGATGAAGGAGATGGGCATTAAAGAAGTGGCGGTGGCCTCTACCGGGAATGTAGCCATCGCCTACGCCGCCTACTGCGCCCGCGCCGGCATCAAACTGTGGGTATTTGTGACCAGTTCGGTTCCTGTCGAGAAAATGCGGGAAGTGGCCTTGTATGGTTCGGAAGTGATCAAGGTGGCGGGGACGTATGACCAGGCGAAGCAGATCGCGGCTGATTTTGCCGCCAGCAAACAGTTGTTTCTGGACCGGGGGGTGAAGGATTTTGCCGCTGTGGAGGCGATGAAAACGCTGGCATTTGAGATCGCCGAGCAGTTGGGACAGGAACGGGACGATAACCATTGGCAGCCGAGCGACGGTCGTTGGCGGACGCCGGATTGGTATGTGCAAGCTGTCAGCGGCGGCATGGGGCCGCTGGGCGTGATCAAAGGGTTTGTTGAATTAAGCCGGATTGGCCTGGCGTCCGGCCAACCCAAACTGGCCTGTGTGCAGGTTGGCGGTTGTGCGCCGATGGCGGACTCATTTGCTCAAGGATTGGAAACGGCCGTTCCGGTGGAGAATCCGATGACCGACATTGCCACCCTGGCGACGGGCAAGCCGGGCCGGGCGTACCAGCTTTTGCGGGAAAATATCCAGCAGCATGGCGGCATCATCACTTCTGTGACGGATGGCGAAGCGTTCCGGGCGCTGCAAGTGTTGGCCCAAATGGATGGCATATCGGTGGAACCGGCGACGGCCGTTGCCTTTGCCGGTTTGTTTAATTTGATTCGGGAAGGGGTGATTCAGCCGCACGAAACGGTGGTCGTCAACTGTTCAGGACATACCTTCCCGGTGGAAAAACATATTTTGGGCGAACATTTTGCCCGCGACATGGCGCTGCCAAACATGGCTTTGGCGGATGAAGCGCCGGTGGGGGACGCGCCCCGACCTGAAGGATTGCTGACGGCGCTTGAAGATGTAGACAGCCGCGTCCAACGCATCGCCATTCTGGAAGACAATGCCGATTCCTCTCGTCTCATCCGCCGTATATTACAAGCCCAGGGTGAATTTTTGATTGATGAAGCGGTGGACGGCCGTGCTGGATTAGATTTGATTCGCCAAACCCGGCCTAATCTGGTGCTGCTTGACCTGATGATGCCTGATTTAGATGGTTTCTCCGTAGTTGAAGCGATGAAGGCAGATGAGACGCTGCGCCACATCCCCATTATCGTCATAACCGCTAAGGAGCTTTCGGCTATTGAAAGACAGCGGTTAAACGGTAAAATAAGAGCATTGTTGCAAAAAGGATCATTCATGGTTTCAGACTTGCTGTCGGATATACAGCAAGCGTTGCCCTGAAACTGGAACATCATGACGGACAAAAAAGGGCCGACCATACTCTACATCGAAGACGACCGCGCCAGCCGACTGCTGGTTCATCGCGTATTAGCCAGTCGGGGATATGCGGTGCATGTGGCCAGTAATGGGCTGGATGGGATTGAGTTGGCGCGTGAGACCACCCCGGCCCTGATTTTGACAGACATCAATTTGCCGGATATGGACGGCCGTGAAATCACTACGCGATTGCGAGGCATCCCCAGTTTTCAGAACACCCCCATCGTCGCCCTCACCGCTAACATCAGCCCAGGCAGCCGGGAGTTGGCGCTGGCGGCGGGCTGTAACGGTTTTCTCACCAAGCCCATTGACGTAGCCACTTTCCCTAAAGCAGTCAAAGATTTTTTGGAAGGGCGGGAGGAACGGCTCACTCCCGATGAACGGTCAGAGCATTTGCAAAAACATGCCCAAAATCTGGTGGAACGGCTGGAAACCAACATCCGCGAGTTGGAAACGGCCAACAAACGCCTGCGCGAACTCGACCGCTTAAAAAGCGACTTCATCATCATGGTCTCGCACGAATTGCGGACGCCACTCACCCTAATCAGCGGTTATTCCCACTTGTTAGAAGAGCAAATCAATTTGGCATCGGGGGGTATCATTTCTGTTGATACTGTTGGCGGCATCGCCAGCGGATTGAACGGGGGTATCAGTCGGATGCGGGAAGTTATCACCGAAATTATCAGCGTCTCCCGCATTTCATCGGGAACCCTTGACTTGTCGCTGGGGCCGGTGCGGCTTTCCCAAATATTGAATTCGATTAAAAACGATCTGGAGCCTGTTTGCCACAAGCGTGGGCTTCAATTGCATGTAAGTGATGTGGATGAAATGCCCCTCATCGAAGCGGATGGCAATCAGCTTCGCCTGGCTCTGGAGAACGTGTTGGGTAACGCCATTAAGTTTACGCCAGATGGCGGCAGTGTCATGGTAATGGGCAAGAAGCTGAACAACGCGGTGGACATCATCATCCAGGATACGGGAATTGGCATCCCTATGAGTGAACACCGCCGCATTTTTGAGCAGTTTTATGTTCTGGGCGCGATTGAGCATCACTCGAGCAGTAAATCAGCTTTTCAGGGCGGCGGTCTCGGTCTGGGGTTGGCGATCACCAAGGGGATTATTGAAGCGCATAACGGCCGTATCTGGGTCGAGAGCAAACGGCGCGATCCTGAATCCCTGCCCGGCAGCACCTTTCATATCTTGCTGCCTATTGCTCAATCCAGCGAGCGGTTAACGCTTGATAATGATTACATTGATGATACGCCGGTCGAGTAAGCGGCATGCCATCCACGCCCTCTGCTCCAGATAATCCCGCCTCAATCGTAGTTGACGCCATTAGTAAACCCAAACCAAAATCTGATTCATCCATCAGCCGGTGGCAGCGCGGGTTGTTTTGGGCGTTGGCCTCCCCCTTCTTCCTGGGTACGATCCCGGTACTGGCCAAACTGGCTTATGCTGCCGGGGTTGGCGTCATCACCGTGGTCGCTTTTCGCACCCTGTTTGCCGCCGCCTTGCTCTGGGCGGGTACATTTTTATTTGCCCGTCGCCTGATTCGCAGTTCCAAACCGGCCGTCCTCAGC
The DNA here is from genome assembly GCA_024277135.1 of Chloroflexota bacterium. GTDB lineage: Bacteria > Chloroflexota > Anaerolineae > Promineifilales > Promineifilaceae > JAJRVV01. Next base: position 9,016 of record JAJRVV010000102.1, on the reverse strand, counting down.
AGTTTGCTGGCCGGCGCTATCAATGGCGTTGGCTCCCTCTTTTTCTATTTCAGTCTAACCCGGATAGACGCCTCGTTAGGCCAGCTCATCAACATCACCTACCTCATTTTTGTCACCCTGATGCTGCGCCTGTTGGGACAGGTGATTTCCTGGCTGACGCTGTTCCGCATGGGCCTAGCTATTTTTGCCATCTATTTGCTCACCCTGGGCGGATTGGGGCCGCCGGATTGGCTGGGGGTGGGTACGATGGTGATCGCGGCGTTGGCGTATGCCATCCAACTGGTGTTGAGCCAGCGCATTCTGGTGGACATTCCCGCGCCGACAATGACATTGTACGCAATGACGGCGATGGCTGGCGTGGTAACGCTGGCCTGGCTGTTGAACCCGGTGAATCTGACATTGGTTTCGGCGCCGGGCTGGCAGGCCATCCTGATGATGGGTTGGGCAACGGCGCTATCTCGGCTGACTTTGTTTCTCGGCGTCAAGCATTTGGGCAGCATTCAGACTGCTTTGTTGGGCATGTTGGAAGTGATTGTCACCATTGGTCTGGCAACATTTTTGTTGGAGGAAAGATTGACGCTGATGCAGTGGTTGGGGGCCGGGGTGCTTCTCATCAGCATTTTGTTGGTACGGTATGAACGGGGTGTGCCCCGTTTCATTGATTGGTGGCAAATTCTCTGGCGCTGGCGGCTGGGGCGACGGCCGCCTCGGTAAGCAGTTGGTTAAATCCCCATGCCTGCCCCCCAAATCAGCTATAATAGCTTTTATTTTTGCCAAAAGGAACCCATATTGCAATGCAAGCTAAATTGATTCAAGGTGACGCTGCTTTTTCGGAATTGGCCGATGTTTGGGATGTATTGGCCCGCGACGGCATGACTAACACCCCTTTTCAAACCAGAAAGTACCAGGAAATTTGGTGGCGTAATTTGCACCCGGACACGGCCTTGTTGCTGACGATTGTTGTGACCGATGACGACGGCCGTCCCTGCGCCATCGGCTGCTTTTACGTGGTTGGCCGACGCATTCACTTTAACGGCTGCACAGAAGAGAGTGACTACCTCGACCTGATCTGCTCAGCCGAGTATGCAAAATCAGCCTGGGCCGCCCTCCTCGACCTGTTGTGCAGCGCGGATGCGCCGTCGTGGGATGTGATGGATTTCTGTAATGTGCCCGAAAATTCGCTCACCCGCGCAGCCCTGCCCCGTCTCGCTGAGGAACGGGGCTTGCTTTTTGCTGAGGAGCAACATGAGGTGTGCCCCGTTATCGCTTTGCCAGATGATTTTGAAACATACCTGAATGGATTAAACGGCCGTCAACGGCGGGAAATCCGGCGCAAATTCCGCCGCGCCGCCGGAGTGGGGGCGGAGATGGCGTTGGTTGGCCCTGATGATGACCTGGAGACGGCCGTCAACGATTTCCTCGGCCTGCTGCAAAAGTCCACTTTCGAGAAACGGGATTGGCTCAATGACGGCCGTCGCGCCATGTTCCACGAAACGGCGCAGGCGGCCATGGCCGAAAACGCGCTGCAACTGTTGTTCATGGAAGTAGAAGGTAAGCGAGCGGCGGCGTTGTTTAACTTTGATTACAACGGCCGTATCTGGGTGTATAACTCTGGCCTCGACCCGGCCTCTTTCGGCAGCCTCAGTCTGGGCGTGGTACTCACCGCCAAAGCCATCGAAAAGGCCATCGGCGACGGCCGTGTCGAATTCGACTTCCTGCGCGGCAACGAGAATTATAAATACCAGTTCGGCGCCAAAGATGACCGAATTTATCGTCTGCGCCTCAAGCGGAATGAACAATGAACAATGAACAATTGACAATTCACAATCCCCCCCGCCGTCTGGCCGTTCTCAGCGTCCACACCTGCCCGTTGGCGATGCTGGGCGGAAAAAAGACGGGCGGCATGAATGTGTATGTCCGCGATTTCAGCATCGAGTTGAGTCGCCGCGGCATTCAGGTGGATGTGTTCACCCGGTCACAGGATGATTGTATCCCCCGCGTGGCGCATGATTTGGGCGAGAACGGCCGTGTCATTCACATCCCCGCCGGTCCCGAAGAGCCTGTCCCCGTCGCCGACATCCAACAATACCTGGACGACTTTGTGCAAGGCGTCCTCAATTTCGCCCAGGCCGAAGCTGTCCAGTATGATCTCATTCACAGCCATTACTGGCTCTCCGGCCTGGTGGCCGAAAAGCTGCGCGACGCCTGGGGCATTCCCATCGTGCAGATGTTCCACACGCTGGGGCGAATGAAAAACCGCATCGCCCAGGATGACAGCCAGCGTGCCCCCCAGGTTCGTATTGAGGGCGAGAAACACGTCATCGCCATTGCTGATTGCCTCATCGCCGCTACCCCGGCCGAGGAAGCCCAACTCCACTGGCTCTACGGCGCGGACAAAGAGAAAATCGTCACCATCCCCCCTGGGGTTGACCTGGAACGTTTTCACCCCCAATCACAAACGACGGCCAAAGACGCGGTGGGCATTCCCCAGTATCACCAAAACATCGTCTTTGCCGGACGGATTGAGCCGCTCAAGGGGATTGACACCCTGCTCCGCGCCATCGCCCTCATCCAGAAGCGGCATCCCGCGGCCGTGACCAATGTGTGCGTGGCCATCATCGGCGGCGACCCTTGGGCAGATGATCCTGATGCGGAAATGGCCCGATTGCAGCAGTTACGCGCCGACCTGGACATCCACGGCCTCGTCACCTTTGTGGGGGCCAAAGACCAGAATGTGCTGCCCCGCTACTACGCCGCCGCCGAGATGGTGGTGATGCCTTCCCATTATGAGAGCTTTGGCTTGGTGGCGCTGGAAGCGATGGCGATGGGGACGCCGGTGATCGCGTCGGAAGTGGGCGGGCTGGCGTTTTTGGTGCAGGATGGGGTGAACGGCTACCATGTCCCTTCCCGCGACCCGGAAGCGTTGGCGGAGCGCATTTACGAGCTGCTGACCAGCCAGATGTGCCGGGACGAACTGGCGCAGAACGCCCGCCGCCATGCCCAACAGTACGCCTGGCCCATCATCGCCGGGCGGATGTTGCGAGTGTATGCGAGATTGCGACGTGTGGCTGATGATTGTTGACTCTTCCGAAGAAACCTCAGAGAAGCCATCGAGGATGCAGAGAAATCCAGTTTGAAGGGGAATAGAGGATAGAAAATGGCCTTTACTAAAGAAGAATTAGAACAATATCGAGAGATCGTCAACGCATATGTCGAAAAACGTCGCCCCCCCATGCACTTGCGAAATCAAGTAGACATATCTTTTAGCATTAAAAATCAAAGCATTGAGATATTTGAAATTAGATCACGGTTCGACGACCCTCTAAAAATAGTCGAAATTCCCATTGCCAAAACAACGTGGGTCAAGACTCAAAAAGTATGGCGTATATTTTGGCAACGAGCCGATTTAAGATGGCATCGTTACGATCCTGTGCCAGAGGTCAAAACTCTGGAAGAATTTATTGATGTTGTGGAAGCTGATGAGTATGCTTGTTTTTATGGTTAACCGCTGAATCATCCAAATAAAAAACGAAAAGTCGCGCTAGAGAGACTTTTCGTTTTGTCGCATATTCTCTGAAATTCTGAAGCCCCTTATTTTTTCTCGGGGATGCTGAAAATGTACCCCTTTCCCCTCACGGTGCGCAGAATCCGGGGCCGCGCCGGATTGACTTCGATGCACTCCCGAATCCAGCGGATATGCACATCTAACGTACGGGTATCGCCAATGTAGGTGGTGTTCCACACATGCTCCATCAACTGGCGGCGGCTGACGACTTGATTGGGGTGGCGGATAAATTCTTCTAATAAATGAGCCAATTTGGGCGTGAGGCGGCTTTCCCCCTGACCGGCAACTTCCACAGAACGTTTGGAACGGTACAATACAATATCGCCAAAACGAATGATTTCTTCGCTTTGATCGTCTACCGGGAGCAGGGCACGCACCCGGTTTAATAATTTTCGCCCTGTAAACGGCCGTGCCATGTACAAATCAGCCGCGGCCGCGCGGTCTTCAGATTCGCCTCTGGCGCGGCAGTGGATGATGGGCGTGTCCGCCAACATGTCACGTATGCGGCGGGAACTGCGGGAGCCGCTAGAGCGCATGTGAGAAGCATCGAATACAACCAGGTCAGGCGAAACGCCGCTAGCAAGCAACCGGCGCGCGTCACTGCCTGTGTGCGTCAGGATCACTTCAAACCCGGCTTTGATTAAGGCTGGTTGCACGGATTGAGGGCCGGCACTCTTTCCCTCAACCAATAAAATCGTTGCCTCCTGCATTGTTTCCGTTCAGTTCCTTTCCTTAAAAAATTCCGCTCCTATGAAACATTATAAGGATTATGTAGTTGGGCGCAACCAAAATCAGGGTGAATTTTTAGCTGTCTGGGTTACTTGTCCCCAAGCACAGAGCAGGCTATGATTCTGTCCGCGCATGATTCTTTCAACCAAAAACCTGAAACGCCGCCCCCAACCCCACGTATAGTCAGGTATTGAGAACAGACATCCGATTTCTTGCTGTCGAGTACGCCAACATGATCAAGGACAAGAAATCAGATACCTTGAGGACGAATTTGATGCAGGAGAACCCATGAATACCGTTGTTATTGAACAGGCCAGCAAGAAATTTGGCGATACTCAGGCCGTTGCCAACATCAGTTTTCACATCGCGCCTGGCGAGATTTTTGGTCTTCTCGGCCCCAACGGCGCGGGCAAAACGACTACGATCCGCATGATGCTGGATATTTTGCGCCCCGATATCGGCCATATCGAACTCTTTGGCGGCCCCATGACCGAAGCTAAGAAGAACCGTATCGGCTATTTGCCGGAAGAACGGGGGCTGTATACCGACATCAAACTCATGGATGTCATTTTATATCTGGCTTCGTTAAAAGGGATGGATAAGGGAACGGCCGTTTCCCGCGCCGAAACGTATCTCAAACAGCTTGATTTGTGGGAACATCGAGACAAAAAAATGAGCGCCCTCAGTCGCGGTATGCACCAGAAAGCCCAATTCATCGTCACCGTCCTGCATGATCCCGATCTGATCATCGTAGACGAACCCTTCTCCGGACTCGATCCCGTCAACACCGAACTGATCAAAGAGATGCTGCTCGATATGCGCCAACAAGGGAAATCCATCATCATGTCCACCCACCAGATGCACCAGGTAGAAGCGATGTGCGACCGCATTGTACTCATCAATCGAGGCGAAGTGGTGTTGGAAGGGTCGGTGCCGGAGGTGCGCCGCCGCTATGCCGGCAACAGCGTCGAAATCAGCGGCAGCGGGCCTTTTGCCTCACTACCCCAAATCATCCATGCTGAACAGCAAAATGGATTGTGGCATCTGGCGCTTAACGATACCATCACTCCCAATGCCTTGCTGCGCGAGTTGGCGCTGCGGGAAGATGTGAAGATCGAGCATTTCTCCATGGCGCTGCCCAGTCTCAACGAGATTTTCATTCGCATTGTGGGTGAGGAAGTAACATCTTAATAAATCGCGGTAAAGACCTGCGAGGTTTTTAGTTATAGGTTGGCATAATGCTCTTTTGTATAAGGTTTCCATCAGGCGTGAATGTTAACCAGACAATGGGTGAAAATCTTGCAGGTCTCTGAGGAATAAGGAAATGAACAAGACTTTTTTGGTCATGCGGCATGAATTCGTGCGCCATATCACCCGGCGCAGTTTCATTTGGGCGGTGGTGGGAATGCCCCTCATTTTCGTCGTCATCATCGCTGGCGTCATCATCTTCTTTTCCGGCAAAGAGGATGAACCGGTGGGCGTGGTGGATTTGGCCGGGGTGACGATGGCGCCGGAAGCGTATGCTGCGTTTGTAGACGCCGCCGACGAATCAACCGTGCCCTGGCTCCGCTTTGAGGATGAAACGGCCGCGCTGTCAGCCCTGGAAGCTGACGAGGTGCAGGCGTATGCGGTTATCCCAGCCGATTATCAGACGAGTGGCCAGGTCACTTTGTACCATCAGGGGGACACGTTTGATGGGATTGCCAGTGAGTTAGCGGCCTACCTGCGTACCAGTTTGTTAGCTGCCGAAGATTCGGCGCTGCAAACTCGGCTGTGGCGGATGCCAGACCCAGAATTTGTTTCTTTGGGCAGTGATGACGCCCCCAATCCTTTTTCGGTTATCATCACCTTTTTCATCGGCTTCATGTTCCTGATCGCCATTTTCTCTACGGCGGGCTTCCTGATTCAGGCGATTGTGGATGAAAAAGAAAACCGGACGATGGAGATTCTGATCACATCTTTGAAGCCGGAACAGTTGATGGTGGGCAAAATTGTGGGGTTGGTGGGGTTGGGGTTGGTGCAAATCACGATTTGGGCGGCCTTTGCGGTGGCGGGACTGCTCATCGCCAAAAGCCAAATCCCACAGTTCCCGGAGATGACGCTGCCGGTAGAAACGGCCGTCATCGCCATCGCCTGGTTTGCGCCTTTTTACGTGATGATTGCGGCGTTGATGACCACAATTGGGATCAGCGTGACGGCCGTCAGCGAAGGCCAACAGGCGGCAGGCATCATCAGTATGCTGTCCATGCTGCCGCTCTACTTCACTTTCTTCATCATCGAACACCCCAACAGCGTCCTGACCCAGGCCCTAAGCCTCATCCCGTTCACCTCCCCGCTGACGATGCTTACCCGCACCCAGGTGTCAGATGTCTCATGGGTGACAATGGCTTCAAGTTGGCTGATTTTGGCTGGCAGCGCCGCGTTTTCGCTCTTCTTGGTGAGTAAATTGCTCCGGATCGGCATGTTGCGCTATGGTCAAAAAATTACGCTGCGGGAAGCGGCCCGCGTTTTACGGCCGTCATTATCAAGACGGCCGTCCCGGTAAAGGATTCGATCCATGTTCAAGAAAATCCGCCTGGTCGCCAGGTATGAATTTTTGTCCACCCTCAAACGACGTTCAGCCTTGTTCGTCATCTTTGGGCTGCCCATTCTCTCCATGCTCGTTCTCGCCGGCATCAACGCCCTGTCCGATTCGCAAGGCGGGGATGAAGGCGGCGGCAACGCCATCGCCAGTTTTGTTCTCGGCGAAGAAGAAGATAGACCGATTGGTTTGGTGGATAACACCGGACAAATCACCCAATTCACCCCGCCAACCGACACTTTGTTTGTGCCCTTTACCACCCTGTCCGAAGCGGAAGCCGCCTTCGCCGATGAACGCATTCGTGGCTACTATCACATTCCCGCTGATTATTTAGCAAACGGCGAAATTTACTTTTACGCCCTGGATTTTGGCATTGAAGCCCCCGATGATTTCTTCCTGTTCCAGGTGTTGGCCGGTAATTTCATCGAAGATGAGGCGCAGGCGGCCCGCGTGGTTTTGCCTTTGCAACAGTACCAGGAGATCAATTTGGCCGCCGGCGCGGAAGCGGATGTGACAAACGTGGGCGGCGGGCTGGCCATGGGCATGGGCATCGCCATTCTGTTCTACCTGACGGTGATGGGGGCGTCCGGCTATTTACTGCAAAGCCTGGGCCAGGAAAAGCAGAACCGGGTGATGGAGATATTGCTGTCATCGGTACGGCCGTTTGAACTGCTGTCAGGCAAAATGATTGGTCTGGGCGGCATCGGCCTGCTCCAAATTGTCGTTTGGTCCATCATCGCCCTCACCATTTTCCGGGGCGAGAATTCCCCGTTTAGCAATATCTCCCTGCCGGCGCTGGAACCCGGCGTTTGGGCCATCGTGGCGCTTCACTTCATCGCTGGCTATCTGGTTTATTCAGCTCTGTTTGCCGGATTGGGCGCTATTACGCCGGGCACAAAGGAAAGTTCACAGTACACCTTTTTCATCATGCTGCCTACTTTTTTGCCGATGTGGTTTAATGGGATTTTGCTCGCGGCGCCCAATGGCACGATGGCGATGACGCTCAGTTTTATCCCATTGACAGCGCCCATCACCATGCCGATCCGGTTGGCGATGACGGCCGTGCCCGTCTGGCAATGGATGGTGAGTCTGTCATTGTCGTTGGCGACGGCCGTGCTCCTCATTTGGCTGGCGACAAAGCTATTCCGCAGCCGCACGCTGCTATCGGGCCAAACCTTCGGCTTAAAAACTGTCTGGCAAATTTTGCGAGAGGCGTAGACGCAAACCTGGGCTGGGGCTGTGTTCAACCGCGCCGCCGCCGCCGGGCGCGGCGGGCTGGGGCAGCGGCGGCTGGGGGCCGGGCGATGTGGGGTGGGATAGAGGGCAACGGCCGTTTCTCCGTCATCCCCGACACAATCAAACGGCGCAGTTCGGCGTCAATCCGCGCATCCGTCTCCACTGGCGTGTAAGCCGCCAGCCGCCGCTCCACCTCGTCAAAAGCGCGCTTGTCCAGCAAACGCCAGCGCTTGCCCACACAACTCATCATCAAAAACCAGATCAGGGGGGAAGAGGATACGGCCGTTACCGGGATCGGCCATTAAGCCATGATCCAGCAGCGGTTGGCGCACGGCCGTACCCCGCACCTCCATGCCAATCTGGCTCAAAATGCGTTTAGCTTCGTCTAAAATTTGTTCAATTAAGTTATCTTGAAGAATATTCAGAGTCGGTTTCATGCTGGTAAATATAGCAGCGCATGGTATACTGGTCAACAGTTTTGGAACAGTGTTTCATATTATGAAATAGAGTCGATGAGTACAAGCAAGCCATATCCCGGCACACAAGCGATTTTACGCGCCATTTTGCTTTTGAAGCGCTTTACCGATGACCACCCCCAATGGAGCCTAGCCGACCTGACCCGCGAAACAGGACTCAATAAAACGACGGTCTACCGCCTGCTCACCGCCCTGGAAAGCGAAGCGATGATCACCCGCGATCTGCGCCGCGACGTTTACCGCTTGGGGTTGGGGGCGGTCACGTTGGGCGGTTATGCTTTGCGCACCCACGATTTGCGCGCCATTTGCCAGCCGGAACTGAAAGCATTGGCCGCCGCCGCCCAGGAAACGGCCGCTCTGGAACTGCTTGTCGGCGCGGATGTCTTTATTCTGGATGAAGTGGCCGGCGACCGGGTGATCAGCGGCGGG
>JAJRVV010000101.1 GCA_024277135.1 Chloroflexota bacterium | reverse complement strand
TGGTTCTCTGAGCTTTTATGGGGTTAGCCACAAAAACCAATAACTCGCAGCCGAAAATGGGCATAGTTGGGAATACCAAAAGCAATCCGTTTCAGAACCCGAATTTTGCTATTCATTCCTTCAACAAATCCGCTCGTAATGCGATGTTCAAAGAAATTGACGATTTCTTTTTGCCATGATTCCAACGTATTGCAAAACTTGTTGAGCGCATCCATACCCAATTGGCGGGCATCGCGTATCCACTGAGCAAGTGTAACGCGAGCAAATTCAGGAATCGTACGTACTTCGTACCAATCATGCAACGCTTGGCGTAATTCCCACAGACGATATAAATCAGGGTGACTTTCTGCCAGTTTTTGCAACCGTTGCTTGTCTTTCTCTGTTAGATTTTGCCTGTTTTTCAATAATAAGTAACGCAATCCTTTTAGTTGCTTCTTTTCATCTTCCGTTTTTGCCGCTTCCTGTGCTTTGCGTCGTATGTCATGGATGGCTTCGTGCAAATTTTGTACAACATGAAAACGGTCTGCCACTATGAAAACGTTTGAAAATACGCTTTGTACACCATCTCGATAATGTTTCCACAAATCAGTGGCTACAAATCTCAGTTTGGTAAGGTCAATTCCCTCTGGCGGTGATGTGAGCCATTGCACAAGGGTCTTTTTTTGACGGTCCGGCAAAACATCCAAAACAATCCGTCTTTTCAAATCAGTCAAAACAAGAACATAATCCCCATGTCCTTTTTTTTGCTATCTCATCTATACCCATATGCTCTACTTCAATGGGGGCCTCTCGCCGCTGTGCCAGTTTTGCTTCCCCTGCTTTCAGCAAGATACTCTCGACCATCTTGTATCCTATGTCATATAATTCCGCCAGTGTAGCTACATCTTGCTTACGCCTTGGATTGGATACTTCTTCATATAATCGTTGCGTATACGTACAATCAGGTACAATATCCTGGATACATTGCGTAAATGGTTTATGACAATGCTCACAATAAAAACGTACACTATCGAAAACGAGCATTACCTTTTGCCCGCGTAATGGTGCATCATGAATTTGCCTTTGTTTGGGATAATCATGAATCTTGCAACTCAATTGCAGGCAATCAGGACAAAGAGCGATATCCCAACGCGAGGTGCAATAAAGGTAAAGGATACCCTTTTCATCATCATGTTCTTCCTGAACAACATCCAAATCTTTTAGACCCAAAATGTTGGTTAACACAGCATAATGTTTGCGATCATCTTCCGTGAATTGTATTGTTTTTGCCATCTTGAAATTATATATGCTTAACTTTTACCCCACAATTCCTCAGAGAACCGGAAAAATTAAGCGGCATGGTGCGTCATCAGGTAGAAAAGCCGCAATCGCACAGCATCATGGAGCTAGAAGGTTTGGGCGCGGAAATTTGGCAGGGGATCGATGCCCAAACCTATGTAAACCAGGAGCGTGATTCGTGGGCATCCTAGACCAGCTTAAGGGAAGCATTGTGGGGCTAGACACAGCCCCCCTCATTGACTTTATCGAAAGACATGAAACTTTTCGCGCGCTGGTCAGGCCATTCTTCGTAGCGTTAATTGAAAGAAAGTTCTCGATTGTTACCTCAACAGTGACATTGGTCGAAACATTAACTCACCCCTTGCATCTTCAAAAACCAGATTTGGCCCGGCGTTACCAGGAGATTTTGCTGAATGTGGAAAATTTAACCACGCTGGCTGTATCTCTCGCCATTGCTGCCAAAGCGGCAGAAATTCGGGCTGGTTTCAACCTGCGCATACCAGATGCTATTTAATTGGCAACGGCCGTTATTGCAGATGCCGCTTTCTTCCTGACAAATGATTGCGCGCTCCGAAAATTCCCTGATGTGCAGATCGTAGCGCTGGACGATTTACGTTGAGCCAGACCATACTCAGAATTTCTCTGTGTTCTCGGTGAACTCTGTGGCAACTTCCTGAAGAGGTGACATGAAAACAATTGCGGTGATTGGCGCGGGAATGATGGGGCGGGGGATCGCTCAGGCTGGCGCGCTGGCCGGGTACGACGTGGTTTTGTATGACGTGGCGGATGAGATTTTGGACACGGCCGTCTCCCGCATCACCATTTCCATTGACAAAGGGGTAACCAGAGGCAAAACGACCGCGGCCGTTGCCGAGCAAGCCAAAGCTGCTTTCACCGCCACCACCTCATTAGCCGCCGCCGCCCAGGCCGACCTCATCATCGAAGCCGCGCCGGAAAAGCTGGCGTTGAAGCGGCAGATTTTCGCCGAACTGGACGCCGCCGCGCCGGAACACGCCATTTTCGCCAGCAACACTTCCAGCCTCAGTATCAATGTCCTGGCCGGAGCCTGCCGCCGGCCGGATCGGGTCATCGGTCTCCACTTCTTCAACCCGGCCCATATCATGAAGTTGGTGGAACTGATTCCCAACGAGTTCACGTCCGACGCTACCCTGCAAACGGCGCTGGGTTTTGTGGAGAAGCTGGGCAAAACGGCCGTCCTATGTAAAGATACGCCCGCCTTCATCGTCAACCGGGTGGCACGGCCGTTTTACGGCGAAGCGCTGCGGCTGTTGGGCGAAGGCGCCGCCGACGTGGAGACGATTGACCGGCTGATGAAATCCATCGGCTTCCGCATGGGGCCGTTTGAGTTGATCGATTTGGTGGGCAGCGATGTCAATTTCGCCGTCACCCAATCCGTCTACGAAGCGTATTTCCACGACCCCAAATACCGCCCCCACCCCATCCAGCGGCGCATGGTGCAGAGCGGCCGTCTGGGGCGCAAAACGGGGCGCGGGTTTTACAAGGATGAAGGATGAAGGATGAAATTTTTCGTTTCAAAAGGATGAGCAATGGATGCAGTAATTGAGTGGTTAACAAAACATGGCGTCGCCATCGCCGGTATTTTACTGATGTCGACGCTGGCCTACTGGCTGTTGGGCGTCGTCACCCGCACCTTGAGTAAAGAGATTCAGGAATTGGATGACGAAGAAGACAGCGAACTGGACAAGCGGACGGAGACGATTTTCCGGGTGGTACGCAGTACCGGGATCGTGTTGATTTTGGGTACGGCCGTGCTCATGATTCTGACTGAATTCGGCATCCCCGTTACCCCGGTGCTGGCCAGCGTCGGCTTCGTCGGCCTCGCCTTTGGCCTGGGCGCGCAAACCCTGGTGCAAGATATGATCAGCGGCCTCTTCATCCTCATCGAGAATCAGTACACGGTGGGCGACTCCATCGAAATCAGCGGCGTGGGCGGCACGGTGGAGCAGATGACCTTGCGCGCCACCATGGTGCGCGATCTGCAAGGCACACTGCACGTCATCCCCAATGGCGAAATCCGCATCGTGGCCAACAAATCCCGCACCTGGTCCCGCGCCGTCCTCGATGTCAGCATCACCTACGACGACGATGTGGATGCGGCCATGGCGGCGCTAACCGAAATCGGAGAGGCAGTAAAGTCCGATCCGGCGGTGGGGCCGCTGCTGCTGGAGACCCCCACCGTCACCGGCGTGGAGGGGTTGGACGATTGGGCGGTGCGCTTGCGCATCCTGGCTAAAACGGAACCGGGCACGCATTGGGCCGTCCAGCGCGCCTTACGCCGCCAAATTCGATTGGTCTTTGCCGAAAAAGGGATTGGGCTGGCCTTCCCCCGCCAGGACGTGATGATTTTGAAGGATGAGGGATGAGGGATGAGGGATGAAATTCACCCTTTCACCCCCTCGCCTTGTCACCTTGTCACTCCTCCGTGGCGACGTAGAGGGTGTTGCCAGAGGCGATGAAGATGCGCAGCGGCCGTTCTGCCACCGCAAAATCGGCCGCGCGGGTGAATAATTCGTTGCCATCTGGGGCCGTGGCCCGGAACTGGGTCAGCACCGTGCCGCTCCGGCTCACTTGCAGGATACGGCCGCTGCCCGGATCTGCGATGTACAATTTGGTGTTCAATCCCTGCCCCACCAGTTCCACTTTGGTGGGCCGCACCATCGGCGATTCCAGCCCATTTTGCAGCAAATCTGTCTCGTCCCACAACACCCGGCCCGACGCCGTATCGTAATAACGGAAACGGCCGTCGCCATACAACACCGCCAGACTGCCATCCCCGCTGTAAATGACGATGTCCACCGCCCGCGTCAGGTCGGGATCGTCATTGAAGAAAATTTGCTGCTCCCCGTCGCGCAAGACAAAGCCCTCGCCATCGGGGAAATACTTCCAGATCAGCCCCCGGCCAACGTCCAGGATATACAACCGTTCCTGAAAACTACTCATCGTCACCGGCAGCCGCCATTCGCTGGCCAGATCGAGCTGCACGGCGCGATAATCGGCGTAGTTGGGGAAATAGCTGTACAACGCCCCCACCGTGTCCAGCATCACCAGCCCTTCCCGGTTTACGGCCGTGCCGCGGGGCCGCCACATAATGTCCACCAAATTCCGCACCGTCCGCCCCCGCACCGACTGCCCGGAAAACAACAACTGCTGCGGATCGGGGGAGAGCAAGGTGAGGTAATTTTCGTCTGTCTCGTGCAGATAAACGACGTTGTTAGTAGCGTCCAACGTGTAAATGTCGCCGTTAAACCCTTCACGCAGGATGACGGCCGTCAATACCGTCCCTGCCTCATATTCATACAACGCCCGCGAAGAGAGCCGGGTGATGCCATCCAACCGATCCAGGTCGGCAATAGCCTCCCCCCGCAGCCGGTTCACCTCGGCGTCGCCAGGGCGGATGGTGTCGGCTTCATCGGCCAACGTCACCACCGCATTCAAGGCGGTTCGGACGGCCGTCTCATCCCCCGCCGCCGCCTCCGCTGCCGCCAAATTTTGCCCCATCTCGATTTTAATTTCGGCAAATCGGCGCACCCGCCCCCGCTGGAAATAGACGCCGGTGGCGACGATAACCACCAAGACAGGGATCAGCAACGCCAGCAGCGCCGGCAGCGCCCAGGTGCGGGGCGGGGTCGCTTCCTGTCCAGTCGGACGAGACGGCCGAATCCGGGTCAACACCTGCGCCAGCCAGCCAGTCAGGCGGGACAGGCCCATGGCGGCGCGGGAGGTGGCGCGGCGGGCGCTCGTCTCCATGTGCAGGGTGCGATTGGTGCGGGCGTGGTCGGTGCGGGGGCGGTGCGGCCGTTCCGGTTGGGGGATGCGCTCTTCAGGCGTGGTCATGGGCAGCACGGCCGATTCGCGGCGCGGCGGAGGCGGCGGTACAACAGCTAATGGATTGGGGGCGGTGGTCATGCGGCGGGACGGCCGTTGCGGGTGAGAAATATCGGGCAAATCAGGCGGCGCTTCATCGCTAAATTCCACCAACAGCAGCCGCGCCGAACCATCCGCCAACGCCTCTTGCAGCGCCTCAATGCCCACCTCCGCTTCCACACCCGCCAGCGCGGCGCTCAGGGTTTGGGTAGGCAGCGAGGCAGATGAGGGATCAGCCAACAGCGCCACATCGCCCGGCTCCAACCGATGATGGTAAAACCGGATGTCAATTCCGGCCATCCGGCCCAACGGCGTGACGCGGGCCGGGGGCTGGGGCGGCATCCGCTCCAGGCCAAAGTTGCGGCCCAGCACAGCAAAGGATTCGCCCGCCTGCACAGTGTACAGTTCGCCATTGCGCAGCACGGCGCAGGTGACGGCCCCCTCGCACAGGGTGTCCCGCCCGCTCATGTTGCGCCGCAGCAGGTTTTGGTTGACCTTGATGATGGCCTGCCGCAGGGCGGCGGTGACGCTGCCTTTGGCCTGGTAATAATTCCGGCTGATGCTATCCAACACATCCTGCGCCAGCACGGCCGTCTCGGCCGGGTCGCCGCTCAAAGTCAAATGGATGAACAGGGTGTCTTTTTCCCGCCCCCGGGCCGCCCGGCCCGGAGCCGACTGCGCCAACATGCCGGGGACGGCCGTTGTGTCCTGGACAGCCCCATCAACGAGATACAATTGGCCGATAATTGCCTGGAGTTCCATAGCCTGTAAGCATAGCACGACTGGTTGGGATTTCAAGCGGCGCGGCTCACTTCTCGTTCACTTCATCACAAATCATCCATGCCAATATACTACGCGCCAGCATAGACAAAAGCAGCGATTTGGTTTATGCTACACAAAACCAACGGAGCAGCTTAGGAGAGTCGTATGTGGGCCAGGTTTCGGCAATGGTTGACGCCTCCCAAATTTGAAACCAGAGAAGATGATCGGATCGCATATATGCTTTACGTGATTCTGTTCACATTTTTGGTTGCGGCCGTGGTAGTCACTTTGGGTGGTTTGGCGAATGGCAAAACCGACATGGTGAAAGCGATGACGGGGAGCATTGTGTTGGTGTTTGCGGCGTTCTGGTTGGCCCAGAGCGGACGTTTACAATTGTCCAGCTTTATTGTACTGCTGACGCTGTTGACGGCCGTTACCTATCTGACTTATAAGGGCCAGGGCATACACGACATCGCCATTGCCGCCTTTCCCATCGTTATTTTCACCGCCGGTATCCTGCTGGAAAAACGGCCGTTCATCCTGATGGCGGGCATGACGATGGCCGCGTTGGCCTTCATTGCTGTTCTGGACATCAACGGCCAGTTAAACACCGCTTTTTCCGGAGTAACCGACTATTTTGATCTTATCTCCCTCTTTGCCATTCTACTGATAACCGCTATCGCCAACCGGATGTTGATGCTTGAATTTAAGCGCAGCCTGACCGCCACCGAAACCAATGAACAAGCCTTACGAGCGGCCAACCAGGAGTTGCGTGAAAGTCATGAGCGGTTCCGTATTTTGTCCGACACCACGCCTTCTGCCATTTACCTGTGCCACAACACCCCCCGGTTTACCATGATTTACTTGACCGATGCGATTGAAACGTTGACCGGTTATCCCAAGGAGCAGTTTCTGTCAGGAGAGTTGAGCATCGCCGACTTGTTTCACCCGGAAGACAGCGCCCCACCTGAGATTGATGAGATATTACGCAGCCAAGGCCCTTTTCGGGTGACTTATCGCATCCGTCATGCGTCCGGCGCGCGGCGATGGGTGGAAGACATTGGCGCCGGCGTGTTTGATGAAGCCGGCAATTTGCTTTATTTGGCCGGTTCGATGACGGATATTACCGAGCGGAAGGCGGCGGAGGCGGCGCTGCGAGAGAGTGAGTCCCGGTATCGCAGTTTGTTTGAGGATTCCCCCATCTCCTTATGGGAACAGGATTTTTCGGCGATTAAGGAATTTGTAGATGGCTTGCATCAAGAACATGGCGCCAATTTTGACCTGAATGCGTATTTTCAGGCCAATCCGGGCGCCCTCACCCAATGCGCCCGGATGGTGAAAATTCTCGATGTCAACCGTTCCACCCTGGCCATGTTTGATGCGCCAGACAAGGAAACCTTGCTGTCTCGCGTATTTGATCTATTCACGTCGCAATCAGCGGCCGCGTTTGGCGGCGAACTGGCGGCGCTGGCGAATGGGAATTTGGAATATGATGCTGAGGTGGAATTGAGGACGTTAGACGGCCGTCCCCTCTATGTTATCCACCGGTTAGTTGTCGCGCCCGGCTATGAAGAAAATTGGGGCAAGGTGTTTAACTCCATTCTGGACATCTCGCTGCGCAAGCAGATGGAAGCAGAACTGCGCCAATACCAGGATCATTTGGAAGAATTGGTGACGCAGCGAACCAAAGAACTGGCTGAAGCCAAGGATGCGGCCGAAGCTGCCAACCGGGCCAAGAGCGCGTTTTTAGCGAATATGAGCCATGAACTGCGCACGCCGCTCAATGCCATCATGGGTTTCACCCAGTTGATGCAGCGGGACCAGGAAATCCCGGCCCATTTGCAGGAAAACCTGCATATCGTCAATCACAGCGGCGAGCATCTGCTCAATTTGATCAATGATGTGCTGGAAATGTCCAAAATCGAAGCTGGTCAGGCCAGTTTCTCCCGCACCAGTTTCGATCTGCCGGCGATGCTCACCCATCTGGCAGAAACCTTCCGCATCCAGGCCGAAGCCAAAGGTTTGCGCCTGATCCTGGAAATGCCTGAAGATCTACCCCGGTTCGTGACCACCGATGAGCGTAAGTTGGGGCAAGTGGTGGCGAATCTATTGAGCAATGCCGTCAAATTCACGCAGAAAGGACATGTGGCCTTGCGGGTGGCGTTGGATAAGCTAGAACGGGCCACGGCCGTCCTCCAGTTCATCGTCGAAGATACCGGGCCGGGCATTTCGGATGAGCAGATGGTTGATATTTTCCAGCCGTTTGTGCAGGCGGCCGTTGATCGCGCCTCGCCACGGGGAACGGGATTGGGCCTGCCCATCAGCCGCCAGTTTGTCCGGCTCATGGGCAGCGAACTGGAAGTGACCGGCCAGGTGGGTCACGGCTCCATTTTTCGATTTGCGCTTCAGGTGTCGCTGGCCCTGCAAAAAGCGCAGCCGACTGCCACACACACAGGCCGGGTCATTGCTCTGACGCCTGGTCAGCCCGAATATCGCATCCTGGTCGTGGAAGACCGGTACGAAAACCGTATTTTGATGCGCCGCCTGCTAGAATTAGTCGGCTTCACCGTGCGCGAAGCCGCCAACGGCGCCGAAGCGGTCGAAGTGCATCGGCTGTGGCAGCCCCACCTCATCTGGATGGACATGCGTATGCCGGTGATGAATGGATATGAGGCCACCAGCCAGATTCGCAGCACCACCCAGGGGCAGGCCACCACCATCATCGCCTTAACCGCCAGCGCCTTTGAAGAGGATCGGGCGGTGGTGCTCTCGGCCGGTTGTGATGATTTCATTCGCAAGCCATTCCGCGAAAGCGAGATTTTCCAGAAAATCGGCAAATACCTGGGGGTTCAATATGAATATGCCGATCCGCCTCCGGCCGAGACGGCCGTTCCCCTGCCGCCAGACCGTTTAACAGCCGCCGCCCTGACGCCCCTGCCGCCGCAATGGCTGGACAAATTACATCTGGCAGCCCGCCGCGCCCGCAGCGACCAAATCCTCCAATTGCTGCATCAGGTGGAAGCAGACCATGCCATTCTGGCTCGGCAATTAGCCCAAATGGTTGAAGATTTTGAATTTGACGAGATTTTGCGGCTTACGGAAAATAACAAGGTTGATCATGAACGCAATGGACAGAGAAGCAACTAAGGGCGACATTCTGATTGTTGATGACGCATTGGCTAATCTGCGTCTGCTTTCAACCATGCTAACGCGGCAAGGGTATCAGGTGCGCGGCGTGGCCAATGGCACGATGGCGCTCACGGCCGTCGCCGCCGAACCGCCCGATCTCATCCTGCTCGACATCAAAATGCCCGGCATCAACGGTTACGAAGTGTGCCTGCGCCTCAAAGCCAATCCCGACACCAGCCACATTCCCATCATCTTCATCAGCGCCCTGGACGAAGTTCTGGACAAAATCGAAGCCTTCAATGCCGGCGGTGTGGACTACATCACCAAACCGTTCCAGGTTCCGGAAGTGCTGGCGCGGGTGGAAACGCACATCACCCTGCACAACTTACAAAAACAGCTGGCGGAAAAAATTATCCAGTTGGAAAAACTCGCCGGCGACCTGACGGAAGCCAATCGCGCCCTGCAAGCCAGTAATGATGAATTGGACGCTTTTGCCCACACCGTGGCCCATGACTTAAAAAATCCTTTAGGCGGCATTATTTTGAGCGTTGATTTTCTGCACGGTTACATGGAGCAGATTGGCAAAGAAAAGAGCATGGAGATTCTGGGGGATGTCTTCGCCAACAGCAACAAAATCGTCAACATCATTGATGAACTGCTGCTTTTAGCCAGTGTGCGCAAAGAAAAAGTGTCGCTTACCTCCCTGCAAATGTCCAGCATCGTCAACCAGGCTCAATTCCGGCTGAGTACGATGATTGACGAATATGAAGGCAAAATCATTCTGCCGGAAGAGTGGCCCACGGCTCGCGGCTATGCTCCCTGGGTGGAAGAAGTGTGGGTCAATTTTCTGAGCAATGGGTTGAAATATGGCGGGGAACCGCCTACGCTGGAATTGGGCGGCGAACAGACGAACGGTGAAGTTCGCTATTGGGTGAAGGATAACGGCAAAGGGGTGGACACGGCCGTCATCCCCCACCTTTTCGCCGAATTCACCCGCATGGATCAAGCCCGCGCCCAGGGGCATGGCCTGGGCCTGTCCATCGTCAAACGCATCGTGGAAAAGCTGGACGGCCGGGTGGGGGTTGAGAGCCAGCCAGGCCGGGGGAGCTTGTTTTACTTCACGCTGCCGGTGGCAGGATGATAAGGTGACAGGGTGACGGCTCTCATCCTTCATAATTCATAATTCTTAGCGGAGGTTCAAATGTCCCCTAAATTGGTTTCTATCGTCACATTCATTTTGCTGATTTTGGCCGGAGCGGCGCTGACGCCCATTGTGCAAGCGAAAACGGCCGTGCCCGCCACCGTCGCCGCCACCGTCACCCCCACCGACATCGCTGCCATCCCCGCCCCGCAAACTGATGAAGACGGCGGTTCCAGCCTGCCTGAGGGCCTCAGCCGCATCTTTGCCTCGCTGGGCCTCTACATCGTCACCATGTTCACCATGGCCATCGGCACCGAGATCGTGGTGGATGCGCTCAAACTGGCGCTGGGGTTCAAAAGTAAGCCCAATGCGCAAGAGACGCTGGCTAAGTATGAGGCGGCGCTGCCGGGCACGATGGCCGACCTGGGCATCGCCGCCGAAGCGCAGCAAAACCTGCAAAACCAGTTGGCGATGCTGAAAGATGCGTTGAAACCGGCGTTCAAAGCGGAACAGGTCATCGCTGATTTGAAAGAGGAAAAGTTCACGGAGGCGTTGACGGCCGTTGCCGGTGAAAACGCCCAACAAGAGGCCATGCAAAACGCCGCCGCCGCCGCCAAGCAGCAACTTCACGCCGCCCTGGATAAAATCCCAACCCAGTCCGCCCTGGCGCAAGCCGTCACCCCGGCCCTGCGCCAGCGCGTGGATGATCTGATAAACAACCTGGCCGCCCAGGCTGGCGACATCACGCCGGAAGCGTTGTTTGCCCAAGCCCGCCTCTTGCTCAACAGCGAACTGGCCGATGGCGTCACCGGCTGGGCGGAAACGCAACTGGCGGAACTGGAAGAACTGTCCTACCAGGGGGCGACGCGAGTGTACGAAACTGAAGTACGGCCGTTACTCTCCCAATCCGGTCTCAGCGCCGAAACTGAGCGCAAAATCCACCGCCAATTTGAAAACTTCCTGGAAAACAGCCGTCTCAGCCAGCAGTCGGAAATTTTTCTCAAATCCCTCAACACCCTTTTGCTCGAAGTGGAGAATCAGCGAGACCAACTCAGCAGCCATTGGCGACGGTGGAGCGGCCGTTTTCTGGCCTGGGTCAACTCGTGGGGAAGCTGGCTCTCCTGGGTTCCCCACCGCATGAAACCCCGGCTCGACCCCACCATCCACGACCCGGCCGCCGCCGCCAGCACGCTGCTCAAAATCGCCCGCCGCGACAAGGAAGAGTCCGCCTCCCGCATCCAGCAACTGCGCCTCACCTCAGTCGTCATCGGCGTCGTCATCGCCTACTTTTTGCAGATTGATTCGGCCGATTTGCTGCGCGATATGTTTCCCGGCACGGCCGCTTTCCTCAACGTCTCCCTGGTCGCCCCAGACGCCGCCGTTTTCAACTGGATTGGCGCTTTGTTCCGGATCAAGATGCACGCCCTCACCGCCGGCGTCATCCTCACTGGATTGGCCGCCAGCGCCGGTTCCGGCTTTTGGCATGACCAGTTAGCCCGGCTGCAAACGGTTCAGAAAAGCGTGGAAACGGCGTACACCGTCTACCAGTCTGCCGCCGGCCAACAAAACCAGGATGCGTCCCAGTCTGGCTGACAACCTGCCCGTTCGTCGTCTGGCCATCGTCGGCGCCGGGTTGATGGGGGGATCGTTGGCGTTGGCGTTACGGCCGTACCTCGACCATCTCACCCTCATTGACCCCCATCCCCATGCCCGGCAGGCCGCCGCCGGGTTGGCTGACCGCGTCACTGCCGATTTGGCCGACGGCGTGACCGATGCCGAACTGGTCATCCTGGCGGCGCCGGTGCGGGCGATTTTGCGGCTTGTAGCCGAATTGCCCGCCGCCCGGCCCGATGGCTGCCTGCTGCTCGATTTAGGCAGCACGAAAGAGATTATTTGCCGATCAATGGCAGCTATGCCAAGCCAGTTTCAAGCCATTGGCGGCCATCCCATGTGCGGCAGGGAGACTGCCGGATTCGCCGCCGCCGACCCTGATTTGTACCGGAATCAGACGTTTGTGCTGTGCCGCAACGGCCGTACCACCCCCCGCGTAGAGCAGGTATCGTTGGCAATTCTGGCCCGCATCGGCAGCCGCCCCCTCTTTCTGCCGCCGGATATGCATGATGGTCTGGTGGGCGCGTCCAGCCATTTGCCCTACCTGGCGTCGGCGGCGTTGATGCAGACGGCCGCCGCCCTGCGCGACGACCAGGTGTGGCGGGTCAGCGCCTCTGGCTTTCGAGACACGTCGCGGCTGTCCGGCTCCGATCCGGCGATGATGCTGGATATTTTACTGACAAACCGGACGGCCGTACTTGACCATCTACAAAAATACCTGGCGGAGTTGACGGCCGTGCAGCAGCTTTTACAAACGGGTGATGAGGAAATGTTGGCGCAGTGGTTGACGACGGCGCAGAGACATCACCAGGTTTATAAAACGAAATACGAATAAATTCGCAGCAACCATTGCCAAACCGACCTGCGTCGGTTTTAGGAGGAATCTCTTATGCACATGCTGATCATGGTGCTGGACGACAGCGCCCATCTCAACGACGTGCTGCAAGCGTGGGTGAGCGCCGGGGTCAAAGGCGTCACCATTTTGGAAAGCACCGGAGTCAACCGGGTGCTGCCCCGCGACATCGCCAGCCCCGCTTATCTCGGTTTTTCGCAGATGTTTGGCAGCGGCCGGGTGGGACACAACACCATTTTTGCCGTGATTGACAGCCTGGACATTGCGGAAGCGGCCGTCAAGGCCACGGAAAAGGTGCTGGGCGATCTGACACAGCCGCACACCGGCATCATCTTTGCCCTGCCGGTCGCCAAAACCTGGGGCTTTCCCGAACCGTATGCAAACGAGTAAGGCGCATTCGAGAATTAAATGATCTATTTCTATCCGCAGATTGCGCCGATTGTACAGAAAATGTTGGTTCAATCTGTGAAATCAGCGTAATCTGTGGATCATTATTTCTTTGAATTGACTTGAGTGAGGGTGTTGTGGTCTGGATAAAATTCTTCATCAGTGCGGCTGTGGTGGTGTATACGGCGATCAAACTGGCTGAATTTGGCGACATCATCGCCGTTCGCACCAATTTGGGCGGCGTGTTTGTGGGCACGATTTTCCTGGCGGGGGCCACTTCCTTGCCGGAGTTAACGGCTTCTATCAGCTCCTTTCGCGCCGGGGTTCCTAATCTGGCGGCGGGCAATTTTTTTGGCAGCAATATGGTCAATGTGCTGCTGCTGGCGATCATTGACCTGATCAATTTTCAAGTGCCGCTGTTACGCCGCATCGCCATCAGCCATGCGCTCACGGCCGCTCTGACCACGATCTTGATGTTGATAGCGGCCGTTTCCATTCTAGCCAATGTAGATGTGACTGTGGGTTGGGTAGGAATTGATAGTCTGGCGCTCATCGCCATCTATTTTGGCGGCATCTGGCTCATTCAACGAGAAAGCCATGGCCCGGCCGGTTCAACGGCGGCCGGGGCGGTGGCGCTGGCTCCCCGCTTCCCCTCGCTGCGCCGGGGGTTGATTGGCTTTGCTCTCAGCGCCGGGGCGCTGATTTTGGTCGTGCCCACGTTGGTGAGCGCCGCTTCGGAAATCGCCGTCTTAACCGGGTTGGGAACCGGCTTTGTGGGGACGGCGATGCTCAGCGTGGTGACGTCGCTGCCGGAATTGATCGCGGCGTTGGCGGCGATGAAGATGAATGCGTTTGACATGGCGGTGGGCAATCTGTTTGGTTCCAGCGTGTTCAATATGCTGGCCCTGGGATTGGCGGACTTTTTCTATGTGGACGGCCGTTTCCTGGGCGCCATTGACCCCAACTTCGCCCTGGTCGGTTTGCTGGGTCTGCTACTCACCAATATGGCGCTGGTTGGCAATCTGGCCCGCGTCGAGCGCAAACTGCTATTCGTCGAACTGGACGCTGTGGCCATCATCGTCGTCTATCTTTTGGGCATGTATCTCCTCTTCCTGCGCGGCATTGGCATGTGAACAAAAAAAGGCGGCCAATTGGCCGCCTCTCTGATTTTGAAGATGACTAATCCAGTTTGGGGATTTTAAGAAGTTGTCCGACCCGGATGAGGCTGGGGTTATCACCGATGATTTCTTTGTTAGCTTCGTAGATCGCCATCCACTTATCGCGCACGGCCGTGCCGTAATGTTTCAGCGCAATCCCGCTCAACGTGTCGCCGCCGACGACTTCATGCTCAGCCAGAAAATCGGAAACGGCCGTTTTTGCTTGTTCCATCGTCCCTTTCCGTTCTACCGGCTCTCGCATGGCTTTGGTGGCGGTCTCCAATTTATCTTGGATCTGGCTCAACTTGTCCGCGGCCCCTTTGGCGTGTGGCTTTTCCTCTTTCGTCATTCGTTTCATATCATCCATTGTGTCAGGCATATCATCACTCCTCAGCCTAAATTTGTGGTTACTGATCGTTGGACGCTGGATTCCGAAATTGGTCACAAATTATATTCGTGAATCACGTTAACACTCCGGAACTTTTAACACGATTGCCTTTTCCGGACATTGTAGCACACAAGCGCCGCAGGCAATACATAGAGCAGGATCGTGAAAAACGACCCTGCGTCGCTCGTAATTCGGCGTCCAGCAGCCAATTGGGCAGACCTCATAACATTGCCAGACGCCGGTACACTGTTCCGGGTCAAAATGAATCTCCAATCGGCGCAAGGTACGGGCAATTTCCCAATGTTCTGCTAGCGACGACCAAAATGTAGGATTCTCAGCCATGATTATTGTCCACACTCCTCACCGCCACCCCAGCAGGAACGGCGCAATCCAATAAACGGCCGTCAACGCCACCCCGACCACCGCTTCCCAGCCCCAATTGGCCTGCTCGCCGCGCATCAAGGGCGACATGCCTTGCAGTTCGGCCCCGGTAAAAACGGAGAAGCCGGTCAGAGCGATGGCCCAGTTGAACAACTGCGGCGCAGACAGCGGGTGAATGACGGCCGTCCAAACCCCCAACCCTGCCAGCGCTATCACGACCAATGGAACCGACTTTTGCAGCCCATCCCGCCCCGGCAGCCAGGGCAAAACGACAGCGTAGAAATAGGAGAGTCCCAGCAAAGCGGCCGTCACCGGCCAGAATAAATGTCGCCAAAAAATCAGCGTGGGTAATAAAATGAGCAGGCCATAAAAACCCAGCGTTGCCGTCACCATCTCCAGCCGCTCTCTAAGCGGGAAACGCGCCCAGCGCATGGCCTCCGTCTTTTTGCGATGCGCCGCCAGATAATCCGGGATGTCAGCCGCTTTGACCGGCCCCCAATGAACGCCCCAGCCGGTCTCCTGCCGGATTTTCCAGCCATCCACCCCGTTGGCCGCCAACTGGGGCAAAATCAGGGCGTGATGATGGACGACCTCCTCCAGGTGGGAGGATTTGACGGCCGCGATCACCTTCTCCGCCGTGAAATAGCCGCCGCCGGCAGCGCACCAGACGTTTATCCCGGCGGAATCGGCCGCTAACAGCCAGCAGTCTACACGGCCGTCCACCGCCTTCACCAGCCGCCGCACCGTCAAGTCAAAATTCCCCGTCACCAACACCGGCGATTTTTGGCCGGGCCGGCCAATGGCGTACAAACCGGGCCGCACTTTGGGATAAGGCGGGATGATGCGGAAAAACATCAGCCACAAGTCGAGCAGAATTGTGCGCAGAGAGACCCGGTGGCGCAGGGTGGGAAATTGAGCGCCGGCGTTTGCTGATTTCTTGTCGGCGGGAACTGCCGTAAACAACACCAAGCTGCCGCCCAGCTGGGATGCGGCGCGGCGGGCGTGGAAACCGGCATCCGCCAGACGCGCTTCAAAATCAACCAGCGCCGCCGTCGTCGTCCGCGTCAGCAGCCAGGTGATCAGTACCAGCGGCAGGCGGATGAGAAAAAACAACAGCCGGGCCAGACGGCCGTCCGGGATCACTTCATCGGCGATGAGGAGACGGCCGTTTTCCGCCAGTAGCCCCGCGCATCCCGCCAACACGTACTGCTGCGTATCCGGCGGCAGTTCGCTGAACGCCAACGTGGATACAATCAGGTCGAACGAACCTGGATCAAACCGGTCTCCCATGAGCGTGGCGTCCATCTGATGCAGCGTCACCCGCTGTGCCAGTCCGGCAGCGGCAATTTTAGCCTCCGCTTCCGCCAGCATGATAGGGGAGGCGTCAACACCGGCGACTTGCGCCCCTCGCTCGGCCATCATCTGCGTCAGTGTCCCCGTGCCGCAGCCGATTTCCAGGACGCGCATTCCCGCGTCTACATAATCACGGGCTATCCGCTTTTTCAGCGGCGTCAACCGCCCCAACGTGAGAAGCTGGATGCCCCGGTCATAGTCGGCCGGATTCGTCTCCAGCCATTTCATAAAAACAGTAGCCATAACAGACCCCGCTGTTTGGTTAAATATGTTAAAATAGCCGGCATTAGAAGGAAGGTTATTATGATTTACCCCACTATAAAGGCGGTAGTCCACCGGGGCAAGGTGAAACTACTTGATGACGTGCATCTGCCAGAAAATGCGGCCTTACTGATTACGGTGTTGGAAGAAAACGCCCTGAACTATTTTTCACTGGGCGAACACCTGACAGCCGGATTACAAGACATTTTATCAGGCCAGATCACAGAAATTGCCACAACAGACGAGTTAGAACATCATCTGGACGCCATTTTTTACAACTCCTGATGCGCTATCGTTTCGTTTTCACCGATTGGTTCAATCGCGGCTTAAAACGCTTATCTTGCCGTAACCCGCACATGCGGGCCGACTTTGAAACCTTTTTAGCCGGCTTTGACGCAGAAGCCCACCCGATCATCCCACATTCGGGCGGGGCGCGTAAAGCCCGAATGAAACTCAGGGGCCGGGGAAAACGAAGCGGGTACAGGGTTGTTTACTACTTTGCGGTCCAAAACACGGTCTGGTTAATCGCCATTTATGATAAGGTGCAACAAGAGAATCTGTCGCCAACAGAACAGTCGCGCATAAAAAAGCTGATACAGACTATCAAAGAACACAACAGCTAAGGGCGCGTTCGCAAATAAGTTGTGGAATTGGCGACCGCGCTTTAGTCGCCTTCGTTGTGGCAAAGCCCTAAGTTAATTCCGAACGGCTCCTAAGACATTCTCCTGGGAGTTCACGGGTGATTGATCGTTTTCATCGGATAACCTCCGCGAGAATTAGCTCACGTCAGCACCTTTGTCGCCTCTGCCAGGTTGAGCCGGTTGACGCGGCGGATGGCGGGCCAGGCGGCTAACAGCATCGTGACCAGAATGCCGACGGCCGTCATCACATAACTGAGCGGCGACACCACAATATCGAACGTGAACAACTCGGCCGAGAATGCCTTGCCCATCTGCACGGCCGTGTACCATCCGGCCAGCGCTCCTGGAACCAGCGTCAGCGCCCACAAAATCAGATTCTCGCCGATGATCAGCCGCCCGATCAGCCGCCCGCCGGCGCCGACGGCGCGCATCGTCGCTATCTCCCGCTGCCGCTCCATCACGTTCACCGTTACCGCATTGAAGATGAGGGCAAACGACATCGCCAGGGCAAAAGCCAGCATCACGCCCATGAACAGGTAAAACAGGCCGATGAACGACATCCAATCCTGCCGCATGTCCGACTTTAGCTGGACGCTGGCTGCGCCGGGCAGGTGGTAGAGGTCATTCTTGATCCGCTTCGCTTGCGCCGGATCCACCGTCAGGTAGAGGCCGTTAAAAATCTCCAGGGGCAGGGGCGATTGCGCTTGCAGTTCATTGTAGGCGATGTAGGCGGCGGCGGTCATGAATTCGCGGGAGAAGCCGCCGATGGCATACATTTTGCTGCCGAAGGGAGTGCCGATTTTCACCTCGTCGCCGACAGACAGCCCCCATTTTTGCGCCATGCCGTCGGTGAGGATGACACGGCCATCCGCCAGCGCCGCTTCCGGCGTGACCCCTTCCGGCAAAGCCAGAACGTGCATTTGCTGATCCGGGGCGAATCCGGTGAGCAGCACATCTTCTTCCTCGCCGTCCACCTTGAGCGTGGCCGGAAGCTGGATGTTGGGTCCGACCGTTTTGACGCCGTCCCACTGCTTGACAATGTCCAGCACGGCCGTCGTCTGCGGCGTATCGAAAATGGCGACCACGTCCCACCGTTCCACCTCGTCAAAATTGTGATCCACCATGTAATTCATCGAATCCAACATCCCCCAGGCCATCAGCGCCAGCATGTAAGCAAAAATCAGCCCCAACCCGGTGGTCAGGGAGCGGCGTCTCATGCGGAAGACGTTGCGCAGGGGCAGCCGCCAGATCAGCGGCAGGCGGATGAGGCGTTCGATGAGAGAGCGACGGCCGTTCACCAGCGTCACTGACGGGTCCAGCCGCATCGCCTGCGCCGGTTCCAACCCGGCCGAACCGCGCGCCGGGCCGAGTCCGGACAGCAGCGCCACCACAATCGCCACCACCACACTGGCCGCGATCAAATCAGGATAAAGGCGGGTTTCCACCAGCGGAATGCCCAGTTCTCCAGCATACGCGCCCACAATCCCTTTCGTCATCGGCGGTCCCAAAATCAACCCCAACAGCAGGCCGATCAGGCCAATGATCAGGGCAAAGGCGAGATAATGTCCCAGGATTTCCCGGTTGCGGTATCCCAGCGCTTTCATCAGGCCAATTTGGGGCTGCTGTGCTTTCACCTGCCGCCCCAGCATGACGTAAACCGAAATAGCGGCCACCAGCAGAATGAGGGTGGGCATCAATCCGGCGATTTCGTTGTATCCGGCCAGGTCTTCTTGCAGCGCGGCGTTGGAGGGCACATCTTCCTGCACCGTGGTGGCCTCAAGTTGGTACGGCTCCAGCAACGGTTTAATCTGAGCGATGATGGCGTCCCGGTCAGCGTCGGCGCGCACCTGGACGGCGATGTTGTTGACGGATGCCTCCAGCCCCATCCTGGCTTGCAGTTCGGCCAGGGGCAGGAAGAGGACGGCGAAGGTGCGCGCCGAGGGCAGAATGTCCTGCTTGCTGGGGCTGACGATGAGGTATTCCGGGCTGGCGGCGACGCCGACGATGGTCAGCCGCGTTTTTTCGCCGTTGATGATGGGGGTGATGGCGTCGCCCGGCTTCAGGTCGTAAAATTTGGCGAAGTGGCTCTCGACGATGACGCCATCGCCATCGCCAGGCTGGAGGTAACGGCCGTCTTCAATCAAAAGCTGGTTCACATCCGGCTGTCCCTCTCCCGGCAGGCCGATGAGCCGCGCTCGAATCTGGTCGCCGTCAGGCAGTTCGTAGCCGGTATCCACCACCAGCCGCCCGGCAACGGCCGTCACCCCATCCACCGCCGCCACGTCAGAGAGGACGGCCGTGGATGCGCCATCCACTTCAAACGTGACATCGGCAAACTTCAGTCGATCATACGTGGCCTGGTAGGAAGCGCCCAGATCGCGGTACGCGCCCAACAGGGCGATCGGGCTGGCGATGCCCAGGGTCACAATCACAATCAGCGCGATGCTTTGGGCGCGGGAAGCGCCCAAATCGCGCCAGGTTTTGCGTAAGAGAATTTTGTTCATGTCAATTACCAGTTATCAATGAATAATGAGTAATGAGTAATGAACAAATTTGTTCATTGTTCATTGTTCATTGTTCATTTCTCATTGTTCATTTCTCATTGTTCATTGTTCATTGTTCATTGTTCATTGTTCATTGTTCATTGTTCATTGTTCATTTCTCATTGTTCATTTCTCATTGTTCATTTCTCATTGTTCATTGTTCATTGTTCATTGTTGACTCTTCCGAAAAAAGCCTCAACCGTCAATTGGTTGAGAAATGACATAATTAGGCGGCATTGGCTTGAAAAAGAGGCCGCCGCTCGAAAATAACGTCCCGACGATGAAAAACAGCCG
>JAJRVV010000100.1 GCA_024277135.1 Chloroflexota bacterium | reverse complement strand
CCTGCTGAGTAGCCATTCGGTAGACAACCTGCTTTTTTGTAAGTTCAGCTATTGCCGAAAGTCTTAACCTGCCTGAGATTACTCTTTTTGCTTATTCAATTGTAAAGGTGCTTAATCATGGTTTTGAACCATGCCGATTTTTCTATTGACTTGCTTTCTGGATTCCGGCTATACTGTGCCTGGGATTGGGTTGCGTTTCGGGGTTAGGTTAGTCTGGAGAAAGTCTTAATCCTCAAGAGAACGAAACCCGCGTTCCCCGTCTTAGGGTTCACTCGTTTATAACGTTTGAGTTTGCTGTGGCCGGTCTCCTGACCGTGCCACCCAAGTTAATTCTGAACGAACCCTTAGTTCAACAACATTTATGCGGCGGCTGACGCGCTGGTTTGTGAACGCTTTACTACGCTGCATAAAACACTTATTTGTTGGACGGCTAAATATGACCCAATCGGTAAAGTATCAAGAGCATATTGTTAGGATTCGTGGATATGTCAGACAAACTTAACCAAGCTATCACTACCATCAAAGCTGGTAACAAGCAAACCGGCAAACAACTCCTTATTGAAATACTCAAAACTGAGCCACTCAATGAAAATGCTTGGCTATGGATGACTCAGGTTGTCAACAAGAGAGATGAAAAACCAAGTGCTTGGAACGGGTGCTAAAAATCAATCCTGACAATGAAATAGCTCAGAAAGGTATGACTCGATTAAGACCAGTAGACCCGCCAAGTTTGGATGATATCGCACCAGAAACTAATGATCCAGTCATTCAGAGAAAAAAACGAGAACGAACTGAAAGCACTATTAGACGGGTAGAAAAAGTAGAAAAACCTCGCACAACAAGTAGTCCCAATGACCAGCAACTTATTCAACAATACATTGCCAAACGTACCCGCCAGGGATGGCAAGTCGTCAATCAAACATATACTTCTGTACAAATACGCAAGCCAAAGCGATGGAGTACCTCTCTATTGGTATTAGGCGGTGTATTTCTTATCGTTTTTGGGATCGGCTTAATTTTTTGGATTTTGGCAATCATAGATTACGCTATCAAAAAGGAACAGATGATTTTTGTAACTATTGACGAACTGCGGAAGGGTACGGAGAAGAAACCTGCATCGAGTATGAAGATTCTATTAATTTTAGCCGGAGTTTTAATTGGTGGCTATATTTTGTGTACAGTATTTACTGCTTTTAGTTCAGCGATTCAGGGATTAGGCTTATCTTCTGAAGATAATACGTCAAATGAAAGGCCTGGACAAACGAGGGATGTTATCCGATTTGATAATGGTGTTATTGAGCACCTAAACACTCTCACAGACCTGCAGAACGAGACAAGCGATCTCATTATTAACTCCAAGGGCGATCTTAGCCCCCATAGCAAAACAATCCTGCGTATTGGCACAGATATGGGTATTTCAATTTCGAAATATCGACGACTTGAAGTGCCCCCAGAGCGCGCAGACCTCGACAGAATTATCAACAACTATAATGCCAAGGTCACGGCTGCTCACGACGCTCTGCTAGACTACGCGTACTCTGGTTCTAATGAGCGATATGAAATTCTTGAGCAAATCCGTGATGAACGGGTTCGGTACTGGGAAAACATTATCCAGCCTGCTATAAAGGAAATGGAGGCCGAGTACGACTAGGGCAAATCGGAAAATTAGCAAAGGTCGGTTTTATTTGTGGCAAGTAAAGCTGGCGTTGCACGTTAGTCACCACCTCAGTAACCAATCAAAAATAAGTTAGCACTTTTACAGTTGAATATCATCCAGAACAAGCACGCGGCTTGGAGGTTCTGAACCTCCGGGTGGTTGTTTCCTTAAGTGCAACACCTGCTCTTGCCTTGGGGAATGATTGCTCGCGGTCATTGGTCATTGTAAAGATGCTGGCCGTTTTTTGTTTACATTGATCTCGTCATATCTTATACTTCCCACAGAATCAGTGCGGATATCGAACCTTCGGCTTCGAAACCTCCTGAGCAGGTGAACTAGATTCTAACCCGCTAAGGATACATAAATGACAATGTTATGCCTCGATTGGTCAAGTGAAGATATTGTAGAGCGTTATTCTAGCTTCACATCCGCTCTTACTTGGTACAGAATGTATTGTGTAGGAGCGTTTGGCGAGACAAAACAGGACTATTCAAAAGGATTCCGATTCTTGAAGGACGCGTTCGATCATTTGTGGGATACGGATGAAGAAGTGCTCCCCGATTGGAAAATGAGACCCACAGCAACTTTAATGAAATCCATAAAGACTCTAGTAAATGCAAAGCCCTTTACGGATGAGCATGTTCGAAGAATTTCAGCTTTGATTAACGACTATCAGGGTAAGGAAGAAAACGCCTTCCGAAAGAGCTATGTAGAGAGGGCAGTCGAATATGATTTAAAGCTCGATTATCCTGAAGGCTTACCGGATGCTGTTCGCAATTTGCTCAAGAATGACAAAACTGATGAGGCGATCGTAACAGCGTTTAAGTTCCTTGACGATCATCTTCAAAAATTGACCGGTGCATCTCCATTTGAAATGTTCGGCGAGGATCTAGTAAATTACGCGTTCGCGCCTAAAATGGGTGTCTTGCAACTGGCTACCACTCCGAACGAGCAGAGAGGTGTCCGAAATTTTTTCTCGGGAGCAAATGCCATTTTCCGAAATCCGTCTGCGCATCGTTTCATTCAACATGACCGATTCTTCGCCGCAGCCATCGTCGCGATGGTCGCAACAATGACCGAACTGGCTAGTCAAATTGCAAAGAACAGTTCAGCTAAGCCCACGAGCTAACACAGCGTGAAGCGGACGGTGGAGATTCAGATGTAATAGACTAGACGTAATCTTGGCACTTCCTGCACTACTGGTAGAAATCTAGTTACCGCGCGTTGAGGGGGATAGAAACGGCCGTCCTCTCTCCTCTCACCCTCTCTCTCCCCACACTCCCAACAACACGCCGACAAGTTGAACCCCAACCGTTGAGAAAGCGATGGGGTCAATCTTGTATACTGGCAAGATGAAGAAGCGGATTCGATACATACTCATCGTCACCCTGGCGTTGCTGGGAACCGGCATGGGCCTTTACCAATGGCTGTTTGCCGACCTGCCCGACCCGTCCGCCATTGACGGCCGTACCCCACCCCCCAGCATCCGCATCACCGACCGAAACGGCCGTCTCCTCTACGACCTGCTGGATGCCGAAAACGGCCGTCACACCATCCTCCCCCTCGACCAAATCCCCCCCAGTTTGCAGCAAGCCGCCATCGCCACCGAAGACAAAAACTTCTACCAAAACCCCGGCGTAGACGCGGCCGGCATCCTCCGCGCCGCCTGGATCAACCTGCGCGGCGGCGAAATCCTGGCCGGGGGCAGCACCATCACCCAGCAAGTGGCGCGCACCCTGCTGCTGGACGCTGACGAGCGAACCAAGCGCACCATCCGCCGCAAACTGCGCGAAAGCTGGCTGGCGTGGCGGCTGGCCCGCGAATATGACAAAGATGAGATTCTCGCCCTCTACCTGAACCACACCTACTACGGCAGCATGGCGTATGGCGTCGAGGCGGCGGCGCAAACCTATTTCGGCAAAACGGCTGCCGACCTGACCCTGGCCGAAAGCGCTTTGATAGCCGGGTTGGCCCAATCGCCGGCCGTTTACAACCCGTTCGCTAACCCCGACGCGGCCAAAACCCGCCAACAAGTCGTCCTCGATTTGATGTGGCAGCAAGAATTCGTTGACAGCCTGGAGTACGACCTGGCGCGGCGGCAGCCACTCGTTTATACCGCCGCGCCGTACCCGCTGCTGGCGCCGCACTTCGTCAGCATGGTGGAAGCGGAACTAGACGCCCTCTTTTCCCCGGCAGAGATCGCCCGGCATGGCGGCCTGACGGTGCGCGCCACCCTCGATTGGAACTGGCAAGAACAAGCGGAAGAAATCGTCAACCGGCAGGTTTCACGGCTGAATGAGCCGCCAGATGGCGGCCCCGGCCATAACGCCAACAATGCGGCGCTGATTGCTCTGAATCCGCAGGATGGGGCGGTGTTGGCGCTGGTGGGCAACGCCGATTATTTTGACGAGGCCAACGGCGGTACGATCAACATGGCGATTGCGCCGCGCCAGCCCGGTTCGGCGCTGAAACCGGTCATCTACGCCGCCGCCCTCTCCCCGGAGCAGCCGCAGCCGTGGACGGCCGCTTCCATGCTGACCGACGTGCGCACCACTTTCATCACCCACGAAGGGGAGCCGTATGTGCCCATCAACTATTCGCGCAACGAACATGGGCCGGCGCTGCTACGGCCGGCGCTGGCCTCGTCGCTCAACGTGCCGGCGGTGCAGGTGTTAGACGCGATTGGGGTGGAGACGGCCGTCCAATTCGCCGCCGAAATGGGCATCACCACGTTGGGCGAACCCGACGAGTATGATTTGTCCTTTGCCCTGGGCGGCGGCGCGGTGCGGCTGCTCGACTTGACGGCCGTCTACGCTGCTTTTGCCAACGGCGGCTCCCGCATCCAGCCTTACCTGATTTTGGACGTGATGGATGCGGCGGGGGAGGTGGTCTATACGGCCGTACCCGACAAACCGGCGCGGGTGTTAGACGAACGGGTGGCCTGGCTCATCAGCGACATCCTCAGCGACGACGAGGCCCGCCTGCTCTCCTTTGGCGCCAACAGCGTCCTGCGCCTGGATCGGCCGGCGGCGGTGAAAACGGGAACCACCACCCAATTCCGGGACAATTGGACGGTCGGTTACACGCCGGATTTGGCCGTCGGCGTCTGGGTGGGCAATGCCGACAACACGCCCATGGAAAACATCAGCGGCATCAGCGGCGCCGGGCCGATCTGGCACCAGTTCATGCGTCAGGCGTTAGCCGGCAGGCCGCCCATTCCCTTTGTCCGGCCCGATGGTTTGTCCCGCGTGGAAATTTGCGCCCTCTCCGGCCTGCTGCCCGGCGATGCCTGCCCTTTCCGCCGTTGGGAATGGTTCTTGGATGGGACGGAACCGGTGGAAACGGATTCGTTTTACCGACGGGTGTGGGTAGATGCTCGCACCGGTTTGTTAGCGGCAGAAGATGAGCCGGACGCGCAGCGGATCGAACGATTGGTTCTCAATTTGCCGGGGGTGTTCCATCCCTGGGCGCGGGCGGAAGGGCTGTTGCTGCTGGATGATTTGCGGCGCGGCGCGGATGATGGGGAGACGGCCGCAACCGATGCGCCATCCCCCCTGCGCCTAGTGTCGCCGGATCAAAACAGCGTGTACCGGCTCTCGCCCGCCTTGCCGCAAACGGCGCAAAAACTGAGGCTGGAGGCGGTGGCGGACGGCCGTTTCCGCGAACTCGTCCTCTGGCTGGACGGGGAACCGATTGCCAGCTTTACCCAGCCGCCCTTCACTTTCTGGTGGATGATGACGCCGGGGCAGCATACGCTTTGGGCGGCAGGATTGAATGGGGTGGGGGAGTGGGTGACCAGCGAGTCGGTTATGTTTGCCGTGCGGGAGGGGATGGATGGGGAAACGGCCGTCACGCCCTGACAATCACAGCTAAAACATCATCTTAAATTATGACTAACTCATAAAAAAAGATTAGGGGCGGGATGGAGTAATTTGTGTCGTGTAGTGGTTACAAAAAAGAAGCGCTTGCCAACAGATAAAACAGGGACAAAGGGGGAAGACTACAGGAGAATCAGAGGGATTTTGTCACCGCACACCACTATCCGAAGGTTAATGCGAGGCGCAGAAGAACCAAAACGGCCGTTGCTGCGCTACATAGCGCCAACGGCCGTCAAATTCTCCCGGTTGGGGTGGGGCATTATCGGCATGATACAGGTATCCGGCGAAATTGGTGGGGCTGGAGACGGCCGTCAGGAACAAAATCTTGGCAGCGCCATTCGATGTATCCACTTTGATGACGCCGCCGGCCGATAACTGCCGGTATTGTGGGGGCAGGCGGGCCAATCCCTGCTCATCCGGCTGTATCGCCCCCGATTCTACAAGCTGGACGACGGTTTGATAGCGGGCTTGATTCCACTCAAAGCGCAAATCCTGCCACAAGCCGCCAAAAGGCACAAAGCGGACGATGAGCAAGGTGCTGAGGTTGATGATAAGGGGCACGGCCGCTTGCTTGACCCGGCCGTTCGCCCGCATCGTTAGATAGAAAAACGAGGCCAGGATGAGGGCGATGAGGGCGAAGTAGAGGCCGTCCAGCAGCGGGTTAGATTCTAGGTCAAACGTGTAGGCGGTGAAAATGCGGCTGATGGCCGTCACCCCCACCAACGCTACGCCAAACCAGACGGAAAACAAACCCAACGATGGAAATTCGTTAGCAGACTGCATTTCCTCGTTCATCTCGGAATTGGGAGACTGGAGACTGGAGATTAGAGATTGCCAGTCTCCAGTTAACCAGTCTCCAGTCTCTAATCTAGGGTCGGGGACGGGGGAACCATCACCTTGCCATCTTCCGCGCCGGGCGCAGGCTGACGGCCGTCAACCAGGTGAACATGCCATACGCCGTCAGCGTCACCGCCGTCAGTGACAGTGACACGAAAAAGGTGAACGGCATGGTCAGGCTGTGGGCCACATCTTGCAGCAGCGCCAGCGGATTGGCGAACAAATCCCAACTGTTCCAGCGCAAAAAGCGGCCCAGGTAGACGCCGTAGCTGGACAAAGCCACGGCCGTCAGCACAAACAAACGTCCGGCGGTACGGCCGTAACTCTCGACGATCCGGGTTTGCAGCAGCCACAGCGAGACGACGCCCAGCGCCATGCCGGTGAGGGCAAAGCTGCCGATCATGGCCGCGTCAAACAAGAAGGGGACGCCAAACGACCAGCGCAGGTGAATGAAATCGGTGACGATGTAGGGCGCATTGGGGAAAAATATCAGCCAAAGGAAAACGAAGAACAAGGCATACGGCCGTTTCGCCCAAATGGCGCGCGCCAGCCAGGCAAACAGCAACGGCGCCCAGGCCAAAATCAAGTTCCACAGCAAAAAGGCGAACAGAATCCGCCCCGTGAGCGTGATCCGCGCCATTAGCAGCGCCGCCGACAAAACAGAAGCGGCGATCAGGGACAAAAAGAGTATCCACTGTATTTTGGTGTGTTTCGACATAGCGTTCATCCTCATCATGCTACAAAGTTACCAGCCAAACAACTCAACTAAAACCCCATCTTTCATAGACGATCAGCGCCGTTTTTACGCGCGGAACAGTCGGGACAACAACGCAAAAGACCGCCAGCGGGAGAAGTGGAAGGATTGCCACTGCCGCCACGCCTCATCTTCTTTCATTTGGGTGAAACGGCCGTTCAGTTCATCACTCAATATTTCTGACGGGATTCCCAAACACTCCTCTGGCGCGCCAGCTCGATCATACCGGTAATAATAATTGCATTCTGGCCTGATCAGCTGCTGTTGATCGTTAGCCGTCAACGTCAACGCCCGCACCAGCCCCGGCACAGCGTCATCGGAAAGGGTGATGAGATAGGTCACATCTAGATCATTCGTGGCCCGGTAACGCGCCAGGTTGCGGCCGACGATGAGCGCGTCAGGATTGATGAGATTCATCGTGGCCAAAAAGCCCATCGCCGCCAGCATCGCACCGATGACGAACCGGTCGGGCCGCGTCCACAGCGTCAGCAAAAACCAGACCAGGGTGACGGCCAGCCAGCCCAGGAACACGAAAACGATCAGCCGCAGTTCGGTGTAGCCAAAAGCGGACTCGTACAGCCGCATCCGCTGCAAAGCAGACGCCAGCATCACCCCCACCAACCCGACTAACAAACTCACCAATCCGTTAAACCAGCCCAACTGCCGTTTTGTTTCCCGCCGGGCTAACCAATTGAGGAAAATAGACAACGACAGCGACAGGACGGCGACGGCGACGAGTTCAAAGAAGCCGCGCCGGGCGTATTCGGAATAGGTATAGCCCGCTTCTTCGACGGCCGTGCGCCCGCCAAACAGGTAGGTGAACTGCACCGCCGTAAACGCCAGAAAGAGCAAATCTACCAGGGTGAGGATGACGGCCGTTTCCACAAAGCCGATGGAGAGCGACCGGGGAATGGCGGCCATCAACCGATCCAGCGCCCCTTCATCCTCATCCCGCCGTGTCAACGCCAGGGCGATGCCGCCCGCCGCCAGCCAGGCGACGCCCAAAATCAACAGGCCGCGCCACACCCATTCCACCACATCTTCCAAAAACTCAAGCTGGAAAAAATCTTCCACATAATCGGCAAAAACCTGATCGGCCGAGGTGAGCAAAATGGTGAAAACGACGATGACGGGAAAGGCCAGCAAGCCGCCGCGCAGGATGGGCGCCAGGTTGCGCCGCCCCTTTTGCCGCCAGATGCCGGTGACGCCGCTGGCCTGCGCCACCGGCCCCGCTTGCGCGGCCGCCAGCCCAACAACGCGCAAAGGCAGCACGGCCGCATGGGTCAGGGTGAGGGTGGAGAGACGGCCGTTGGCGAAGTAAAAAGCGGCGTAACTGAGCAAAATCAACACCGCCAGCACATTCATCGTCGTCAAAAACGGGTTGGCGCGGACGAAGGCCATGCCGGCAAAAAAGAGGAGCGGCAGCCACAACCACAAATTGCATCCGGCAACCCGCACCCGTTCCAGTCCGCCGCCGGCCGCCAACACCGCTAACGCCAACCCGACAAAAAGCAACAACGAAATGCCCAGCGGGTTGCCATAGAAAAACCAGTCAAACAGCCAGCCCAGCGCCAGCGCCAACCAAAAAATGTGAGGAGAGGGGGTCGTTTTTTTCATAGAGGCTCCGAATCAAGGTGGAAATTTGAAGGCGGAGGACAAAATGGCCTGCCGATACCGCCGCCACAATTGAAATGCGGCCCAGGATGCCAGACCGTCTACAATGAGATCGGCGATTTCGGCCAGGGAAAAGGGGCGGCCTTTGAAGGAAACGAGCTGCAAGCTCTCCTGTATCAGGCCGATGGACAGCATCAGCGCCAGATACAGCCATTGGCGGCGTTGCAGGCAGGGGAAGATGTGGAGAACGGCCGTGCCCAACAGCATGAACATGGTCGTATGGCCGATGACGCGCGACAGTTCCGACGAAAACAGCCGGTTCGTCACCTGCGCGAAGGCGGGCCACGTCTGGGCCAGCCAGCCGTAGGGAAAAATGACCAGTCCAATCATTGCCGCTAAAATCATCAGTAGAAGTTCGTTTCGCTTGTTTCTCTGTCCTGTCACTGCTTTCAATCGCATAAACACCGCTCCAGTTTTGTTTTGTGACAGGATACGATATGGGAAAAAAGTCTGCGATAGTTTGAACACGGCCGTTCATGCACTCAGGTGCTTGACAAGAGGGAGGATAGAGGATAGAGATAGAGCGAGAGGAAATGGACATGCAACTACTGATCGTCGAAGATAACGAAAAACTGCGGCCCGCATTGAAAAGCGGATTGAAAGCGACCAGTGAGGTGCAGGTCGTTTATGACACCGCCACCGGCGAGGAGGCACTGGAGTTTTGCCTGCGCCAGCCGCCGGATGTGATATTGATGGATGTGCAGTTGGCCGGGGTGATGAATGGGATTGAAACGGCCGTCGCCATCCGCCGTGAATTTCCCCGTTTGCCGGTCGTTTTCTACTCCATCCAGGACGACGACGCTTACTACCGCGCCTTTCGCCGCGCCGGCATCCTCAGCCATTACGCTTATGTCCGTAAATCGAACTATCTTTTGCCGCAGATGATTTTGCCGCTGTTACGGGATGCGGTGAGCGGCCGTTCCTTCATTGACCCCGACATCGAAACCCGCGTCCAGGAAGTGCGCCACAAAGACGAACAAGACCCGATGGCGCTGCTGGAACCGAACGAGCAAGAGGTGGCGCGGATGCTGGCGCAGGGCTTGAGCAACCAGCAAATCGCGGCCCGGATGGGTTTCCGCGACAAACGCACCATCAGCCGCATCAACGGCCAGATTTATACCGCCTGGGGGCTGAACGAGACCACGACGGATGAAAAGGTGGCGAGGACGAGAGCGGCGGTTATTGTGGGGCACGGCCGTCTCATCGCCTGGGACGACAACGGCGTCCCCCGCATTTTGGATGAGCGCAATGAATGGGTTGAATGGGATAACTCAATTTAGGCCGTTTTATGCTAAAATGGTAACTATAAGCCCCTCTGGAATTTCACCACGAAGACACGAAGGCACAAAGAAAAACCAGAGAAACTTTGTGTCTTTGTGTCTTTGTGCCTTTGTGGTTAGCAGTTACCTAAAATGTTTGCAAAGCGAGGTCAACCTATGAATCAGGAACAACTTTGGCAGGACTTATCGGCTCTCCCCCCTGCGGCGCGGCAGCAAGCGCTTGATTTCATCGCCTTTTTGCGCGGCCGTTACGCCAAATCAGCAACCGCCGCCAAACAAACCCGCTCCAATCTGCGCGAAGAACCCTTCATCGGCATCTGGCGCGACAACGAAGCGATGACTGATTCCAGCGCCTGGGTGCGCCACACTCGTCAGCGTGAGTGGGAATAATTCATGACCGATTGGGATTTCCAGTTCATTGATTGATGAACTCACTTTGCTACCTTATCCAGCATAACCAGTCCCGACTTTTTTCTCGACAGCTACTATTACAATCGGCAACGGCCGTTTCATCACCTGGGACGAAAACGGCACGCCCCGCATCCTCAACGAGCGCGGTGAATGGATAGAGTACCCCTGATTTTTCAGGAAAATGAAGCGTCTCAAAAAGGAGCATTTGAATGAGTTCTACTGATTTTATTGACCGCTGGCTTGAAAAAGCCAACCAACATGATAATGGTACGTTAGAAGGAACTTTTGATAGGTTTTTGACTTTATATATTGTATATAACGCTCTTTATGTCAAGGTTGGAGAAAAATTGTATCCAAATCATAAGGAACGTAAAAAGATTATGGAATGGCAAGCTGCAACAGAAAATATATTGAAGTATCTGGACGAAGAAGAGGTCAAAAAAGCCTTCGATATTGCCAATTCACAAAATCAAGCTTTAGATAGATTTATTGACAGCTTGTTTGAGTTTAAAGTACATCTTAATAAAACAACTGGGGAATGGAATCTAAAACAAGAATTGGATTTTTGGGAAGATTTATCTTCAAGCAATTCTGAAAGAAAAGCAAAAGCAATACTAAAAGGTATCTACCAAATCAGAAATAATACTTTTCACGGACGTAAAGCGTTTAGCCCAAATCAAGAACGGCTTTTAGAGCCTGCTTCAACTGTTTTAAACAACATAGTAAAGATTACCTATCGAAAATTAAAAGGCCAGTCAGATATCTGGTGAGTGACAGCATCCTCCTCAACTGGGCCATCACGGCCGTCTCCTTCTTCAACACCATTCTCCTCCTCTGGCTGGGCGCGACCGTTTTGCTCAACGCTGAGCGGCGGGATTGGGGCGTCTGGCTGGCGACGGGGGGCTTGCTGTTGGGCGGCGCGTTTTTCGTCAGCCACACTGCTATCCTGGGGTTGTTCATCGGCGGGCATGTGGTGTCCGGCTACACGGCCATCATCAGTGAAGGGCTGCTCAGCATCGGCCGCAACATGATCTTCTGGTGGACGGCCGGACTCATCCCCGCCATCACCTTGCCCTTTGCCTGGTACCTCATCATGCTCTGGTACGGCGGTTTTTGGGCGAAAGGAACACAGAGGTTCATAGAGAGAACACAAAGAAAATCTGCGGATTCTTCCCTTCACCAGCGGCAGCGGTTTTGGTTGTGGTTGATCATTGGCATTTTGGCGCTAGGGTTGTTGGGTTTGTTCGTCGGCATCATTTTGCTGGCGATCCCGTCGCGGCAGTTGATCAACCTGCGACTGTTCATCCGCTGGTCTATCGCTGGGATTCCGTTGATGGCGGTGGGGTATTCCGGCTATGTGGTACTGTGCATCGCCCTGTCGCTGGATGCGCTGCGTCGCCCTGGACCATCGGAACGAATCATGGGGGATGAGGCGCGGCAGCGGGCACGGCCGTACCTCATCATCGCTTCCCTGGCACTCCTCATCGTCAGTTTGTTGGTGGCCGGGGTGCTGCTGTGGGGCGTACAGGCCACCCAGCGCATGATGCTGTTCGAGTTCTACCAGACGGCCGCCGAACGGCTGGCGCGGTTTGACCTGGTGGTGTCTGCTATTCTGGCGCTGGCCATCCTGCTGCTGGGACAGGCGGTCGTCTCCTACGAAGTGTTCACCGGCAAAAGTCTGCCCCGGCGCGGCCTGCTGCGCCATTGGCAGCAGGCCATCCTCCTGGCCGCCGGATACAGCATCGTCGTAGGCGGCGCCATCGCCATCGCCATCCGGCCGCTTTACAGCCTGCTGCTGACAACGCTGCTCATGACCTTCTTCTTTGCCCTGTCCAGTTGGCGTTCCTACGCCGAACGGGAGCGGACGATGCAGGGGTTACGGCCGTTCGTCGCCAGCCAACGCCTCTATGACCAACTGCTCACCCCGTCCACCCTGCCGGAACTGGATGCGGCCGGCCCCTTTCGCGCCCTCTGCAATGAGGTGTTGGAAGCAGAACTGGCCTTTTTGACGGCCGTCGGCCCGCTGGCCCCCCTCGTCCCGCCATTGGCTTACGGCGCTGACGCCTGTCCTAGCGTGACCGATTTAGCCGGGAAATTTATGGAACCCCTCGACCCCGCCCGCTACAACGGCGCGATTTGGGGCATCCCGTTGTGGAGCGAACGCGGGCTGATCGGTTTCTTTTTGCTGGGCGAGAAGCGGGGCAGGGGGCTGTACGCTCAGGAAGAAATCGAGATCGCGCGGGTCAGCGGCGAGCGGCTGATTGACACCCAGGCCAGCGCCGAGATGGCGCGGCGGTTGATGAGTTTGCAGCGGGAACGGCTGGCGCAAACCCAAATCATTGATCAGCATACCCGCCGCGTCCTGCACGACGACATTTTGCCCGCCATCCAGACGGCGATGATCGCGCTGGGCGAGGATAGCAATAGCGATGTCATCGCCACCCTGGCCGACGCCCACCGCCAGATTTCCAACCTGCTGCGCGAGATGCCCACCATCACCGCCCCGGATGTAGCCCGACTGGGGTTGGTCACCGCCTTCCGCCGCGCCATTGACAACGAACTGGCTCCCGCTTTTGACAAAGTGACCTGGCAAATGACGCCTGACACAGAAACACATATTAAAACTATCCCCACGCTGACGGCCGAAGTGGTTTTTTATGCGGCACGGGAGGCGGTGCGCAATGCGGCTAAGTACGGCCGTGATGAAACCAAAGCAGAATTTTGCCTGGACATCCACATCCGCTGGCAGGATGGCCTGGAAATTATCATCGAAGATAATGGCATTGGCCTGGGGGCGCTGTCGCCCAACCAGGGCAGCGGCCAGGGGTTGGCGCTG
Organism: Chloroflexota bacterium; assembly: GCA_024277135.1. Lineage (GTDB taxonomy): Bacteria > Chloroflexota > Anaerolineae > Promineifilales > Promineifilaceae > JAJRVV01. Next base: position 5,268 of record JAJRVV010000100.1, on the reverse strand, counting down.
CATAGCACCATGATGGCTGTCGTCGGCGGTGAATTATCAGTAGACAGCGACCCCGGCAAGTATACTCGCGTCACGTTGCGCCTATCAGCCTGAACGAGTTGTCGCTATCCCGCTTTCTTCCGCCAATATCGAATAATGCCGTCTGCCGACATATCCAGCGGATTGGCGGTGATATATTGGTGAATTTGTTGGTCGGTTAATCCGGCGGACTTGGCTCGCTGCAAATTCCATTTGGTGTAATCTGCCAGCAGTTGTTCCCGTTCTATCCCGGCGTCCAATTTAGCTTTGACGAAGTTGGCGGCGTTTCGCAGCAGTGGACGGAACTGGGCCAGATGATCCCGCCAATTATCTAAACGGCCGTAATGCGTTGGGTAAATCGTCTCAAACTCTTGCGCCAGCAATAGGTCAACCGTGTTTTCCCACACCTCTAATTCAAATTCCGGCGGCGGCGCCGGCAAATCGGCCAATGAATTGCCGGGGATGTTGATCCCGGCGGCATCCCCGGTAAATGCGATGTCGCCCAGCCGGTAAACGTGATGGTGGCGGGCGTGGCCGGGCGTTTCCATTGCCGTAAAGCGCAATCCGGCCGCCTCAATCACGTCGCCATCGTAGACGGCCGTCACCCGGTCTGCCGGCGCCGGCAAAATCTCGCCCCACAATGGCCCCATCTGGTCGCCATAAATGCGGGTGGCGCTGGCGATGAGCTTTTCCGGGGCAATGAGGTGACGGGCGCCGAAATAATGCACGTAAATCCGCGCTCCCTGACTGGCCCACCAACCGGCCGCGCCGGCATGGTCAAAATGGATATGCGTCACCAGCACATGCTTGATGTCGCCGGGCCGGACGCCCAACTGGGCTAATTGGTCTAGCAACGTGGGTAAAGTGGAGCCGGGGCCAGTTTCTACCAGCGCCAGCCCTTCTGGTCCCATCACCAAATAAGCGGCGATGGTTTGGGCAACTTGTTGGAAATCAAGGTCAATGGTGTGAATGTTCATGCCATAATAATATCATTATCCCTGAAAGGGGGGAAAGTTTTTTCCGGGGCAATTTTGATTGAATCCTCCTGGAGGTTTACAATCTCCGGGAGGATGGCTTAAATCCCGGATTAAAAACAAACCAAAAAGCGGGGGTGGGCGATGGCCAATAAACTTCCCGCTGGCTGGTTTTGACGGCGGCGCGGCCGTTGCGGAAAAATCGCCTGGGGGTGGCAAAGGCGGCATCGGTGGGCGGCTGGCCGTTCCCCGCTGTCCCTTGTGTCAGCAGGTCTGCCAGTTCCCGATTGATGCGCTTTTGCGCCCCGCGCGACTGCCGCGCATGGGGGCCTTCATAGCTGTTGGGCAACTGCCACGCCAGATAAGAGCGGCCCGGCTTTCCTTGACGGCCGTTCACATCCAGCAGTTCAAATGCGGCGCGGCCGTGCTGCCACGCCTGTTCTTCTTGGTGTTCCGATTGGCTCTTAGCGCCGACGGTGAAATTGTGACGGCGGACGACACGCGCTTTTTGCTCATACGTTTGCTGGCAGCGGCCGCTGACGCCGCTCACCCGCTCCAGCGTTTGCCGGGCGATGGGGCCGCCATTGCGGCTGCTATGAAAACTGGCGTAAAAATGGGCGCGCACCATGCCGATTTTTTGCGTCAATAGGCGAGCATCCAGGGCCACCGGACGGCCGTGCAACCGCTCCACGCCCAAAGCCGCCGCCACTTTCGCCACTGATTTGAGCCAGAGACGGCCGCCATGGTAAGTCCAGAAAATCCCCTCCCCCTGTGCCATCAGGTTGCGCAGTTGCCGCCAGCCGCAAAAACGCCAGGCGGATTTCTGGCCGGTTAACCAGACGCGGGCGTCGGCGGCCGTCACCCAGCCACATCCGATTGTGTCCAGGTGGCGCAGTAACAGCCAGACCCGACCCGCCGCCGCCTGCTTTTGGCGCAGCATCGCCAGCGCCAGGGTAGGATGGAGTTTGATGGCGGCCGAGCGGGCGGGAAGGTCGGTTAGTTTGTTGATGGGTTGGGTGACGGGTTTGAGTTTAGTCAGCCAGGATAAATCAGCAACGGGGTGGGGGGATCGCTGGAGGACGGCCGTCACCCGCTGGCTATGCCAGCCCAGGTGTTTGGGTAGTTGGGGGAGGGTGTGAGAGGGGGTGGGGGTAGTAGTACGGCCGTGATCACAAGTGCCAACAGGCGTTTCCAGTCTCCTCCGGCTTGCCTGCCTCATCTGCCTGAGCGCAATCAAATTGGCTTGTGCGCTCAGCAGAGCATCATTCTGCTCGGACACGCGCTACCCCACTTTATCAGGTAGAGCAAACCAGTTCCGGAGGCGGGTCAACCGCAGGTTGACATGCCGGAATGCCTATGTTATGCTCTTACCTAAGCTGGTAAGCTACCTGGGGGCATAAATTCCCCCTCCCCAATCAAGGGGCATTTGGGCTGAAGGTGTTGGCGGCACTCAACAGCGAAAAAGGCAGCTTGCTAATATGAATTGAGGTCAGGCGTTCTTACGTCTGACCTTTTTTTGTTTGTGAAAACCGGCCGACATATAGTGCATGTCCTGCCGGTTACTCGCAAAATAAACTTATTAAACTCGCAATTAAGGTAACTTTATGATTTGCTTGATGAGATAATAGTAAGTAATCCTCATGTACCGCGATTGGCAACAGTCTATCAAAATAAAATCCCTGTGTCAACTAATCTTTTATATATAGATTGCATTTTATGGCCGATTATTGTAACTGTGTGGCATATATACCAGATTCATAGGCCACTTGACAATATATCTAACCTTTTATACTATATTATCATGACTGATCAGTTCATTTTAGATAATGAAACCTATACGCCAGATTGGGATCGGCTGGGTGTTGTGGTTTCCCCGTTCACAATTGAAGCTGACCCTCGATTTATGTACCTGTCCACAGAAACCAGACGCGCCTTATCCAAGGTCAGTTACATGGTCGAGGCAGGGCAGGGGGCTTCGACCATCGTTGGCGAGATTGGCACCGGCAAAACCACGCTGGCTTCCTGGTTCCACAGCCGTTATGATCGCCGTCCTGACTTTGTCGCCGCCAAAATTGATGAACCACCCAAAAAAAGCGGGTTGTTGCTGTTGCGGCGGATTGCTGCCGAGTTTGGCTTGCGTACGCGGCGGGCCACGGAAGACCAGCTCAATGAATTTCGGGCTTTTTTGACGGAACAAACCGCTCAGGGGATTTTGCCGCTCATCATTGTGGATGAAGCGCATGAATTAGGGCCGGAGCAGTTTGTGGAACTGCGCCGTTTGCTCAACTTCCGCGATCCGCGCGGCGGGAAGGCGTTTCAGTTAGTTTTGTTGGGACGGCCGGAACTCGATATCAATTTGCGCGAAGTGCCGGACTTCAATGACCGGGTGGCGACCCGATCCTCATTGGACCCGTTGACCCCGGATGATACTCGATCGTTGATTGAGTATCGGCTGTTAGCCGCCGGGCGCGATTCCAAACAGCCGCCATTGTTTACGGATGATGCGATATTGCCCATTTGGCAAGAGACGCGCGGTTATCCTCGAAGTATCTGTCTCCTTTGTTTGCATCTTTGCCTGGAACTGTCGGCATCTGATGGCTATCAAATAACTGGTGAGTTTGTCACAAACTTCCTGGATTCCCATCACGGTTATCGCTAAACTAACTCTGGATTTGTGACATGAGTCGTGAGCAACAACCAAAGAAGAAAAAACGACGCGCCAGCACATTGGCTGCGCTTTTAGAAGAAAAGCCGAAACGGGGACGGCCGCCGCGCCAGGTCAAACGACAAAATGTGTATGTGGCGCTGACACCAGCGCAAAAAGGGTTGATGAAGGCATTGTCCCAGATGTTGCCGGCAGGATTGCGCCGCGCCGATGTGCCTGATTTGGCGATCGCGATTTTGGCGGCGCGTATGGAAGCGCTGCGCCGCGCCGTCTCGGATCGGGATCGGGAAATCCCAGAGGGGATCACTGATTTGGAGTCACTATACTTGTTGTGGGATTTGCCGTTGCCAAATGCAGAACCGGAACAAAAATGGACATCTTTGCGGGTGTCGCCGCAGCAAGTGATTGAAATGGGACGAGTGTACGGTACGTTGCAAGCGGTGTTTGGCTCCAACCGCAGCCAGGCTTTTGGCCTGGGGTTGACTTTGTTAGAGCGTTTTTTGGGGGAGCATTCACTGGCTGATGAAGCGCTGACGCTGGCCGATGTACGTCAAAAGATTCACAGCAATTATTTATGAGTAGCTCATAACTAATAACAGGCGCTTGGAGGTGGAGACGCCTGCTGTTTTCGTGTAGTTGGCGCGAGGTGTAGTCATCACCCCCCCCTTTTTTTTTCTTCCGGGTTAATGCGAACAACCGACCAATTTCAAAAATCGGCGTCAAAACCCTTGACAACCCAAAAACCATCAAGTATAATCTCGCTCGTTGCTTCATAGAGATGTCGTTGCCCAACAACAAGGGCAAAACATCAATAAAAGTCAAGTCAAATCAAAGACGCATAAATAGAACTGGAAGTAGAATCCAGCGGCTCGTTTTGGGCCGCTTTTTGTGTCGCAAAACTTGATTTGACAAACCAAAAAGACGTGCTAGACTGATCGTCTTGTGCATATCAACCTTAACAACTGAAGAGTGACAGAAATAAGATAGCGAATTCGAGCCCAAATCAATTCAGAAAGTAGTCCGTTTGTAACGGATAAAAAATTCTCTACGGAGAGTTTGATCCTGGCTCAGGATGAACGCTAGCGGTGTGCCTAATGCATGCAAGTCGAACGGGATCCTTTGGACTCGTCTGAAGGTGAGAGTGGCGAACGGGTGAGTAACACGTTGGTGACCTACCCCAGAGAGGGGGATAACCACTGGAAACGGTGGCTAATACCCCAGATGTTAAAGTGTTTAGAAAACTTTGACTGAAGCTCCGGCGCTCTGGGAGGGGCCTGCGGCCCATCAGCTTGTTGGTAGGGTAATGGCCTACCAAGGCAAAGACGGGTAGGGGGCGTGAGAGCGTGACCCCCCACACTGGTACTGAGACACGGACCAGATACCTGCGGGTAGCAGCAGCAAGGAATATTGCCCAATGGACGAAAGTCTGAGGCAGCAACACCGCGTGGAGGATGAAGGCCTTCGGGTTGTAAACTCCTTTTCTGGGGGAATAGAAAGGAAGGTACCCCAGGAATAAGTCTCGGCTAACTACGTGCCAGCAGCCGCGGTAAAACGTAGGAGGCGAGCGTTATCCGGATTTACTGGGCGTAAAGCGCATGCAGGCGGTTTTCT
>JAJRVV010000099.1 GCA_024277135.1 Chloroflexota bacterium | reverse complement strand
TTACCTGTACAAACTATCGGTGAGTGAGATAGCGGGAAGAGTAAAAAGACGAACATGTCAGGATAAAAGATGAACTTTCCCAATTACATAAGAAATATTGGGAGAAGCACTTTTGGACAATAGGGTGTACAGCATTTAGTGCGGGTCAAGTGACAGATGAGATGATGCAAGAATGTCTGGAAGAGCATGATAAACATCCGAATCACAATGATGAGGGTTTCAAGGTAGAGTGACTGACGACTTTGAGTCGGGAAGAACTGGCTTGAGCCAGACAGCTTTGAGTCGGCTTTAGCCGAAACCGCGACTTTCAGTCGCCACCAAACCTATGGGCTTCCAGCCCATAGTTGTTTATTTGACGCCAATATCCATCGGCCGTTAGGCATCGTGTTATTTCGGGCTGTGCAGCGATTACAGAAAAAGGAACGGCCGTTTACCATCCCAGACATCATAAAATCTATCGAACGAGACGGAAAAGCTCAGGACACCAGCAAAGAAGCGCTACTGAACCGGCTGGAAGCGGCGCAAAGTTGGCAACTATTTGCCGACGATAAATATACGCCCATCCACAAACTCTTTGTGCCCGGCGCGGTCAATGTACTCGATTTGAGCCGTTTGGAACCAGGGTCTCGCGGCCGTCGGAATCTAGCTGTTTCTGTCATTTCTCGCAATCTCAGTAGATCCAAAATCTGCCGCGAATTGCACAAATCTCACGAATTAAGAACGTGTTTTTCGTGTAATTCGTGGCATTCGTGGCGAAAATCTTGATCTACTGAATCTATTTAGAGCCAGATCGGATGCCCGTTCACGCGAAGAGTTTGGTTTAGCCACCCCCCTGCCTCGCGTGTGGATGTTAATTGATGAAGCGCGCCAATTTATCCCTACCGGCAGCGCAACATTAGCAAAAAATCAGATCGTCCGCTGGGCCAAAGAAGGGCGGCAACCTGGTTTATCACTGGTAGTAGCCAGTCAACAGCCATCGGCCATAGACCCTGAAGTTTTATCGCAATGTGATATTATTCTCAGCCATAAATTAACATCACGAAATGACGTAAGCGCGTTAAACGCGCTCAGTCAAGATTACATGGGCGGCGAACTGCGAACTTTCATCAAAAACCTGCAACGTACCGGGGAAGCAGTCATCGTAAACGACGAGTTAGAAACAGTCCATATGCTGCGCATTCGCCCTCGGCGCAACCAACACGGCGGCGGCAGTCTGCCCCCGCAAGAGGAGAATGCTTTTGACATCTGGTAACAACGTCACAATACGTAAAGCAAAACCAACTGATATTGACGCCATCAAACAGATTGCAGATGCGCATCGCCGCGAATTAGGCTTTGTCCGCAGGCCATCTTTACTTGAATCTATTGACCGGCAAGAACTTTCTGTCGCGCAAAATGGGGATGGGCTTGTTGGGTTTATGGAATTTCATCATCGTAGAGATTCGCAAACAACACTGTACAACCTTGTGGTCAATGCGGATTACCGGCGGAAAAATATTGGCCGTTTGTTTATGCAAACTCTCGAGGAGGACGCGGTTAAGCAAAGCAAATCCGTTATTCTGTTAAAATGCCCAGAGGAGTTGCCTGCCAATTCCTTTTATGAGCGTCTGGGATATAAATTAACCATTGTTGATCCCGGTAAATCACGTCGTTTGAACGTATGGACAAAGATGGTGCGGTAATTTCCCCACCATTACATCATCTCAGCCAAGAGTTGGGCAAAGGCGATCATTTTTGTGGGCATACGGCCGTAATCCGCCACTGTCCACCACGCCGACAACACCGCCTGCGCCAGACTCCAGGCCAGCATTCGCTCCCCATTTACTTCCAGCTTGGTTCGAGTGAAGCGTTGCGGGATTTTCACCTGATAGCTAGGGCAATCCCCCAATCCGCGTCAGCTTCTTTTGTAAATCCCGTTCTGTGCCCCGCATGCCCAAATCCACATGGGGGTAGGCCAGCCAAACCAGCATAAAGCCAAACAGCCCACCGGTGGAAACGCGCAAAAACGGCGTACTTTCGCGCAGCGCCAGCCAATTGTGCAGTGTGCCTTGTAAGCCGGTGGGGATCGAGCCATCCAGGGGAGTGAAGAAGTGGCTGAACAATTGGCTGAACCCGTCCAAAGCGATGGGACCAATCCCGATCAGTAGAAAGGCCCAAATGGGCAATGGTTTGACAGAGGTAAACCGGCGCAAGAAAGCATATGCCAGCCCGCCGATCAGCACAAAAGCATAAATCCCCATGTCCCGTTCGCACAGCGCCATTTTGTAACCCATACGGCCGTTCCCCACAAACTCCCGCGCCGACGCCCAAAATTGGGCCCAGTTGGCCGGAGCTGCCCCGGCGAACTCCGGAATATCAGGGGTGTATGATTCGATGGGGGTTAAGTTGGTCCCGGCGATTTGGCGGGGATAGGCGACCTGCTCGCCGAAGAGGAAGAAGGAACGAGAGGCCATTTGATGGCACATAGGGCTGTAGACGGTGTAGATAACTTGGGCCGGCGCAGTCGCGCCCGCGTTCATCAACACCGGGGCCAAAACGGGCAAGCCGACGTAAATCCCCACCAGCACATTGAACGCGGCCAGCCAATGGCGGCTGAAGCTGTAAATCCATTTATCAAGCCGAATGACGAGATCGCGCTGCCAGCCGGTGACGGGTTGCTGTTTCTTTGTCGGCGCTGCCATCTGTTTCTCCCGGTAAAAACGGAAAACGTAAGGATACGCCGATAATCCGGTTTCGCCTTGCGTTTTTCGTTTTATTTTCTCTTGAAATCCTGAAAAGCCAACTTTACAGATCGGGGATGGTTTGAGCCAGGTACTCATCTAGCTGTTCTTTGACCATCAAACCGCGATGAACAACGGTGATGACGCCTTCGGGGTTGATGAAGAAGGTGGCGGGATAGTTGACGATGTTGTATTGCGACGCCACCACGCCTTCGGTATCTAAAACCGGGGTGAACGTTAAGCCCAGTTCGCTGAAGAACAGATCAACCGCTTTGGCTGATTCCTGGTTATCTACGGCCAGGATCGCCAGCCCTTTATCTTGATGCTCGACAAAGGCAGCCTGGAGTTCGGGCATTTCGATGCGGCAGGGAACGCACCAGGTGGCCCAGAAGTTGAGGATGATGGGACGGCCGTTCAATTCACTCAACTGCACCGGGTTGCCAGCTAAATCATTCAACACAAAATCGTATGGAGTGTCGCCGACCTGGAGGAAGCCGCTGTTGTTGGGGGACACGGCCGTGTCTGCGGCCGTCTGGTCGCCGCCAGACAAACTACCGCCAAAGAAAAGCAGCGCCAACGCCAGACCCACCAGGATCGCCCCACCCACCAAAACGAGTGGATTCCGCCCCGGCGTTATTTCAAATTCATTATGCGACATCTGAAACAATCCTTTCTACCTTTTGCCTTTCGCCTTCTGCCTTCCGTTATTCCTAACCGCTAAACACATTCACCATCCAATCTTCAACAGGGGTGATGTAATTGATATAAAAATCAGTAGAAGCGAAATTGTTAAACAGCGCCAACTGTGCTTCTAACATGAGGATGCCCATCAAAATGAACAGAGCGCCGCTGAGCAATTGAGTCGAGTGGAGATAAAGCGTCATTTTCTTCTCTTTGGGGCTGGTGAAGACCCACAACGCCGCGCCCAGCACAGCCACGACTAACAATCCGATTTCATGCGCCAACAAAATTTGCTGACCGGCGAAAAAATCGAAATTGCGGAACGCATATTCCGCCACAGCCACTAAAATGCGCCAGACGGCCAATGCCCACACCAGCGCCACCACAAAAGCGTGCGTGTCCCATTCCCATCCTTTGCCTTTCAAGGCACGCCAGAACAGGCTCTGGCGGCTCATCCGGCCAAAGAAAGTGGAGATAATCAAAAGGGGCAGCCCCAAACCAAGCGTGTAGATGAATAACAGCATCATGCCGTTCCAGACGGAGGTGGTTTGCGCCGCCATGGTCAACACCACGCCCAAAATGGGGCCGACACAGCTTGACCAGCCGACAGCGAAGGCGAGACCGAATACATAAGAACCGCCGAGGGTGGCGTTTTGCGGCTGGGCGCTGCCGCTGGTCTGCATGCCGGTGAACCCTTTGCCTAATAAACTAAACATGCCAAAAACGAGTACGGCCGCGCCCCCCACCAACAAAACCAACTGCTGACTCTGGAGCAGTACCCGGCCCAGCGCAAACCCCACCGCGCCAAACAAACTGAACGTCGTTCCCAGACCCAGCATAAACGCCAACGTGTTGGAAGCGATCTGACTGCGGCCGCTCTTAAAGGCAAAGGCAAAATACGCCGTCAGCACCGGCAGCGTACAAGGGGAGACAAAGCTCAAAATCCCGGAAAAAAACGCCAGCGCCGCCAGCACCAAAAATGGCTGCGTCTGAATACCGACAGCAAATTCATTCGTCGAATTGGCCTGATTAAGCGATCCAACGATCAAAAAGCCGATAACGACGGCCGCTAGCACAACCAGTAAGCGCTGGCCTGTCGAAAGCGCTCTGATTGGGGCTGGTAATGAAGAATCTTTTAGCATCGATTCATCTCCCTTGTAAATAGCTAGAGCTAGAGTGTAGAGCTAGAGGGATCGCTCTTCCTCTAGCTCTGGCTCTCCCCTCTAGCTGTTTTCATTCATTCGTGGTGCGCCGCGGCGCGTGGTGTCTCCTGACTAAATTGAGCCAATCTCGAAATTAAAACAAATGCGCCTTACCGCTCAGTCAAATAAAAAAGGGACAGAATCGGTGACTTTCTGCCCCAATACCAGGTGAATTTCCACTTCACCCTATCAAACATACACATTTGCAAATGCGAGAAAAGTAAAGCGGCCTACAATCCTGCCTCATCTTCATCTTCTTGCAACAAACGCTGCATCAACTCCATGTCTTGTTGGATATTACGTTGCCGGGCGACCAGGCTGACGATGTAAAAGGTAGCGATGATCCACATCACGGCATAACCCAACGCCAAAAAGTTGTTAAATTGATTGGGGTCGTTCATGCTTTCTTGCAGCCAAATGGAAAGCAAAACAGGATTAAAGTTCATGCGTTTTCTCCTTGCAAACGGGCAGCGACGCGCAACTTGAGGGAATTAGCCTCATCAATCAATCGTTGTAAATGGATTCGGTTTGCCAACCAGGACAGGTAAAGCACGGAAAAAGAGAATACGCTTATGGTTAAAGTGATTCCCATTCTATACGCAAGCCGATTTCCAGAAAAATCTTGCAATCCTTTTGCCGCGCCTTGCGCCGACTCTAGCGTGTCGCCCACCACCACCGGGTGAACATCTCTCAGAAGACGAACGCTGAGATAGGATAATATGATTGTGACAAAAGCGGCGATGACATACACAGCAGAAAATCTAGCCCGCTTTTCCTCATCTTCTACGGCGCCTCGCAACATGAAATAAGCGGCATAGGTCAACCAGGCGATGGTGATGAGCGTCAGCCGGGGTGTCCACGTCCACCAGGCATTCCAGGCTGGTTTGCCCCAGATGGAACCGGAAGCAGTGGCCATCGTCAAAAAGACCAGCCCGATTTCTACGGAAGCCAGGGCGATGGTGTCATAAGTTTTGGACGGCCGTCGCAGGTACAACACGCCGCAGGCCAACGCCACAAAAAAGGCCACCGCACCCACCCAGGCCGCGCCGACATGGAAGTAAAAAATCCGTTGCACATTTCCCATCGTTCGTTCGGTGGGGGCAAAAAAGAAAATAAAACCCAGATTGAGTAAAATCATGATAGCGGCCGCCCAATTCAATGTGTGCGTGTGCCGCTCCAAGCGTGTTAGTTGCATCTCTCTACCTCTTCCTTAAGGACAGCGAGCGCTGCCCAGAAACCTAAGATTCTACCACGTAATGATACGTCAAAAAACCGGTTGTGAGCATGAGTAAATCATAAATTAAAACTAAAAACACCCCGCTCTGAACATCGGCGAATTCCGGCGGCGGGGTGGCCATGTAACTGGCAACCACATTAGCCGCCGGCAGCACCAACGGCAGCGACAACGGCAGCAGCAACACCGGCAGCAACACCTCCCGCGTCCGCGTCTGGATGGTCATCGAAGTGATCAGCACCCCGGCGGCGACGTAACCCACCGTGCCCATCACCAGCATCAGCAGCACCATCGGCCGGTAAAAGGGTTTGTTGAAAAAGACGACAAACATCACCACCAACACCGCTTCCAAAAAATAGGAAAACAAGGTGACGCTGATCACTTTGCCCAGATAAATGGCGCTGCGTTCCACCGGCCCCATCAGCACCGCATCAATCGTGCGATTCTCCTGCTCAATAGCCAGCGACCGGTTTAATCCCAACGTTCCCGCCAGCAAAATAGTGGCCCACAGCAAGCCGGTGGCCACGTTGCGAGCGGCGGCCAAATCTTCCGGGTCTACCGCGAAATTGAACATGATCACCGTCACTAATGAGAACATGCTCATGACGCTGATGATTTGCCGGGTGTGTTTTTCAATTAGCAAATCTTTCCAGACGATGGTGAACACGGCCGTCCAAAAGGAACTTCTTTTACCTGAGGATGTTGGCCCACTCATGCCTTCCGCCTCCGCCGTCTTTGCGTTTTCTGCGCATACACCTGGAGAAACTCCGATTCGCTCATCGCGCCGCTTTCCACCTCTGCCACAATTTGCCCCCGGCTCAAAATCACCGCCCGATCACACACGTTCAAGCCATGCGCCAGATCATGCGTAATCATCAAAATCGTGCGTCCCCGCTCCTTTTCCCGCAGCAGCAAATTGTCCAACAACGCCGACGCATCCTGATCCAGACCGGTGTACGGCTCGTCCATCAGCAGCACCTCCGGCCCATGCAGTGTGGCTCTGGCAATCGTCAATCGCTGTACCATCCCCCGCGAAAAGGTGCTCACCGGGTCCCGTTGCCGAGCCAGCAGCCCCACCTCTTTCAACGCTTTCATTACCCGTTCTGTTCGATTGTCTAGCTGATAAAAACGGGTGAAAAATTCGAGGTTTTCGGCGGCCGTCAAGTCGCCATACAACAACGCTTGATGCGACACCATGCCGATATGTTGGCGTACATTGCCGGCGAACTGCGGCAACGGCCAGCCACCCACCTTCACTTCGCCCGATGTGGGTTTGAGCAAGGTGGCGATGATGCGCAGCATCGTCGTTTTGCCGGCGCCATTGGTCCCCACCAGGGTGACAAACTCGCCAGGCCGCACATGCAGGTTCACCCCGCGCAACACCGGATTCACCCCATAGTTTTTAACAAGTTCTTTGATTTGGATCATGGATTAGACCGTTTAGCCATAAAATATTCCGTTTCCACAAGTATGCTTCATTCTCTCACAATTTCCAAAGGCGGGGGCACATTAGCGTCAGATTAGTGACATTTGGCACAGAATTACCCTGATCTTTTGCGTTTTTTGACATAAATACTTGATTGATTTGAACACAATGCTATAATTCCCACTGGATTTAAAGTGGGAAGAGGTAAATTTGTCGGCTTTATTTAGTGATACAATAGTTCCCTGGTTGCTTGGCGCTCTCTTGTTAATGATGGCGCTGACCTTGGCTATTACAATCAAATCCTGGCGGGATTTGAAGTGTTCCCCCTATTTTTTCCTCCGTCGTCAGGCTGAAAAGAAGTTGCAATCATATTTGATGGCAAGTTTGGCTTTGATGATGGTCACGGCCGTTACCTCTGCGTTTGCTTGGCAGGAACCGGAAGACCCTACCCCCCGCGTCGCCATTTTGGCTAACGCCAAACCCCCCCGCGAAGATATTGTGGCATTATTCCGGGAAAGCGCTGATGCGGCGACGGCCGTAGCCAACACCGCCCTTTTCACCGAAACCACCCCCGACCTCCTCTTGTCCGCTGTCGAAACAGAAGCTGACCAAACCCTCCCCGCCCAATTCGACCAATTCGAGCCTACGGCTGAACTCAATCCCGATACCGACCTCGGCGCCCTGGCCTTCTCCACTGAAATATCTGACCGGTACCAAGCCATCAATCCAGCCGGCATCTTTGCCGAAGGATACTACACTCTCTATGCCACATTTGATTACACCCAAATGGCAAACGGCATGGAATGGGCCTGGGTTTGGCGGTTAAATGGCGAAGTGGTTGATGGTGGTAACAAGCTATGGAATGACGGCGACAATGGCCCCGGTTACATTTACTTCACGCCAGAAGAAGGGTTCCAAAACGGAGAATACTCGCTTCAAGTTTGGGTCAATGGCGAAGTTCTGGTCCAATCCGAAGTTATTATGAACAACGCCGCTTTCGCCGCCGGCAACTAACCCCGAACAACCAAACAAACAAACATCCAACACGACCAGCCATTGGCTGGTTTTTTGTTGCCTATGAAACGTATTCAGCTTCTAACCGCGTAGTCTGGCGCGAAAGGGATTTCGCGGCTACAAGTATTCTTGACCATTACAAAAAGCAGCAATATCCTAAAAACGAGCCGGAAAAGGTGGGAAGAAGCGCATCAACCGCCGGCCAACTTGGCTTTGTACCCCAATTTCTGTAATTCAGCGACCACCTTTTCTCGATGATCCCCTTGAATCTCAACCGCGCCCTCTTTTATGGCGCCGCCGGCGCCACATAACCGCTTCAACCGCTTGCTTAACGCCGTCAAATCATCGGGCGTCAATTGCAAATCACGCACTACCGTGACGGTTTTGCCGCCCCGTCCTTTGCGATCCCGGAAGATGCGCGGCGCTTGCTGCTGCGGGGGAATGCTTTTGGGTTTAGGGCAACGGCAGGGGAAGCTGCCACAGCGAGGACACCGTTTCTTAAAGGCGGGGTCGGTCGAATAGACGACATTTCGTTTTCGTTTCATATTGGCTATACGCGCTTTTACCTCATGATGGTTTTACATAAGCTGGGTCAAATCCAGACCGCGCACGGCCGCTCGCTGCACCCCCCACTCAATTATATTCGCCGGCACCGGCTTGACCTCGTCCGCCGGACGGCGCACCAGTCCCAACGCCTCGGTAGAGCAAGTGGGCACACAGACGCCGCAGCCGACGCACCGCTGCCGAGTTACCTCCACCACAAACCCGGCTTCGCTCATTGCCAGGGCGTCAAATTGGCAGGCGTCCAGGCAATCTTCGCAGCCCATACACAAATCTTCGTCCACCTGATTGACAAAGGCTGACCGGGCCACCACATTGACAATACCCAAATCCGCCATCCCGCGCAGGAAACCGCAAGAACAGGTACAGCAGTTGCACACATAATGGGTTCCGTGCTGGTCGTTGCTGACGGTATGCACCAGTCCGGCATCGGTCGCCCGCTGCAAGGTAGCGACTGCTTCGTCATGAGTCAACGTCCGAATCCCGGCACGGCCGTCATACGCATGCGGCCGTTTGTGCAAAATCAAGCACACATCCACCGGATGCTGGCACGGATCGCCGATCAGCGCCTTTTGCTGGCGGCAGATACAATCAATCACGCCCCACGACTGCGCCTGATCGACAATCGTGGTCACGCTTTCATATGGGTGGATTTCCATCTCCATCCACACGCTTTCATTGACGGGAATCACCCGATGCAATTGGGGCTGAATCGTCAGGACGCGCCCAAACACCTGTTGGTAGTAATCTTCAAACAGACGGGCTTGTTCCGCATCTAGCTGCCCCAAATGCGCCTCATAAATGCCCACCACAAAGGGCATCAGGCCAAAGCCAAGCCCGTCTTCCGCCCGGCCTGTACGAATGAACCCCCGTTGCGCCAAACCTTTGAGCAGGGTTTTCACCTCTTGTAAGTCGCCTCCGGTACGCTCTGCGATTTGTCCAGCCGTCTCCACCGGAACCTTCAATTGCGCCGTCAACGCCGCCTCTTCCGGGGAAAACATCGTCGCCAGCAAATCCAGTTCCACCCCGCTCTCAGTGGCCGGGTAGCCATTGGGCAGCGCATCCAGCCGCAAAGCCAATTGTTTGTAAGGATTATCTTGCATCATTCGCCTCCCGATAAGTATAGATAAAAAAACGTTCGGCTACCTTCATGATAACCGAACGTCAAATTGCCAGTCAAGCCGAACACGCCGCGTTATTTGCCCAAACGCTGCTTGAATTCGGCCGTCAACGCCGGCAACACCTTAAACAAGTCGGCCACAATGCCATAATGCGCCAGCTTGAAAATAGGCGCATCCGGGTCTTTGTTCACCGCTACAATGATTTTGGACGAGCGCATCCCGGCCTGGTGCTGGATGGCGCCGCTGATGCCGTTGGCGATGTACAGATCGGGGCTGACATTTTTGCCCGTCTGCCCCACCTGATGATCATACGAAATCCAACCGGCGTCCACCGCCGCCCGCGAAGCGCCCACGGCCGCGCCCAACACCTCGGCCAGTTCACGCACCGGCTCGAACCCTTCCGGGCCGCCCACGCCGCGACCGCCGCTGACGATGATACTGGCGTCGTTTAAGCTGACGCCGCCATCTTTCCCGGCAAACCCGGTCACTTTGGTGGGGATGTCATCCTCGGCCACGATTGCATCCACCCATTCGGCCGAACCTACGCCGCCGGCGGCTTCCGCCTGCGGGAAAGCCCGGCTGCGTAACGTAATGATTTGCACGCCGTCCTTCACGAAAACGGTGGAGAGCAATTTGCTGGCATATACCGGACGGGTGGCTTTGACGGTATCGCCATCCACTGTCAGGTTGATGGCGTCGGCCACCAATCCAGCATTCAGGTCGGCGGCGGCCCAGGCAGCCAGATCACGGCCGTGCGTAGAAGCGCCCGCCAGAATCACAGCCGGCTGCCGCTCCTGCGCCAGTTGGGTCAGCAGCGGCCCATACGCTTCCACGCGAAAGTCGGCCAATGTGGCGTCATCACAGCCTAAAACCGCATCTGCGCCCAGGTCAAACGTGGCATCGGCCACGCCGGACACATCCTGCCCGAATACGAGGGCGGTCAACGGCTGGCCCAGGCCATCAGCCACCGTGCGCGCCGCGCCTAACGTTTCTTTGCTGATGGTGGCGATGTCGCCGTTCTTGTTCTCAATCCATACCCATACGCCGCTCATATCACCTTCTCCTCAAACAACTTGTCCGCCAGAATTGAAGCCTGTTCTGCGACGCTTTCCGCCTCGATGATCTCGACGCTGCCTTGGCGCGGCGGAATGGCATAAATGTGCGACCAGTCCACTTTGCTGGCGGCAGCGCCGGCGTCCCCGTTTAGTTCTAAATCGGCCGCCGTCCAGGCTGGGATGTTGGCCCGGTTAGCTTTACGGATGCCCATGAAGGAAGGGTAGCGGGGTTCGTTGATCTCCTTGACCACGCTGACGACGGCGGGCAGCGGCGCGGTGACGTTCTGTTTGCCCTCGTCCAACAGCCGCTCCACGGTGATCTGACCATCGCCAATTTCTTTGATGGCAGAGACAAAGGTGAGGGGCGTCCAGCCGAGTTGACGGGCGGTTTGCACGGCCGTTTGCCCCGTATCCCCATCAATAGCTGATTTGCCAAATAAAGCGATCTGCACATCGCCCACCTTGTTGATGGCCGCGGCCAAAACGCGGGCTGTGCCCAATGAATCAGAACCGGCAAAAACGTCATCAGATACCAGGACAGCCTCAGTGCAGCCCATGGCTAACCCGGTTTTCAACGCCTCCTTGCTGGCCTCATCGCCCACCGTCAACGCCACCACATCAGTAGCGCCATGCTTTTCTTTAAGGCGAATGCCTTCTTCAATGGCGAACTCATCCCAGGGGTTGACCACATTGGGTTTACCGCCGGGATCGTCCCAACTCACCTGGCCGCTGTCATCTACTGTGATGACGGCCGTGGTGCTGGGCGTCTGCTTGGTACAAACGACTACTTTCATCAAAATCCTCCGTTAAAAAACGTGTTGCGTAAAGCGTAAAACGCAGACCTTGCGCTTTTCGTTTTACGTTTTAGGGTCCATCAAATACGGCTGGTTCAACTGTTGGAAACGAGCCGCAAAAGTCTCGTTAGCAAAATCAAACGTGGTGGCGCGCCAGGAAAAATGGGAGATAGCAACCGCCTCCCGAATCGCTTTCCTCTCCGGCGACGCCGCATTCTGCACCAGGCGGCGGAACCACAACACGACTCCTTCCGCCACGATCAGCCCGGCCAACAACGCCAACAAGACGCGCAGCCCAAAAGTCATCCTGGCCGGCGTGAGCAGCAGCGCCACAGCCAACGTCAGCAACAGCGCTCCGCCGGTCGCCAGCCGGCCAATCGTCTGCAAACGCTTTTCCGGCGCGGAATGCCGGTGCAGTTCTCGGTGGCAATCAACGCACAGCGGCGCTTCAACCATCCGCGTCACCCGGCCCATGCGGCGACGCACATCCATCCGCTCCGCGGCTGGATGGGCGCAGCACACGCAAATGCCGGGAAATGGCAGGGCTTCCTGAGGACGGATTTTTACTTTTATCAGCATATGTTTTGGGGAGACCTGCGAGGTTTTGAGGGAAACCCCGCAGGTCTTCTCCGCGATTGATTGATCGGTTACGATTAGCGTTGTGAAGGTGATGGATGAATGCCGCCACCCGCCGCCAGATTGTGACGATTATAACTTTATGGGGAAGGCGAAGCAACATGATGCAGCGCGTTATAAATTTAGGGGCTGGGGAACAGGGAAAAGATGAAGACGCCGTCACGGCCGTACACCATTTCCACCGCCGGGTTGCGATTGAGCGCCGCCGGATCGAAAAAGCCGCCGCGCTGACCGATGAAGATATAGGTGACGCCTTGTTGTCGCAGCCAATCGGCCTGGGTCGGGTCGCTCCAGTCGGGGACGGCGCTGGCCGTTTCGTTGAATTGGCGCACTTGCTGTACCAGCTTTGGATTATAGGTGTAGTCGGCCGGGGGCGTGGTAGTCGAGCGCCCGGTGAGGGGAACTAGCCATAAGCCGCCATCGGTGGCCGACCAGGTTTCGCCCAACCATTTCCAGCTGTTGACGGCGATGACGGCCGTCTCCGGCAAATTCTGGTCCGCCCAGGCCAGCGCCGGCAGGTCGGCTGGCCGGGCCAGGATGGTTTGCGGGTTGAGGATGCTGATTTGTTGGCGGACGCCGAAGAGGGTGACGGCCATCAGCCCGCCGCCCAGGCAGAACCAGGCCATCAACGCCGCCAGCCAATGCCTTTGCCGCAGCCAGCGCCAGAGGGGGACGGCCGTTGCCGCCAAAAACAAGGCCAGCGGCAAAAACAGGGTGATGACCATGCTGTTCAAATTGAGGACGGTTGTGCCGGGCAAGCCCCATCGGTCCAGGCTGAGCGCGGCTAAGAGGGCGGCCGTCCACCCCGTCATCACCAGTGGCAAAACTGGCCAGCGGCGGCGCAGCAGCACGGCAGTCAACGCCAAAACCAGCCCAATGCTGGCGGCCGTCCAGTAATACCGCTCCCAACCCGGCGTGATGTAGTTGGTGGGGAAGGCGTTATAGCTGGTCTGGGTGTAGGTGATTTGGCGGCCGGGGTTGGTGATAGCTAAAAGCTGGAACAGGCGCGGCCCGGCTAGGAGCAAACCCGATCCGGCAGCGGCCAACAGGTTATGGCCTTGCCGCCCTCTGGCGCTCAGCCAAACCACAAAAGGCAGCGGTAAGTAGTAGGCAAACACGCGGAAATGGGTAAAAAAGACGCCCGCGGCCAACAGCGCCAACAGCCACCAAGCCCGCCGCCAGGCTCGTCCGCCGCGTACCACCAGCCAGGTAAAAGCCACCAGTACCGGCATGACCAACATCGCCGTCAACTGGGTCAGCCGCCCCCAGGTGGCGTAGAAGCCGGGGAAGAGGAAGGGCAGTCCCACCAAAAACGCCGCCAGCAGCGCCGCCCCCCGCCGCCGCAGGATGAGCCAGACGGCCGCGTACACCGTCAGCGGCAGCAGGCTGTTGAGCAACTGCCCCAAAAACAGCAGCAGGCGGGGCAAAGGCCAGCCGCTCATCAGTTCCAGGCTGGCGGCGAGGGTGTGGAAGCCGAAGTGGTAAGGGAAGCGGGTGACGGGCAGGTAGCTGGCGTAGTCGCTGGGGGTCTGGCCGGTTTCGGTCATGACTGCCGTAATCAACGAATGCCGCCCGGAATCCACCCAGGGGGGAAAGGCCAGGTCGCGTACGGCCAAGAGGCGGGCGGCCAGGATGAGGGCCAGGAGCGACAGGGCGACAAGGTGACGGGGTGACAAGGTGATGGGGCGAGGGCGTTTTTCTCTGGCGTTTCTATTGCTCAACCAAAGGGTGAGGACGGCCGTCCAGCCCAGGATGAAGATGGCCCAGAGTGACCAGGAGTGGAAACGGCCGCCGGCCAGCGTCAGCCCAAACCAGAGCATCGGCCACAGACTGACGCCCAGGGCAAAAGCTGTCCCCCACCAGGCGAAGGGATCGGCAAGAAGGGGGGTGAGCGGGAAGCGGGTAGCGGTTAGTGGGAAGCGGGTAGCGGAAAAGGACGGCCGTTCTCCCTTTCGTTTTTCGTTTTTCGTTTTTTCTACCAGCAATAAAAGCAAACAACCCGGCAGCGGCAAAAAAAATAACGCCAGAAGCATGATCAGGCCGTCGCGGGAGAGCATGGTGACTAACGACCAAACAGCGTCGGCAAAGGTGAGTTGGGTGCGGGTGGTGAAGCGGAGTTCCTGGGCATTGGCAGCGGCCGTCGCCGTCAATTGGCCCCGCGCCAGCACATCCAGGTCATACGCCCACACGGAAACGGGATTTGTCTCGTTGCCGGAAAGGCGCAGCCGGTAGGTACGGTTGAGCGAACGGGTCTGTGGGTCAAAACTTAGCGTGATTGTTTGGTTGTGGCTAATGGCGGATGTTTCCAGGGTTTGTTCTGTGATGAGGGTGGCGTCGTCGTCGAAGAGTTGCAGGGTGAGACGGCCGTCCTCTGCCGCATCTGGCTCTCCGCTTCGGGCAGCGATCAGTTCAACTTCGCTCAACCCATTCCAGCGGGGCACAAAGGTTTGTTCAAGATACTGCTCGTTTCGCGGCGCGGGGGGCACGGTGTCGAGCCGGGTTTGGCTGATGTCGTCGGTGAGGATGGGGGCAGTGAGGGGAGACGGCCGTGCCGCCCAGGCCCACACCGCCATCACCGCCGCCCCTATCGCCAGCGGCAGCCATCGTCTGACCCACTGCCAACGTCTAATTGCCACCTATCCCGTCCTTAAAACAAAAAAGCCGTTTCTCACGGCCTTTCCAAATATGCTGCGCTTAATCCAATGAGCCAGGTTTCTGGCACTGACCAATTGAATTAAATAACGAATCGCCCGAAATTATAGTCAGCCCCGCTCTTGCTGCCAAATTGGGACAGCCCATTCAGCGGGTAAACAACATTTGACTTGTCAGTTTTTTTGTATAATACGGTTGTTCTTTGGCGTTATATTGAGCTGGGAAGCCAAAAGCCTTCTCAAAAAAGCCTTCTCAAAAGAACTTGATTATAATACATTGAGGCAAAAGTATCACGAGGGCAAAGTTTTGGTATCATGGGCATTCATCACATCAGAGTGTGGAGGATGAATTCATGACCAAAAGAGCTAAACAATTGGAGATACAATCCCGACATATCTATAAGCGGTCAACGACAATTAGAAATGCCCATCAACGACAATTAGAAATGCCCATAACATTCTCATCAAAACCCACTGCTACAAGTTGCCAATCAGCCTGCAAACACATGCCATAGACCCTCCTTACACACCTCATCTGTCACCAAATCTCATTGAGCAACACGGCCGTTTCCTCCAACCGCTCCATTGTTAACCCGGCCGACTTACCCACGTACCGTTTGTGCAACACACGATACACGCGACGATACGCATGCCACAGATACCCCTGCCGCCGCTGCTCCTTGCGGAATGACACCGGCGCAAACAGGGGGCCGTTTCCATTATAGACATTGCGCCGCTGCTCGCTGAAATAGCGGAACGTCGTCGCCGTTTCCAGCCAGGCAAACCAGGCCGGCGTATCCAGCGTACAAACCGGCTGCGGGTCGGGATAACAGAACAATTTCTGGTTGCGCACTTTGGGCGTCGTTTTTGCCATCATTTTCTTCATTCGAAAAGTTACCCTACGTTTAGGGTCGCCGGCAAAGGCTGCTGGCTCCGTTTCGCCGCTTCTTCCATGCGCATACTCTTGATGTCACGCCCAAATTCGATGATGATGCTGTGATGCACCACCCGGTCAATCGCCGCCGCCGTCGTCAACGGGTCCTTGAATATCTTATCCCCACTTGGGTTCAGACGGTTAGTTACGCACAAGTCGGATTTCTAACCGACACCCAACAGCTTCAGCATATTTTCGTAATGTGGTTATAGATGGTGAATGTTTTTTGCTGCCGCCGCCAGCTTCTAGCCTGGCTATCGCTGATGTTTTTGTTCCCATCCGGTTGGCGACATCAGATTGAGTTAGACCAGCTTCTTTTCTGGCTCTGAACAATTCGTCAAACAGCAAGAATTCTGCTTCG